>CANBWJ010000025.1 GCA_947373115.1 Opitutia bacterium | reverse complement strand
AGGATTAAACGACGTTTGGACGCTTGGACATAGAAAACTGGGCAATAAAAAAGCCCCGGGGTGCCGGGGCCTTGATAGTTCCTGTTTCCAGAGGCGGTTTAGCGCTTGGAGAACTGGAAACGCTTACGGGCACCAGGACGACCGGGCTTCTTACGCTCGCGCATACGGCCATCGCGGGTGAGGAGACCGTCTTTCTTTAAAGGGGCACGCAGGGCTGGATCCATCTTCTGGATGGCACGAGCCAAACCATGAGAAATCGCACCGGCTTGTCCGTTAGGACCGCCACCGATGACGTTAACTGCGACGTCGATCTGACCTTCGAGACCGGCAGTGCGCAGAGGAGCCGTGGCCGACTTAACGAGGGCTTCGGTGTAAAGGTATTCTTCGATGGTCTTTCCGTTGATGGAAATCACACCGGTACCACGCGTAATGCGGATACGAGCCGAAGCCGTCTTACGACGACCGACAGCAGAAATAGGAGAGGACTTAGCAGCGCTCATTGAAACGTTTTAGTAATTAGATTTTTGGGAAAGGAACAGGATTCGATGCCGCGTGATCATGCTTTTCGCCCGCATAAACACGGAGCTTAAGGAGCATGTCATTCGCCAAGCGATTCTTAGGGAGCATGCCTTTAACGGCGTGCTTCACGAGGAACTCAGGACGGCGCTCGCGCATCGCTGCAGCGGTGCGACGGTAAGCGGTGCCTACCCAACCGGTGAAGAACATGTAAGTCTTGTCGGTTTCTTTCGAGCCCGTCAGGCGCACCTTGTCGGCGTTGATTACGATGACGTAATCACCCGTGTCGACGTGGGGCGTGTAGGTTGGCTTGTGACGTCCGCGGAGGACGTTGGCAATTTTGACAGCGAGTCGGCCTAGAACTTGATCCTTGGCATCGATGATGTACCAGGTCTTGTCCTTGAGCTGCACGTTCTTAGCTAGCGTGGTCTTCATAAAGAGGGAAAGTCGGAAAATGAGACTTGGGACCCCTCCGTCAATACCCAAAGAGGCGAAATAGGGGGTTCGGGCCTCTAAATCGTAAAAACAAGAAGGGCGTGACCAAAGTCACGCCCTTCTGAGGAAATCTAGGCTTTTTAAGGCTTAGAAGCGGAAGTTAGCGTAAGCCTTGTACCAGGTCGTGCTACCCTTGGTATCGGTCTGGCCATCGGTGTTGTAGGCATAATGAGCACCTACACCAACAATTGCTCCAGCACCAATGGTGCGGGTCACGTCCACCGAGGCACCTACATAGAGGTAAGCGTTCTTCTCAGTTTCGTAATCCGAAGCCGAGGAGTTAACCGAGCCGGCATACACCTTAGTGGAGAGGTCGAAACCAGGGAGACCGATTTCGCCGCCTACGAAGTCCTTACGACCCGAGATCACGACGTTGGTCTGCTTGAGCTCGGTGCTGTAGTAAACATACAAGGAAGGGCGAAGGGCCACATCCTTATTAGCTACAATGCCAACGTAGATTTCCTTGTCTGACTCAATGAGGGTGTAGCCCTTTGAAGCAATCGTTCCAACCGCAGTAGTAGTTGCAGTGGAGTGCTGGTAACCGAGGTCGAAGGTACCAACGGAAGAATCGGTGCGACCACCGATAGTGTAAGTGCGCTCGAAAGCGTCTGCGCTGTAAGCACTAGCGTAGATGGATGCGCCTTGGAAAGAAGGAATGCTGTACTCTAAGGTGACTTGCGACTGGAGGAGGCCTTCTTCGCTGGAGCGCTCTTTACCGCGGGCAACGTTCTTGGATGACCAAGAGAAGCTGGCGCGAGCCGAGAGATCGGCAACGGCGACTGGAGCAGGGGCTGCAGGGGCAGCGGACTGAGCTTGAGCGATGCCCATGCTGAAAACAGCGAGGGCGAGGGCGTGGAGGGAGTGTTTCATAGGTTAGGTAAGAAGACCCTTTGTTAGCCTAAAAAACAACAGGTGCAAGCCCCAAGAAGGCCTGCACCTGTCGATAGAAAACGCTGTGTGCGATTACATCGCCGCGATAATCGCGTCACCAAATTCCGAACATTTAATTTCGGTGGCACCCTGCATCTGACGGGCGAAGTCGTAAGTCACACGTCCGCCGCCAATCGCACCGTTCAAACCTTTGAGTACGAGATCGGCCGCTTCGGTCCAACCCATGTAGCGTAACATCATTTCGCCAGAGAGAACGACGGAACCAGGGTTAACCACATCCTTGTCCGCATACTTAGGTGCGGTGCCGTGCGTGGCTTCAAAGATGGCATGGCCGGTGAGGTAATTGATGTTACCACCGGGCGCGATACCGATGCCACCCACTTGCGCAGCGAGTGCGTCGGAAAGGTAGTCGCCGTTTAAATTCAAAGTCGCGATGACATCGAAGTCGGTCGGACGAGTCAGAATCTGCTGCAAGGTAATGTCGGCAATCGCATCCTTAATGATGATGCCTGCACCTGGCTTACCCTCAGGAATTTTGCACCAAGGGCCGCCATCAATTTCCACGGCGCCAAATTCTTTCTTCGCCAAATCGTAACCCCACTTCATGAAGGCACCCTCGGTGTACTTCATGATGTTTCCTTTGTGAACTAAAGTCAGCGACTTGCGATTGTTCGCGATGGCGTACTGTAAAGCCGAACGAATCAAACGTTCGGAACCCGGACGGGAAACGGGCTTAATACCGAGACCGACCGACGATGGATCTTCGGCGCCGAAGCGGATTTTCTTAAACTCCTTAGGGAAGTTTGTCTTAATGAAATCAAGGGTTTTGAGCGCAATCTCCGAACCCGCTTCAAAATCGATACCGGCATAAATATCTTCGGTGTTCTCACGGAAAATTACCATGTCGACCTTGCCGGGATTCTTCACGGGCGAAGGCACGCCAGTGAACCACTGCACAGGGCGCAAACAGACGTAGAGGTCTAACTGCTGACGGAGCGCCACATTGAGCGAGCGAATACCTCCACCCGTAGGCGTGGTGAGCGGACCCTTAATGCCGACCAAATAATCGCGGAACGCCGTCAGCGTGGCTTCGGGTAACCAATCTCCGGTTTTCTTAAAAGATTTTTCACCGGCTAAAACTTCGTGCCACTGAATCTGGCGCTTACCTGCGTACGCCTTGGCGACTGCGGCATCCAAGACACGCACCGAGGCGCGCCAGATGTCTGGACCGGTGCCGTCGCCTTCAATGAAGGGAACAACTGGGCGATCGGGCACATGAAGCTTGCCGTTCGTGATGGTAATGCGGCCAGCGTTAGCAGAAGGAGAACTCATTGGGTTAAAAATTAAGACAAAGCCCCCACCCTGCACTTTTCAAGCCAACAACCCTTTCACCCCAGAAACAGAAAAGGACCCCCTTGCGAGGGTCCTTGTGATACCGGCAGTTGCCGGCGGCCATCCGTCACGAAGGACGGAGAGTCTCAGAAGAATTACTTCTTCTTCGACTTGGTGGCCTTCTTGGTCGCCTTTTTAGCAGCGGCCTTTTTCTTTGCCATAGTTTTTTCCTTATTTTGGATCGTTGTTGGGTTTGAGGGCAGCGCCTGAAGCGCCATCCTGACGATTCGCCCCACGCTTACCCGGGCATTCTTGGCCTGGCGGGTAATACGAGTACGGAGCTCCGACGGTACGCGGAAAGATACTTGTCGAGACGCAATGGGCTCAACAGTGGGACGACTATCAGTGTAATTCTCTAAAGCGTGACGAATCACCTTACTGAGATTGGTGAGACCTGAACGCTGCTGAAAGGCGACTGCTTCAGAGTGAAGCTTCACTGGAAGCGACACGGTGATTAAGCTTTCGCTAGGGGTTTCGGTTCGGTTCGTCACGTTGCGGTTAACTCTTAGATAAAATTGATAGTCATTTATACCCACTGCGCAAGAGGAATTTTCATCATGCTCTCGTACCAAAAAATACCTACCAAATTTTTGGGTTAAAAAATTCTGAAAGCAAAAAAATTTAGACCGTCATCGCACTCACTTTGGGTAGAGTGATTGACCGCCCGCAGTTTCACCGCAACCTATCCAATATGAGCGACGCACATCACGGGCACGACGGTCATGAACACCATGATGAATGGAAGAAATTAGCCGTTCTAAGTGCCTTAAGCGGTCTATTTGGCATCCTTTCGCTAATCTTCGCGCAAGTGTATCCATCAGACACCTCCCTGCATGGGATCTCGACGGCACTCATCACACTTTCGTGTCTCTGCGGTGGTTGGGATGCACTCATCGACGGTTGGGCAGCCTTACTTGAAAAACGCATCGATGTTCACCTCTTGATGATCGTCGTCGCCGTCGGTGCCGCCGCCGTTGGCCACGCCGAGGAGGGCGCCTTACTCCTCTTTCTCTTCTCCGCTGCGGGTGCGATTGAACACTACGCAATGTACCGCACGCGGGGTGCGATTGATGCCCTCTTAGAAGGGGCTCCGAAGCACGCCCGCTTGATTGGAAGTGACGGTGTCGAATCCGAAATCAACGTCTCCCAACTCACGCCTGGCCATCGCATCGTCGTCCTCCCAGGCGAACTTGTGCCCGCCGATGGCGAAGTGGAATCAGGCGAAAGTTCCATCGACGAAAGCACGCTCAGTGGCGAAGCGAAGCCGGTCGAAAAACGTACAGGGGATACCGTCTCCAGCGGCACACTCAACAGCTGGGGTCGACTAGTGGTGCGCGTCACCAAAGCAGAGAAAGACAGTGCACTCCAAAGAATCGTCACCCTCATCCGCGAAGCCCAGGAGAGTAAAGCACCCGCCCAACGCGCCATTGATCGCTGGGGCGACATCTATGCGATCTTCACCCTGAGCGCTGCGACCGTCTTCTTCCTCGTTCAATACTTCATTCTCGGACGTTCCGCTACCGGCGCAGATGACTCTGCCCTCTACCGAGCGATGACGCTGCTCGTCGTGCTCAGCCCCTGTGCCTTAGTGCTCTCCGTCCCCTCGGCCATTCTCGCCGCCATCGCCGCCGGTGCGCGCCAAGGGATTCTTTTCCGCGGCGGCTCTGCGGTTGAGCGACTCGCGGATGTCGATTACATCTGCTTCGATAAAACCGGCACCCTTACATCGGGTGAACCCGTCGTCGCCGCACTTGAGGTCTTCCCTCCTTCCAGCAACCGAGCCAAAACACTATCTGCCCTGCTCTCTTTAGAAAGTAACTCCACTCACCCCTTTGCCTACGCCATCGTTAAGGCCTGCCAAGCAGAGGGGGCTCAATTCCTACCCGTTACCGGGCTTTCTAACTCACCCGGACAGGGCATTGCGGGCACCATTAACGGTAGCCGCTGGAGCGTGGGCTCGCGCGAGTTCGTCGGCGCACCTCTTTTAGAAAGCGCTGGCTTAGGCTCAGGGGCGATTATCAGTGAAGTCTGGGGCTCCGATGGCACCACCGTGGTCCGCGTCACATTAGTCGATGAGATTCGTGCCGAAAGCGCCCCCACCCTCGCCGCGCTCCATCAACGCAAAATTCACACGCTCATGCTCACGGGCGATCGTGAAGAGGCAGCATCGGTCGCCGCCCGCCAAGTGGGTATCGAAAATTACGCTGCCGCGCTCACCCCTGAGGCTAAGATGCAAACCATTCGCAACCTCTCCACGCAAGGCCACGTGGTTGCGATGGTCGGCGACGGCGTCAACGATGCACCCGGTCTCGCCGCTGCCGATGTAGCGATTGCAATGGGCAGTCGCGGCAGTGATGCGGCCCTCGAATCCAGCGATGTCGTTCTTACCGATGATCGCATCGGTCGACTCATCGGAGCCATCGAACTCAGTAAAGCCGCACGTACGGCGATTCGCTTCAACATCGCGCTATCCATCGGAGCCGCGCTGACGATGGCCATGATTGTGGTGATTAAAGGTGCACCGCTTTCGCTCGGCGTTTCCGTGCACGAAGGCAGTACGGTTATCGTTTGCTTAAACGGACTGCGTCTGCTCCGTCACCGCCCGAAAATTAAGTTAACCTAACTTCTTTTCCAAGAAGAGCGCTCGACCGGCCGCAGGATCGAGCTGATAAGGCGCAAAGCCCACCGCTTCGTAGAGTTTACGGGCGTGTTGATTATGCTCCAACACTTCGAGCGTGAGCTTACAGCAGCCACGTCGACGGGCCTCGGCTTCCACCGCCGCCATCAAGGCTTTACCCACACCGCGGCACTGAAATTTCGGGAGCACCGCCAGGTCATGGATATTAATCAAAGGCTTACATGCAAAAGTGGAAAAGCCCTCGAAGGCAATGACCAGACCGACGGCCTGACCTTCGGACCACGCCAAGAGCACGAGCGCATTCGAACGCTTCGCAAGTTCAGTGGCGAGATTTGCACGCACGCCGTCTGAGAGCGGCACGCCACCTCCCACCAGGTGCGACGCGTAAGAATCTAAAACTTCGACGACCGCGCGAGATTCATCCGGCTTCAACCAATCCACCGGACGAATCTCAAGCGATGCCGCAGCCATTGGAATTAACGCAGTTCTTTACCGGCACCATCAAAGAGCTTGAAGGCTTCGATACTGTAAGTGGGGTCGGGCTTAGTGCCCAAGCGCACTTTGCATGACTTCATCAAGTCGCGGAAATACTCGCGATCCTCGGTGACAATACGCTCCAAGTTAATCGGGTGCAGGAGAATGTTAATTTCCAATTCCTTGTCGGGTCCGACAATTTCGCGCTGACGGCGAATGACGCTGAGCAGCTTGCGTTGAATCTCGACCGAGACGGTGCGAGGGTTTTTGACGATACCGCGACCCTGACAGTGCGGACAAGCCGTGTACATCGAAGTCGTATTCGACTCGGTGTGACGCTGACGGGTCATCTGCAAGACGCCCAACTGTGAAATCGGGAGAATCTGGTGCTTCGCACGGTCACCTTCCATGGCCTCACGCAGCGTGTCGTAAACTTTCTTACGGTCCTTCGGATTCTTCATGTCGATGGTGTCGATCATGATTAAACCACCTAAGTTGCGGAGCTGGATTTGACGGGCCGCTTCGGTCACGGCCTCAATGTTGGCCTGCGTGATGTAATTACCGTCCTTACCGTCTTTACCGCCGCGGTGCGAACCGGTATTCACGTCGATGGCCGTCAGCGCTTCAGTTTCGTCAATGACGATTTCGCCGCCACTAGGCAGCGGCACGCGACGTTGGAAGAGTTGTTCGATCTGACGTTCAATGTTGTAACGCTCAAAGACCGGAATGGGGTCATTGTAGAGCTCGACGCGTGAACGTGAGCGTGGGGAAATTTCGCCGACTAAGTCTTGAACGATCTTAAAGTCTTCGGGATTATCCACCAAGATGCGGTCGACTTCTTCCGTTAAGAAATCGCGCACGGTGCGCTCAATCAAACCCGGCTCGCTGTAGAGTAAAACCGCTTTGCGTTCGGGCTGATTGATTTTCTCAACGATGGCCTGCCAGCGACGGAGCAACATGTGCAAGTCGCGCACAAACCAGCGGGCCTGCTTACCTTCGCCCGCCGTACGAATGATTACACCCATACCCTCTGGGATGGTCAGCGAGCGTAGAATATCCTTCAGGCGCTCGCGCTCAGGGAGATCTTCAATCTTACGAGAAACTCCGCACGCACCACTGAAAGGCATCAACACCAAGTAGCGACCAGGCAGGGCGATGTTCGTTGTCGAACGTGGACCTTTCGTGCCGATTTGATCCTTCACCACCTGAATCACGATGTCCGAACCAGCCGGGAAAAGCTGCGGAATGTCCTTCGCCTGGTAACGTGCTTTACGCTGTTTTTGTTCCGCCGATTCGTTGTCGCGGATAAATTCCACCTGCGAATCGTTTGCCGCAGGCAACATGTCCCAGTAATGCAGGAAGGCGTTCTTGGGCTGACCGATATCAACGAAGGCTGCCTTGAGTCCGCCTTCTAAGTTTTGAACGCGGCCCTTGAAGATCGAACCCACCATGCGGTTCTCCCCCTTGTGCTCGATTTCAAATTTATCGAGGACTCCATTCGTCAACAAGGCCACGCGCTTTTCGAGCGTCTCGGCATTGATGACCAACTCGCGGTAAATCGCGCGGTCCTTGGAGAAGTGCTTCGCGATACGTTGCAGGAGCGGGAGCTCCTTGCGACGACGGGCGGCGTCTTCTGCCAGTTTCTTTTGGTCGACGCCAGACGAGGAAGCTTGGGCTTCTTCGGGTAAGTCGTCTAAATGATCTTCGGGTTCGTTAGTGTCAGACATTTCGGTTATGCAAGAGATCCTGCAGCCGAAGAGTCGTTGTGATCGCCGTCATCAACCGAATGTCGATGAACGCTCTGGACTAAGCCAAGGAGCAGGAAGCAGCTGAGCACAAATGACCCCCCGTAACTGAGGAAAGGTAGTGGAACGCCCGTAACAGGCATTAAATCGATGTTCATTCCGATGTTAATCACGACGTGCGTGCCGAGAATCACGGCGGCACCAATCGCTAACAGGGAACCAAAGCGGTCGACGGTTCTTAAGCCCGTTCGAATGACTCGCCAAAAAAGTAAGGCAAAGCCGGCCACGACCAAGAAGCCGCCCTTAAAGCCAATCTCTTCGGCCATGCCGGAGAAAAGAAAATCATTATGCGCTGCCGCTTCAGGCAGGTAACCGTACTTTGCCTGCGTGCCATTGCCGATGCCTTGACCGTTAAAAGCTCCACGCCCCACGGCAATCTTGGCCTGCTTCACATTCCAGGTCGCACCTAAACCACGCGGATCAATCACCGTGGGAGCAACAAAGGACAACAAGCGCTCACGCTGATAATCCTTTAAGAGGACAAACCAGGCCGTCTCTTCATACTTTCCACGAATCGCCTTGGCCGGATTTCTTTCTCCAGGATTGGCTTCCGCGTATTCAGAAATTTTGGCGGCGTAAGACACTAAATCAATCGTGACCACCGCTCCCAAAACAAGGGCACTCAAACCGGCTACCAAAAAGAACCTGGAACTCAGGCCGGCAACATAAAGTAAGGCAAATGACAGCGGAAGGTAGATGAGGGCAGAACCTAAGTCTGGTTGAATAAAAATCAAGCCAAACGGCAAAAAAGCGGCCCCGAGAACCTTCAAAACCGTCAACCATGTTGTGCGTACAGACCCAATCGGATTTAAAGCCAATAAAGCAGCGATAAACACCAGTGCCGTGACCTTCGCAAACTCCGACGGCTGAATCGAAAAGGGTCCAAAATCCATCCAGCGTCGGGCGCCATTAATACTCCGAATGAAGCTACCGACATCGACCTTCAACAACGCACAAATGGAAACGGGCACGAGCAATAAAATACCAATGAGGTAAATGCGCCGAGCGTGGACTCGCAATTTGCGGTAATCCAACGAAGCCACCACCCAGTAAGCGATCCAACCAAAAATGATAAAGTAGATTTGTGACGTCGCAAAGGTCGACTGGCGATACGACCCCGCAGAGTGAATAGCCAACACCCCCAGCGAGCTGAGCAATGCAATGATAATCACCTGCGTCCAATCCGTCCGCCAAGAAAAGTTGGCAAACTTGTCCCACCAGACCGAAGCCTGCGACTCCTCATCTAGGAACAAGTGTGACATTCCTAAAAACAAGCACTTATGCCACATTGTGCAAGGCGAACCTCCCGAAAGGGCTTGCGGAAAAAGGTGATAGCGCAAGGTTTGTCCTCCGGGCATCACTCGCCCAACCACAACCATGGCCGTGGCCGCTGACCAAAGTATTCTTGCCGCTGTTGCGTTCTCCTCTGGAGCCATCGTTGCCTACGTGCTCGCCAAGTGGCGCGAATCGACGCTTGGTGCGTTGCGCGAAGCCCGACTGAAAAATGAAGTCGAACTGGCTCGTCGCGAGGCCTCCGTCGAAGCTTCAGAATTACAAGCACAAGCGGAAGAGTCCCACCGACAGGCCAACCGCTTGCTGACCACCGCTAAGATAGAAGCCGAAATCGCCAACGAGCTCAAAATCGCCAATGAACGTCAGCGCGAATACCTCCAGCGACAAGCCCTGCAACTTTCCGGACTATCACCGGAACAAGCCAAGCGCGCCGCTCTCGAATCATTGCAAAATAATTATGAACTCGAAGCGCGGCAGCTCAGACACGAAAAGCTCGACCGCGCCGAACAAGATGTCGCTGATGAAGCCCGGCGCATCTTACTGACTTCAATGCAACGCCTCACCACGCAAACCACGTGCGAGGCAACTTCGGTCACCGTTGCCATTCCCAGCGAAGACATGAAGGGACGGTTAATCGGTCGTGAGGGTCGCAATATTCGCACCTTCGAACAGAGCACCGGCGCCACGCTGCTCATCGACGAAACCCCAGGCATGGTGCTCATTTCATGCTTCGACCCTGTACGACGCGAAGTGGCGAGAATCGCCCTGGAACGCTTGGTTAAAGATGGACGCATCACCCCGACTTTAATTGAGGAACTCGCTCGCACCTCGGCCGATGAAATCGTGCGCCAAACGCAACGCCTCGGACACGATGCCGTGCGCGAATTGGGTCTGCCGCCGATGGACGTGCGCGTCGAAGAATTACTCGGTCGCCTACATTTCCGTCTCTCCGCCAATCAAAATACCCTCGCGCACTCCATCGAAGTCGCCCAAGTCTGCGCCCTGCTCGCAGCCGAAATCGGGATTGATCCATTACCCGCAAAACGCGCCGGACTGTTGCACGACTTAGGTAAAGCGATGGAAGCAGAAGTGAGCACCAGCCACGCCCTCGCAGGTGCCAATCTTTTGCGTCGCCTTGGTGAAGACACTCGCGTGGTGAACGCTGTCGCCGCTCACCACCGCGAAGTCGAAGCGGAAAGCTTGTACGCCCCACTCGTGATGATTGCGGATTCCATTTCGGGCTCACGTCCGGGCGCCCGCACTTCCACCGTCGAAAGCTATGCCCAACGTGTGAAGAACCTCGAAGAGCTCGCTCTGAAATTCGCAGGCGTCCGCGAGGCCTACGCTTTCCAGTCCGGTCGCGAGCTGCGCGTAATTGTCGACCCCGGTACCATCGACGATTTTGGGGCCGCCGAATTACTCCGCCGCCTCCGTACCTCCATCGAGGAAACCCTCTCCTATCAAGGCACCGTCAAAATCGTCCTCATCCGGGAACAGCGCTTTACCGACGAGGCACGATGAGGCCAGGCGGGTAATCGGGGCTTTTTGAGGGTTTCGTGAACATATTTTCACCTTTTGGGGCCTACGGGGGAGTTTCTTATTGTTAATTAAGGAGGAGGGATTTATTCACAACGGTTCTAAGATCCTAAGTCTTAGTCCATTCGCCTCCTCTATAACTTAATTAAGATAGAAGCAGGAGTCCGAAATCAGCCCAGAACTCCACAACGGAGCCAACAGGCTATAACCGAGCGGCCAATAATTAGCCGCTACACCCAAAGAGAAAAATGAACCAAGAAGAAAACAATGGGCAGGAGCCAGCCTCCTCCCCCAATGCCGCTACACCAGCGGCCCAAAACCCAGTCAGTACACCTGCACCTCGCATCACCGAAGCAAAGTTGGAATCCGCCCACGCGGCCCTACCTCCCCTCTCAGTGATCGGTGCATCCGCCGAACCCGCCGCTAAACCAGGTACCATCGTCGCCCCAAAGCAATTTGGACGTCGCGGTGTTCCTGCCAACGTTGCACCTACCGGCAAAACCGAAAACGCGCGTCCTTCCATCGGCGTCGTTGAAAATCCCGCACTCGCCAAAGAATCCATCTCTGGCGAACTCGCTCACCAACCCGCCGCCGCTCAAGCACCTCGCGCACCCCGTGCCGAATTCCGCCCCGAGCGCCGCCCCGAATCACATCACGAACCACGTCCAGAGCGTAGCCACGAATCCCGTGGTCCACGCGAACCTCGTGGCGAACGCTTTGATCGCCCTCAACATGCGCCTCAACATGCCCCACAAGGTCATGAACAAGGCCGCCATCCTGAGCGCACTCCTCGCGAACCTCGTAGCGAACGTCCACGTTTGCAAATCGATCCCGTGGTGATTCCCGTCCAATCCCCGATTGGTTTTTGGGTAAACTTAAAACGTAAGCTGGCTGCTTTGTTTGGTATCTCCAGCAAAGCATCGCCTGCCGCTCGCGCTCATCACCCTCGCGGTGAACACCGTGGCCCTCGCAACGATTTCCGCCAAGGAAATCGTCCTCGCGGCGGACAAGGTCGTGGTCGTGGCGGTCCCGGCGGACGTCCTGACTTCCGTCGCAGCCAAGGCGATCGTCGCTCCGGCCCACGCGAAGGCTAAATGAAACGGGGGCGCTAAAGCGCCCCCGCTCTTTTGCTACATGCTTCAAGTCGCACGCATTCAAGGTGGCCGAAAACTTCAAGGCACCATTCAAGTTGCCGGCTCTAAAAACGCTGCACTGCCTATTCTCGCGGCGACTTTATTAACGGGTGAAAAAGTAACCCTGCATAACGTACCCGACTTAAGTGATGTACGTTTCATGGCCGAAATCCTCCAGCACCAAGGTGCGGAAATTTCTCAGCCACAAACGGGCACATGGATTATCCAAGCTCGTCAAATTGTTCACCGCACCCCGTACGACCTCGTCCGCAAAATGCGCGCGTCGGTGTGCTTGCTCGGCGCCCTCGTCGGTCGCCTGCATCAAGCCGAAATGGCTATCCCCGGCGGCTGCGTCATTGGGCCTCGCCCGATTGACTTACATTTAAAAGGACTCGAAGCCCTCGGCTGTGTCGTTGGCGTGGAAAATGGCTTGGTCAGCGTCGACGCTCAGCACGCCAAGGGTGACACCGTTTTCATGGGCGGCCCGATGGGCAGCACCGTCACTGGCACGGCCAATATCATCATGGCCGCGACCACAACTCCTGGCCTCACCACCATTGAATCCGCCGCCCAAGAGCCCGAAGTTGTCGACCTCTGCACGCTGCTCATAAAAATGGGCGCGAAGATTAGCGGACAAGGCACACCGACGATTAAAATCGAAGGCGTCACCTCCCTGCACGGCTGCGAACACTCCATCATTCCCGATCGCATTGAAGCCGGCACTTACTTAGTTGCCGGCGCGATGACCGATGGCGATGTCACCGTAAAAGGCGCCAACGCCAATCACCTCACCGCCTTCATCGAAAAATTGCGTGAGGCCGGTGTACAGGTGGAAACAGGGCCCGACTTCATTCGTGCCCACGGTCGACCCTCACGTGCAGTGGAAATCGTCACCGAACCCTATCCAGGTTTCCCGACCGACCTCCAAGCGCAGTTCATGGCACTACAATTACTCGTCGACGGCCGCAGCACACTCACCGAAAAAGTTTACCCATCGCGCTTCATGCACGCCGCCGAGCTGCAACGCATGGGCGCAGAAATCAGCGTCGATGGCCCCACCGCTGCCGTCTACGGCGACCGTCCACTCTCCGGCGCACCGGTGATGGCCTCCGACCTCCGTGCCTCTGCTGCACTGATTCTCGCCGGCCTCGCCGCCAAGGGCGAAACCTGGGTGCAACGACTCTATCACCTCGATCGCGGCTATGAACGCTTCGAAGAACGCCTGCGTGCACTCGGTGCAGATATCGAACGCCTACCCGCTTCCGCGATGCCCAAAGGTTTCGCTGAGGACTGAGGATTGCCAAGCTCAACTTTACTCCGCACTTTGCTGACATGGCCCGCGCCAAGGATTCACCCGACTCTCCCACGCCTTCCGGCAAAGAGGCAGCGTCACTCCAAAATCGCGCGCTCGATCAATCTTTACGCCCACCGAAGCTCGATGATTTCGTTGGTCAACCGCGCACCGTCGAACGCCTGCGCGTGATGATTGGCGCAGCGCGTCGCGAAAATCGCACACTCGATCACATTCTGCTCCACGGTCCACCGGGCTTAGGCAAAACCACCCTGGCGATGATTCTGGCCGAGGAAATGGGTCGACCAATTCGCGTGACCTCCGGACCTGTCGTCGAAAAAGCCTCCGACCTCGCGGGCCTGCTCACGAGTTTACAAGAGGGCGAAATTTTGTTCATCGACGAGATTCATCGCATCCCCAAAACGGTCGAAGAATTTTTATATTCGGCGATGGAAGACTTCCGTATCGATATCATGATCGATCAAGGACCCAACGCGCGCAGCGTGCGCCTAGACCTTCCTAAGTTTACCTTAATCGGCGCGACCACCCGCACGGGCTTACTCACCGCACCTTTGCGCAGTCGCTTCACCTTACAAACGCGACTCGATTACTACACGCGCGAACAATTGCTCTCCATTGTTTCGCGCAACGGAAAATTACTAAACCTGCAACTCGACCAAGGTGGCGCGGAAGAAGTGGCCCGTCGTGCCCGCGGCACCCCGCGCATTGTAAATAATCTTCTGCGTTTCACGCGCGACTACGCCCTCGAACGTGCCAACGGTAAAGCCGATGCAGCCATCACCGCGGCGGCCCTCGAATTATTAGAAATCGATCAGAACGGACTCGATGACATGGACCACCGTTTCCTCCGAGCGATGGCCGAAAAACACCGGGGTGGACCCGTGGGCCTCAACAGCATCGGTGCAGCCATCGGCGAAGATGCACACACCCTCGAAGAGGTGCACGAACCATTCCTGGTACAAGAGGGCTACGTCTCACGCACGCCCCAGGGGCGGATTCTCACCGAAAAAGGCTGGCGTGCGGTGGGCTTATTACCCCCTCCCCAAGAGTCGTCCTTACTCTGACGCTGGACAATAGCGGAGGACGTCCGCTAAGTTGTTACCCATACTTATGGCAAAACGTTGGGTTATCAAACTTGGCTCCGGCCTGCTGACACGTGCAGATGGCAAGGTCGACCGCGTCCAAATCGGACGCATCACCGACCAAGTCGCCGTGCTAATGAAACGCGGTATCGAAGTCGTCATCGTTTCTTCTGGCGCCGTCGCCGCCGGCATGACCGCCATGAAACTCGAGAAGCGCCCTAAAGATGCTCGCGAACTTCAAGCCTGTGCCACGGTTGGACAACCTGAACTGATGTCCGTCTACGGTGCTCACCTGGCCCGTCATAAATTACTCGGCGCTCAAATGCTCCTGACCTATTGGGATCTGGATAGCCGCGCCTGCACCCGCAATGCCCGCGCCACGCTCGACCTTTTACTGAAGCGCAAAAAATTCGTCCCGATCATCAATGAGAACGACGCCATTGCCGATGAAGAAATTCGCGTTGGCGACAACGACCGCCTCTCAGCTCACGTGGCTGCTTTAGTAGGCGCAGATTTACTCGTCATCCTTTCTGGCGTAGACGGCTTAATGACGCGCTCCGATGGCACCGGAAAACTCATTCCCGCCGTCAAAGAAATTAATTCCAGCATTCGTGCCCTCGCCGGCGGTGCGGGCTCCGAACGCAACGTCGGTGGCATGGTCACTAAATTACAAGCCGCGGAAATCGCCGCCGAAGGTAAAGTCGACACCATCATTGCCAACGGCCGTCGTAAAAACGTCCTCATCGAACTCGCAGCCAAAAAGAAAATTGGCACGCGCTTCTCCCTGCGATGAGCGATCTACTAAAGCGCGTCACCGACCTGGCTCAAGCAGCCAAGAAGGCCGCACGCACCGTCGCGCTCGCCTCCACCGAGATCCGCACTCAAGCCCTCTTGGCCGCCGCTAAAGCCGTACGCGCTGACGCATCGTCCATCTTAGCCGCTAACGCCAAAGACATCGCCAACGCTGAAGCCAAAGGCCTCACCGCCGCGATGATTGATCGCCTGAAACTCGACGCCAAACGACTCGAGGGTATCGCCGCCGCTTGCGAAGATGTGGCGCATTTACCCGACCCAGTTGGCGAAATCACCGAAGCCTGGGACCGCCCTAATGGACTAAAAATCGTCCGTCGTCGCGTTCCTATCGGACTCGTCGCCATTATTTTTGAATCGCGACCCAACGTCACCGTCGACGCTGCCGCACTCTGCTTAAAGTCAGGTAACGCCTGTATCCTGCGCGGCGGCAGCGAAGCCCTGCACACCAACCTCGCCTTAGCCCAATCATTCTCGAGCGGACTCAAGGCCGTCGGCCTCCCCACCGAAGCCGTCACCCTCCTTCCTTTCACCGATCGCGAAGCGGTGCCTGCCCTTGGCTCCCTCCGTGGCATAGTCGACATCATCGTGCCTCGCGGCGGACCCGGACTCATCGAAGCCGTGGTCAACTCCGCCAAAGTTCCCGTCATTAAACATGACGCCGGTATCTGTCACATCTACGTGCACGCGCAAGCCGACCTAAAAATGGCCGAGCAGATTATCATCAACGCGAAGTGCCAACGCCCCAGCGCGTGCAATGCCGCCGAGACCGTCCTCGTCGATCAAGCCATCGCGTCCCAATTCTTGCCCGTACTCGGCGCTGCCTTCGCTGCACAACAAACCGAAATTCGCGGCTGCGCTCAAACCGTCCAACTCATCAAAGGTGCCAAAGCTGCCACCGCACAGGATTGGCGCACGGAACACCTCGGACTAATCATTAACGTGAAAGTCGTTTCTGGATTAACTGAAGCCGTGCAGCACATCGAAGAGAACGGTTCACACCATTCTGACGCGATCATCACCGCCGACGAAAAAGTGGCGCGCAGTTTCTTGGCTCAAATCGACAGCGCCTGCGTTTATTGGAACGCGAGCACCCGCTTTACCGATGGCGGCGAATTTGGCTTTGGTGCCGAAGTCGGCATCAGCACCGACCGCCTACACGCCCGCGGCCCCATGGGCTTAAGGGAATTGACCACTTGGAAGTTCGAAGTGGTCGGGACAGGCCAAGTTCGTCAATAAATCCGTCGGTTTTCCGTTTGACAGACAGGGGTCGCAGGGGCTTTCTGAACTTCCTTTTGGCTATCTGGGGTGGTAGCTCAGTT
>CANBWJ010000024.1 GCA_947373115.1 Opitutia bacterium | reverse complement strand
GTTAAGGCTCGACCTTCGCTCCGCACCTTAGAGTTTCCAATCATGTCCGACGCCGAACAGCCCGATTCTTCAACCCCCGCAAAATTTCGCAAAGGGCCCTTCACCTACCATCAAGAGGTCGAAGTAGAAATTTCCACCATCACCAACCTGGGTGACGGGTTGGGACGCGTCGACGGCTGGGTCATCTTTGTCGCGGGTGCCCTGCCCAAAGAAAAAGTCCTAGTCAAAATCTGGCACAACGCCGCTAACTTCTCGCGCGGCGACCTCGTGCGCGTACTCGTTCCCTCGCCTCACCGCGTGCAACCACGCTGCGAACTTTTTGGCGAGTGCGGCGGCTGCCAGTATCAAAACATGGATTACGCCGAACAACTTGAGTGGAAACGCCGCCAAGTGGCCGAAGTTTTCGAGCGCCTGGGTGGACTGAAAATCGAGATCAACCCGACTCACCCCTCGCCTAAACAATACGGCTACCGCTCAAAGATCACCCCGCACTTCCTGGCCCCCCGTCGCGCAGACTTCCCGATTGGCTTTCTCGCCACTGGCACCTCCCGCCGCGTGGTCGATGTGACCAAATGCCCCATTACAACCGATGCAATCAATGCAGCCTACGGAAGGGCACGCAAAGAAATCCGCAGCAGCCCTGGACGCTTTGAGCGCGGTGCTACTTTACTCTTTCGTGAATGCGAAGAAGGCGTGGTCTCCGATTCTCGCCAAATTGTTACCGAAAAGGTCGGGAAAATTAAATTAAAATTCCTCGCAGGTGAATTTTTTCAAAACAACCCCTCAATTCTTGAATCTTTTGTCCAACATGCGATTCAACTGGCGAAAGCTTCGGGTGCGAAACACTTGGTCGACACGTATTGCGGCTCCGGACTATTCGCCCTTTCTGGCGCCAAGGATTTTGAATCAGTCAATGGCGTTGAGGTCAGCGCCGAAGCCGCCCGTAAGGCCGCCGAGAACGCGACGCTTAACGGTTTCGTCAACTGCCGCTTCATCGCGGGCGCAGCCGAATCGATCTTTAAGAACATTCCAGTTCGCGGTCCCGAAACGGCCGTCATTCTCGACCCGCCTCGCCGCGGCTGCGACGAGTCCTTCCTCGAGCAGCTACACAACTTTGCGCCTCGTCGCATCGTCTACATCAGCTGTGCGCCCGACACCCAAGCACGCGACTTGAAATACCTTTGCAGCCGTGGCTGGAAGGTCATCTCGGCCACGCCGTTCGATCTCTTCCCACAGACGCGTCACGTGGAATGCATCGCGGCCCTCGAGCGGGCCTAACCGAAACAAAAAAGGGCGCCACTCGGCGCCCTTTTAGTTTTATCAGGATATAAGCTTAGGCTTTTGCGGCGGACTCTTCCTCTTCGTCGGAGCGCTCAACCTTCGAGATACCGAGGAGCATTTCTCCATCCTTCAGACGCATCACGCGCACACCCTTGGTATTGCGGCCCGCAGTGCAACGAATGTCCGAAACCTTAGTGCGAATCGATTGACCACCCTTGGTGAGCAACATGACTTCGTCATTCTCTTGCACGCTGAGTGCACCGGCGACGCCGACATCCGTGCTGATGGCAATGACGCCCTTACCGCCGCGTGATTGCTTACGGTACACGGGTTCCTTGGTCTCTGGATCGTCAAACGGCGTACGCTTACCAATGCCATCGATGCCGACGACTAAGAGCGTACAAGCCGGGTCAACAATCTCCATCGACTTCACGAGGTCGCCCTTATCGAGATTCATGCCGATGACACCGGTGGTGTCGCGACCCATCGAACGAACGTCCGATTCGTGGAAGCGAATCGACATACCCGATTGAGAAATCATCACAACTTCATTGTCGCCGTTGGTGAGCTTCACTGAAATCAGCTGGTCGCCGTGTTCAATGTTCACACCGATGATGCCACCCTTACGGTAGTTGGCATACTTAGAAATCTCGGTCTTCTTAATCGTGCCGTTAGCCGTGCACATCATCAGGAACTTACCTTCTTCAAATTCCTGGACGCAGACCATGGCAGCCAATTTCTCGTCGTCCTTCAGATCGAGGAGGCGAGCGATTGACTTACCACGCGTCGCACGAGCGGCTTCTTCGATTTCGTAAACCTTCTCCACGTAAACCCGACCATTGTTCATGAAGAACAGAATATGGTCGTGCGTATTCGCGGTAAAGAGGTGCTCGATGAAGTCGCTATCCTCGTCGCTCGCAGCCTTGGAGAGCTCGGCGCCCTTAGTACCCTTACCGCCACGCTTTTGGAGGCGGTACTGAGCGACAGGGGTACGCTTAATGAAGCCCGCATGCGAAACCGTCACCACGCAACCCTCGTTGGCAATGACGTCTTCCATGGCGAGCTCACCTTCGTGTGCCATAATCTTGGTCTTACGAGGTGAGAGGTGATTCTTCGAAGCTTCGCGTAGCTCCTTCTTAATCAAGGTCAGCAATTTCGCTTCGCTGCTCAGAATCGAACGGAGCTCTTCAACGAGTGCCATCAATTCGCGGTACTCGGCTTCAATCTTATCACGCTCGAGTCCGGTTAATTGGTAGAGACGCAAATCGAGAATCGCCACGGCTTGGCGTTCCGAGAGTCCGTACTTGGACATCAACTTAACCCGAGCCTCATCACGATTCGTAGCCGCACGAATAATTTTTACGAAGTCATCCAAGTTACGCAGGGCAATCTTGAAGCCTTCGAGAATGTGAGCGCGGTCTTCAGCCTTACGGAGACGGAAACGGGTACGACGGGTCACCACATCACGGCGGTGCTCGACGAAGCATTCGAGCATCTCGCGGATGTTCATTTGCTTGGGGCGGCGCTTATCGAGGGCGAGCAGAATCACCCCAAACGAACTTTCAAAGGCGGTGTGCTTGAAGAGCTTATTGATGACCACCTTCGGCGACTCGTTGCGCTTCAGCTCGATTACCACGCGCGTGTTTTCGTCAGACTCATCACGAAGGTCTGAAACTTCATCGAGGACTTTTTCGCCGACTAATTCTGCGATGTGCTTCACGAGCGATGCACGGTTGGTGTTATAAGGTAACTCGGTGAGGACGATTTGCTCTTTACCATTCTTCATTTCTTCGGTGTGAGCGACGCCACGGACGCGAACAATGCCACGACCAGTCTTAAGGTACTGCTTGATGCCTTCCTTGCCGTTAATCACGCCACCCGTCGGGAAGTCAGGACCGGTAATAATCTTTTCTAAGTCTTCAACGGTGGTGCCTGGCTTATCAATAATGAGACAAGTAGCTTCGATTAGTTCGATAAGGTTGTGCGGTGGGATATTCGTGGTCATACCCACAGCGATACCCGTCGAACCGTTCATCAAAAGGTGAGGCAAGGCACAGGGCAGCACCGTGGGCTCCGTGGTCGACTCTTTATAATTGGGCACGAAGTCGACCGTGTCTTCATCGATATCGCCCAATAGCTCAGCCGAAACTTCCGAGAGACGACACTCGGTGTAACGGTAAGCAGCGGGTGGATCACCATCGACCGAACCAAAATTACCTTGCGGCTCAATGAGCGGGTAACGCATCACCCAGTTCTGAGCCAAGCGCACCAAGGTGTCGTACACGGAGCTGTCACCGTGAGGGTGATAGTTCTTCAGCACTTCACCAACTACACCCGCACACTTATCGAAGGGGCGATTGTAGACGAGGCCTTCACGCATCATGGCGTAAAGAATCCGGCGCTGTACCGGCTTTAGGCCGTCACGTGCATCAGGCAAGGCCCGTGACACAATGACCGACATCGAGTAATCGATGTAAGCGGTGGACATGATCTCCGTGATGTTCGCGGAGGTAAGTTTTTCTTTATCAGAATACATTACAGTAAGGTTTTAGTTTTAAATGATTGGTACGAATTAGACGTCGAGGTTCGAGGTGTTCAGTGCGTTGTCTTCAATGAAGGCACGGCGCGAAGGCACGTCTTCGCCCATCAACATGGCGAACACGCGGTTAGCTTCAGCGGCGTCACGGATGTCGACCTTGAGGAAGCGACGTTTGGCTGGATCCATGGTGGTTTCAAAGAGCTGCTTCGGATTCATTTCACCGAGACCCTTGTATCGCTGAATGGTGAGACCCTTGCGGCCGAATTGACGAATCTGACCGATGAGCTCGAGTATCGACATCAGAGGCACGGGCTCGACTTTCTTGACAACCTTCTTCGCGGCCTTCTCAGCACCCTTCTCCGCTTTGGCGTCTTCGGCTTCCACTGCGACTTCTTCATCCGCTGCCGAACCGTCAATCAGGTGATAACGTGCATCTTCACCCGCGGTGAATTGCTTCACGTCCATGCCCTGCGTTTCTAAATCCTTCAGCACTTTGCTAATCGAGTCATTTTCAAAAACTTCAATAACGTTAACGCGTTGCTGCACCACGGTGCCGTCTTTGAGTTTCTTCTCGCGATTAATGGTGTCGGACAAGAAGTCTTCGACGCCGGCCTTCTTCAGGTAATCCTGCTTGGCATCGGAATCCGCCAAGAACTCATAGGTCTCTTCATTGCCCGTACGGGTGCGCACGATGAAACGAGGCAACGCATGGGTCTTGAGGTTTTGCTGATCGAGATACTGGCCGAGTTGGCAACCGGTACGTCCAATGCTGACACCGAGGCTTTCCAAGCGAGCGAGTGATTCAACAATCTTGTCGAGCTTCTGGCCGGGGAAGACGAGTTTGTCGCGCAGGCGGAGCAAGTTCACATCCTCCGAACCAAGCTCGAGCAAGATACGATTCAGGTCGGCATCGTTATCCACGTACTGCTCACGCTTTTTACGTTTGATGCGGTAAAGCGGTGGCTGGGCGATGTAAACATAGCCGGCCTCAATCAAGCCGGGCATCTGACGGAAAAGGAACGTCAATAACAACGTACGAATGTGCGAACCATCCACGTCGGCGTCCGTCATGATCACAAGCTTATGGTAACGACACTTGGTCACATCGAAAGCGCCGTCGCCTTCATGCTTACCAATGCCCGTACCGCACGCCGTGATGATGGTGCGAATTTCTTCATTCGATAAAATCTTATCAATGCGCGCTTTTTCCACATTCAGAATCTTACCTTTAATCGGCAAGATGGCTTGGAAGCGACGGTCGCGGCCTTGCTTAGCGGAACCACCGGCGGAATCACCTTCGACGATATAAAGTTCGCAAACCGATGGATCGCTCTCCGAGCAGTCCGCCAACTTACCCGGTAAACCACCGGAGGACATTGCCGACTTACGCACAGTCTCACGTGCCTTACGTGCCGCTTCACGGGCACGGGCAGCATTCAAACATTTGTCGACGATGCGACGACCCGTCTTCGGGTCGCGCTCTAAATAATACTTCAACTGCTCGCCGACCACAGAGGTGACAATGCCTTCAACCTCGGGATTGGTGAGTCGCGTCTTATTCTGCGATTGGAACTTTGGGTCAGGGTGCTTAACCGAAATCACTGCCACCAGACCTTCGCGCATGTCGTCGCCGTTCAACTTGGTGTCTTTATCTTTAATCAGTCCATTGGACTTGGCGTAGTGATTAATTACCCGCGTCAGCGCTGAACGGAAACCCGAAAGGTGCGTACCGCCTTCAGGCTGGTTGATTAAATTGGCGTACGAGAAGACCATTTCGTCGTAGCGATCGTTGTACTGCAGGGCCACGTCGACCGTCATTCTACGCTGATTGGGCTTGGGTTTTTCACCTTCAGCCATGACGCGAGGATTTTCTAAATCAGTGAAATCCACTTCCGCTGAAATTAAAATCGGGTCCTTAAACAAGGCCTCCTCATTCACATTTAAAAAGGAAACATATTCCGCGATACCTTCCTTAAATTCAAAGTGATCCGCACGGTTGGTGCGGTGATCTTTCATGTCGACCGTGATGCCTGGCACCAAGAATGCCAACTCGCGCATGCGGCGCACCAATGTGTCATACTTAAACTCTTGGGTCGCAACGAAGATTTGCGGATCGGGGTGAAAGGTGATTTTCGTACCCGTACGCTTGGTCTTGCCGATGACCTTGATGGACTGGGTGACTTCACCACGGCAGAATTTCATTTGGTGTACTTCGCCTTCGCGACTGACTTCAGCGATAAAACTATCGGAGAGAGCGTTCACACACTTGGCACCGACACCATTCAAGCCGCCCGAAACTTGGTAAGCACCTTTATCGAACTTACCACCGGCGTGAAGATTCGTCAGCACGAGCTCAAGCGTCGGAATTTTTTCCTCAGGGTGCATCGCCACGGGAATACCGCGACCATCGTCTTCCACCGATAGCGAGCCGTCGGTATGGATTTCTACTTTAATGCTGTGACAATATCCAGCGAGCGCTTCGTCGATCGAGTTGTCGACGATCTCATAAACGCAATGGTGCAAGCCGGTTTCATTTGTATCACCAATATACATACCAGGTCGCTCACGCACGGCCTTTAGCCCCTTCAAGCGCTTGATGTCGACCGCATCATATGATGCCTTGCCAGCATGCTTTCCAGTGGGTCCTGATTTTTCGGAATTTTCGCTCATTTTTTGGTGTATAAATAGGGTAAATAATGCCCTCTAAAAGGGGCATTCGAATCCTGATTTTCTGAAACGTTTCTGCAACAGGAAAACGGGTAAAATGGAAGGTTTTTGCACCATCAGAAGATGCTGACAATCAACTAGATGCAAATGGGTTAAAAACTGATATTCACACCCTATCCACAGCTATTTTTACACCTAAATTACACCCAAAACTAGCACCACCTAAGACTGTCCGAAAAAATCTACCGCTGGACCGATCGCCGCCTCACCCGCATCCTCCAAAACATAGTGCCCGGCAGCCGGGAAAATCAGCTTCTGGGCTTGAGGGAAGCGCCCCTCGAATCCTGCAAGGAACGAAGCATCGAAACAGAAGTCCTTAAGCCCCCACAATAACAGCATCCGCTTGCCTTTAAGCAGGGGGAGACCCGCCTCGACGGCCGCCAAGGTCGCCCGGGTGGGGTGATTAGCCTCAATCGGGATATCCGCCACAAAATCCGCCACCGCTCGCCTAACCCCGACCGACCCATAAGGGGCAAGAAAACCAGCCTTAATCGTCGAGGTCATCGGTTTCTCGACTGCCATCCAGGTCGCTGGCCAAGCAAAGCCATTTAAGTTCTGGACGATGAACCGGCCAAGTAACGGCCAACGGCAAAGTGCGATGCGTGCGGGGATCCGCTCCGAAAGGAAGGCGCCGGTATTCGTAACTAAAATATTCCCGATACGCTCAGGACAACGCGTGGCCAATCCGAAACCAATCGCACCACCCCAGTCATGCACGCCCAGGTGGAATTTTTTCAGTCCCAGGAAATCAACCAAGCCCTGCACATCGCGAATACGATCTTCGAGACGCAGAAACTTATTCGGCCGAGCCGAGAGACCCATGCCCATATGATCAGGGGCGATAACCCGAAAACCGCGGGCGGCGAGTTTCAGAATTAAATTACGCCAAAGAAACGACCAAGAGGGGTTACCATGCAACAAGAGCACGGCCGGTCCATCCTTCGGGCCATGATCAACAAAACGCATCACGCCGTTCGGCGTGGCAAAATCACGCACCGTAAAGGGGTACAGAGCCTTTACCTGGGCGGGTAAGGCGGCTGGATCAGGAACTAACATTCGATGGCAAGCATGAGGCTCGCGAGGCCACTGCCAATACCTAGCAAAGCTGTTTTATCGCCGGCTTTAATTTTCCCTTCGGCTCGCGCCAAGGCGAGCGTTGCAGGCAACGAGACCGAACCGACGTTGCCGAGTCGGTCAAACGTTTGAAAATCTTTGGTCACATCGAGTCCGAGTTTTTCGAACAACAAAGCGGAGTGCCGGCGACCGACTTGGTGAGTGATGATGCGCTGCGGCGTGCTTTCATTCCAACCACTTTCGTTTTTGAAGCGCTGCCAACAGCGCTGCGCCAAGCCAACACCTGCAATTAACAACGCCTCCGAATCAGTTCGCATGTCTAACTCGCTCGCTGCCGTATCGCCTTCACACAATCCATTCGCCGAAGAATCTGTTTCCCACGCACACGCTCGCAACTGAATCGCGTCCGCTCCGGCTAAATCATTGCGAGAGACTACGGCCGCGGCCGCACCGGCACCGATGGTGAGATTAGCAAAAAACGGTTTAATGCTCTCGCGCGTGAGCGCGAGGTCTTGGTTGAGCTGACGAATGGTGTGCTCGACCAAGGGACGTCCGTCTTCACCCGCACAAACCAATGCACGTTTAATTTGACCCGACTCCACCAGACCGGCCGCCATCACGACTGCGTTCAAAAAACCCAAGCAGGCATTGGAGATATCCATAATCTGGGACTGTGGTCCCAGGCTCAACAAACCATGCAAATAGGCTGCCGTAGAGGGCTCAAGGCGATCCCGGCAGACGGAGGAATGGATTAGCAAATCAATGTCCGCCGGGCCCACGCCCGCCGCCTGCATCGCCTTGCGTCCAGCCAACGCCGATGCCGCGGAGGGACGAATGGGCTGCGGCCAGAAGCGGCGCTCCTTAATTCCTGTCATCAACTCCAAACGCCCTTCCGGAAGTTTTAATCTTTGATATAAAGGTGCGAGACGACGTTCCACTTCTTCCGAAGTCCAAACCTCGGGCGGTAATTCGGCCACTAGGCCCGTGAGTGCAGTGCGTTGAAATTGCACGATTAGATAAGTCGCGAAGAGGCTTTCACCAATTCTTCGTCAAAGAAATTAAGTCCCATGCCCGCATCGACTACCACACCCTGTCCGTTCACGCCGCTTGAACGCGGGGACAGCAGCCACACGGCCACGTCCGCTACTTCTTGAGTTTTTAAAGCTTCTTTGCGCAACGTCATTTTCTCGGCGTGTAAATAATTTTCCAGGTAACCCGGAATGCCCGCACTCGCGCTGGTCTTCAGCGGACCCGCATTAACGGAATTAAAACGTACGCGTGAATCAGCGGAAAAAGATTTAGCCAGGAAACGACTGGCCGACTCTAGAGCGGCTTTAATGGGCGACATGTAACCGTAGTTGGCGGCGGTAACCTGCGATGAAATACCAATCGAAACCACTGAAGCATCCTTACTTAAGAAGGGCTTTAGGGCGCGGGCCAACTCCACCAACGAGAAACAGGAAATCGCCGTGGCTTGCAGAAAATCAGCCCGCACAGTTTCGTGAAACGGCTGCATGCCCTTCGAGAAGTTCGCGAAAGCCACGCTATGCAACACGCCGTCAATGGGGCCGTGCTCTCGGCCCACTTCGGCCGCTAATTTCTGCGTCTGTGCTTCGTCTTCTAAATCACAAATATAGATTGGTTTGCCCGCTAATAAAGATGCGACACTTTCTTTGCGAGCGGCCGAGCGTACAGAGTAAATAACTTTGGCGCCCTCCGCTTCGAGGGTTTTGGCGACATGCCAAGCGACCGACTTCTTATTGGCCACGCCGAGCACCAAGAAAGTTTTGCCGTTAAGACCAAGAAAGGACATGGCGTTATTTCAGGCAGGCTGGTCGACCAGGGCGAGCGCGAAACGAATCGTCAGCACGGCTTTTCCGTCGCGTCGCACGGTGCCAGTGAGAAAGTGAAACTGCTGGAGTGTCTCCACGTGCTTAACCTCAATCACCACCGTATCTCCCGGCTTAACGATGCCCTTAAACTTGGCCTCCTCGATGCGACAGAGCACCGGCGTCTTGTCCGCCACGCTGCCACCCTCCGACTGCATCTTCCGGGTCAGGTAAATTGCACCCGTCTGAAAAACCGACTCACAGAGCAAAACCCCGGGGGTAATCGGATTACCCGGATAGTGGCCCGCATAAAAGGGCTCATCCGGCCTAAAGGTTCGCGTACAGACCGCACCGTCCGCCCGCACCTCATTAATCTCATCCAGAAACAGGAACGGAGGGCGGTGGGGTATCGTGGCTAAGATTTCCGATAGCATGACAATGTTTTGCCCCGAGTTTGCACGACAAGCGACCCGAAAACATCGCACCCTCGATTTGCAATTCCGCCCAAAGGGTTCACCCTTATCGACAGATGAAAACCATCGCCTCCCTCATGCTTATCTCCCTCTTCCCTTTCATGGGTAATGCCGCCGAACGTCTTACCGTGGGCGATGCCCTGCCCACCGTCACCTGTAACGATCAAGATGGTAAGGCCGTGGCCGTCGATAAGTTCGGCGCCTCCGGCTACCTGCTCGTCTATTTCTATCCCAAGGCTAATACCCCGGGCTGCACCAAACAAGGCTGCTCACTGCGCGACAGCTGGGGCGAGCTCACCAAGATGGGCGTCAAAGTTTTGGGCGTGAGCACCGATAACGAAGCGAAACAAAAATCCTTCCAAACCGAGCAAGGCTTCCCCTTCTCTCTCCTCGCGGACAGCGACAAGAAAGTGGTAAAGGCTTTTAAAGTTCCCACCACCATGGGCTTTGCGAGTCGCAGCGCTTACCTGTTTAAAGACGGTGTGTGTGTGATGGCCGACAATCAAGGTCACACCGGCGATCAAGCTGCCGAGGTCATTAAATTCCTTACCAACGAAAAGAAGTAATCGCCGGATTGCTCCAACAAAAAGGCCGCCCGCAGGCGGCCTTTTTTAATAATCACTGAGCAAGCTCAGTGACCCTTAATCGGGAAGAGGTCGGTCACGCTATTATTGCCGTGAATCCGACGAATCGCATCGGCCAGCAAAGGCGCAATCGAAAGCACCGTGATGGGCAAGCCACGCACGTCAATCGGCACAGAGTTGGTGGTAATCACTTCGTCAATCGCCCCGCCGCGTAAACGCTCGTAGGCAATCTCTTGAATCATGCAGTGCGAAACCATCGCTCGCACCGTACGGGCTCCGTTCTTCTTCAATAATTCAGCTGCGGCCACCAAGGTGCCGGCGGTTTCAGTCATGTCATCGACCAAAATAATGTCACGACCGTCAACGTCTCCGACCAAGCTTGTTGCGGTCACCGTTGTGGCACTCGTGCGACGCTTCGCCACAAAGCCATAAGGGAGCTGCAACATGTCCGCCACGGCTGAAGCATATTTCAAACCGCCAACGTCAGGCGAAAAGACCGTCGCGTCCTTCAACCATGGCTTGTTTTTAATGTGCGCATAGAAGACCGGTGAGGCGTAGAGATGATCGACCGGGATATCGAAAAAACCTTGAATTTGTTGCGCGTGTAAATCGACCGCTAAGACGCGATTCGCACCCGCCGCAGTCAAAAGGTTAGCCACCAGCTTTGCGGTAATCGGCACACGCGGCTTGTCCTTACGATCCTGACGTGCATAACCGAAGAATGGAATCACCGCCGTGATACGGGCCGCCGAAGCACGACGGAGGGCATCAATCATGATGAGCAACTCCATGATGCGATCATTGGCCGGCGCAGAGGTCGGCTGAATCACGAAAACATCGCACCCGCGAATGTTCTCGTTGATTTGCACAAAGGTTTCGCCATCGGGAAAACGATTCACGGTCGCCGCCCCGAGAGGCTCGCCGAGGTGCTTACAAATTTCCTGAGCCAGGGCAGGATTCGCATTGCCCGTGAAAATTTTGATGGCCAGTGTGCTCATGGATTGGAACGACCAGTAGCGTCCAATGATGCAGCGAGCGAATCAACCTTTTTGAATAAATCAGGCAACTTTCTGGATAAAACCACTAGACGACGTTCCAGACCAATGGGCACCGCAGGCGTGCCGTTATAGAAGCTATCCTGAGGAATATCCTCAAAAAGCCCCGTCTGTGCACCCAAGCGCACACGGTCTCCGAGGGTTAAGTGACCCGCCACGCCAGCTTGACCGCCCAACACGCAGTAGTCGCCGAGAGTCGTGCTACCCGCGATGCCAACTTGGGCCGTGATCAAACACTGTTTACCAATCCGCACATTGTGAGCGATTTGGACGAGGTTATCAATTTTCGTACCGCGACCAATCGAAGTGTGACTGAAGCGCGCGCGATCAATCGTGGTGTTTGCACCGACTTCAACGTCGTCAGCTAAAATAACATTTCCGATTTGCGGAATGCGGTGAATGACTTCGCCCACAGGCTCGTAACCAAAACCGTCAGAGCCAATGACGACGCCCGACTGCAAACGACAACGGGCACCGATTTCACAATAGTCCGCAAGCGTGACGCGTGACTTCAACCAAGAGTCGGTTCCGATTTTTGCCTGCACGCCAATCGTGCACCCTGATTCCAAAACCACCCCCGCCGCAATAACGGCACCCTCACCAATTACACAAAGTGGGCCAACGGAAGCGGTGGCATCAACCTTAGCCGACGCCGCGACAATCGTGGAAGCATGAATGCCCGCCGGAGGCTTAGGCCAAAGCTTCGACTCCACCGCTGCACAAATAAGAGCCAACGCATAGGAGGGCTTATCGACGCGTAAAAAAGCCTGCCCGCTCCGCGGTTTCCCCGCGTAGTCTTTAGGAACCAAAACCACACCCGCCTTAGTGTTGGCAACTTCCGCGGTGTACTTTGCGTTTCCCAAAAAAGACAAATCCGACGCACCTGCATCCGCCAACGAGGCGATGCCTTTAATGGCGGACGCACTGTCACCCTCCACGCTCAGCGCCCCAGCAATAGTGGCGAGCTGAGAAAGTGAGAAGTCAAGCGACATGTCCGTAAATGAAGCGCCCCTGTTTAACAGGGGCGCAGTTCGCACTAATTATTTTTTGGCGGGCGCTTCGACAGCGGAGCCTGACTTATAATTAGCGTTTAAGTTCTTAATCACTTGTTCGGTGATGTCTAATGCATCAGCCGAAGTGAAAGCGATTGCCTTAGGAATGACTAATTGAAGATTTTTTTCTTTCGCAATTTTGTCGGTTTCGAGACGGACGTCAGCGATAACATTTTGTTCGAGCTGATTCGCACGTTGTTGAATTTGACCTTGGGCATTCTGGGCGAACTGCTGGAATTCGTTGAGGCGCTTTTGGAGCTCCTCGCGCTTCACATTGGCTTCGGCTTGGAGGCTCTTTTTGCCCGACTCATTGAGAATAGGGTCGTTGGCGCGCTTTACGACGCTGTCGAAATCTGCCTTCAGGGCATCAATTTCTTTAGCG
The DNA here is from genome assembly GCA_947373115.1 of Opitutia bacterium. Classification (GTDB taxonomy): domain Bacteria; phylum Verrucomicrobiota; class Verrucomicrobiia; order Opitutales; family UBA953; genus UBA953. Next base: position 4,028 of record CANBWJ010000024.1, on the reverse strand, counting down.
CGATCATTCACGGCCGAGCGACTCGCCTCGAGGGACTTGTCGATGCCAGCTTTGATTTCGATGGCTTTGTTGTATTTAGTCATAACCGCAGCGACATCAACTACACCTACGCTCGTAGGGGCAGCCATGACAGCCGAAGCAGCGAAAAGAAGGAGGGTGCTGAGGGATTTCATAGTTAGGAATTAAAGGGCTAAGCTAAACCGTTTGGCAATCAAAAGACGGTACCAAAACTGAAGTTAAACTTGGTGCCACCGCCATTTAAAACTGTCCCATCAGCCTTTTTGGTAGTTTTAAGCGGGAAACCAAAGTCCAGGCGCATCACCGATCCGCCTAATAAAATTCGCATACCCAGACCCCAGTCGCTGTTGGCGTCACTCAATCCAAAGGCGGCGGCATCCTTATTAACCACGCCATAGTCATAGAAGGCAGCGAAGCGTAAATTGTCCGCGGCCTTGATGGTGTACTCCGCGGAGAAATAACCATAAGTGAGACCACCGACGGGCTGGTTGCCATTCGTCGTGTCCCATGTGTCAGGGGAGCCGACTTCATTGTAGCCAAAGCCGCGCATGTCGTAGGCACCGCCGAGGTAGAAGCGCTCGTAAAACGGCAGCGTTGAATCCGTACCCGTGATGGCACCGATGCGGCCAATCAAGGCCAAGGTTTGCTCGGAGGTCGGCGAGACCAAGAACCACTTACCCGTGCGAAGTTCAGAGCGCAGGTATTTCAAATCCCCACCGAGACCCGCGATTTCTTCGGAAAGCGAAAGGCGCACACCCTTCGTCGGGAAATTGTATTCATCGCGTGTGTCTTTCACTAAAGACGCAGTCACCGATGAAACAATCTTAGGATGACCATCCTCATTTCTCACATCGAGTGGCGCCGATGTCAGCACGTTGCCTACGGTGACGCGTCGTAAATCGTAAGCGAGGCGTCCTTCAACCGCACCGAAAATTCGTCGACGGGCATAAACACCAATACCTTCATTCACGACACTGTAGTTGGAAGATTGGTAGCCAGTGTAACGACGCTCAATTTTATAACCGACCGCTAAATCGCGATCCCAGAGCGAGGGCTCTTCAAAGGAGTGCTCCAAGGAACTGGAGACGCTGCCCAACGAAACACGCAGGCGGAATTTTTGGCCAGCTCCACGGTACCAGCCTTCAGGATTAGAGGCATCAAAATTACCTTCAGAATACTCAACGAAACCAACTAATTGTTCAACGGTGCTATAGCCCGCGCCGAAACTCACGGAGCCCGTCGGGCCTTCTTTCACAATAACCCGGAGGTCACTCTGACCTGGCACCGGCGTGGGTGCTGGCACCACACGGACTTCTTCAAAGAATTGAGTGTTGCGCAGACGCGCCTCTGAAACTCGCGCACGGGCTAAGTCGAAAACTTCACCAGGGCTGAGCGCCAATTCGCGGGCGATGACCTTGGAGCGAGTCTTGGTGTTACCTTGGATCTCGATTGCACGCACCGTAAAGCGCATGCCTTCTTCAATCTTATAACTGACATCGATGACGCCCGTTTCCAAATTGGGCTTACGCTCGACCGCCACCTGCGTATTCAAGTAGCCCATCTGGCCGTAGTATTCTTTAATTTTTTCAGAAGCGGTATCCATCGCCGCCATCACAAAAGTTTCGCCCTTAATGAAGTGATCGAGCTCTGACTTGTAAGCACCACGACGAAGGGCGGGCTCAGCGATAACCTTCTTTAAGGCTTCCGTATTAAATACAGGATTGGTTTCGCCGAGGGCGTTGCCCGAAATCGTGACGTCGCCCACCGTATAACAACGTCCTTCTTTCACCTTAAAGCTTACATCCACCCAGCCTTTGCCGTCTTCGAGGTTCTTCACTGCACAAACCTTCTCCGGGTCTTGCTCTTCAATTTGCACGTCGAGGTAGCCGCGGGCACGGTAAAATTCTAAGATTTTTTTGCAGTCGGCACGGTAGTCTTCGGGGTCCAAACGACCGCTAGAAAGTAACCATGAGAACTTCCACCAGCGCCAATTGGTGGCCTTTAAATCAGCGGCTTCGATGATTTCAGAGGCGCTGAAGGCGTTCGCCCCATCAATGGCAATATTATCAACTCTTAATTCGGCACCTTCTTTAATGATGTAAGAAACGACAACGCCGTCGCTGCTTTTATTTTTATAGGTTTGCGACGTGACTAAGGTAAACGGGCGCTTCTTGCGAATCTCGGCCTGTAATTTAATTTCGGAGCGACGGAGTGCCGCCGTATCCAATGGCTCACCCAAACGTAAACCGTCGGCAAAACGATCGTCGGCATCTTTATCAAAAAGTCCTTCGCCGCCGATGTACTCAAATTTTGCAATCAACGGACGGGGCTCGACCGTGACGATTAAATCCACTTCACCCGTCTTGGGGTCAAGCTGTGGAACAATCGACGCCTGGTTAAAACGTCCGGTGGCGTAAAGGGCACGAACTGAATTCGTCACTGCCTCGCGCGAAAATGTTTGGCCGGGACGAAGTGAGACGTAACCCAGAACAAATTGCTCGGAGGCAGTACCGCCCTCGGACTTCATCTTTACGGAACGCACCTTGGGCTCCATGGGAGCGTCGGCCGATTGCGCCAAGCCCACCAACGGGGCCAAGGCTAGGGCAAAAAGGGCAGCCTGCATGAGGCTACGACGAGGGCGCGATTCAGTCATTACGAGGATAGTCTTTGGCAGGAGTTTCGAAGCGTGTCAGCCCTGGATTAAAGAGAAGACTGATGTCCGCCGTCGGGCCATTTCGGTTCTTGGCAACAATGAGCTGGCGAGAATAACAGCCGTCCTGCCCTGCCAATTCGGCCTCGGCCTCGGCCGCCTTACCCTGTGCCGAGGGGGGCTTGGAAATGAGCATCACGATGTCGGCGTCCTGCTCAATCGAGCCGGATTCACGAAGGTCCGACATCCGGGGCTGGCGCGACTCTTCTTCCGACTTACGGTTCAGCTGGGCCAAGGCGATAACGGGCACCTTAAATTCCTTGGCCATGGCCTTAATGCTTCGGGAAACTTCAGCAATCTGCTGTTCGCGCGGGAGGCCTGAATCCAGTCCGCTTATCAACTGAATGTAATCGATGATGATTAAATCGAGTGGCTTCTGGGCATGAATGCGGCGGCACTTCGCACGGATTTCTAGAATGGTTTGGCCGCCATTATCATCAATCACCAACGGCAAGCCTTTGAATTCGCCCGCGGTCTTCACCAAATCGATTTGCGATTGAGCGTCCGGACGGACCGTGCGCATCTTTTGTAAATTCACTCGTGCCCGCGAACAGAGCAAACGCATAGCTAATTCACGCGCTGGCATTTCCAACGAGAAGAGTAAAACGTGCGAAGGCTTTTTGCCCGAATTAGGTTTGGGGAAAAGCGCGGCCTCAATGAAGTTCAGGGCAATCGAAGTTTTACCCATACCTGGACGGGCAGCGACGACGACCATCTGACCTTGCTGGAAACCGAAAGTGAGACGGTCTAAATCGGTGAAACCAGAAGGTACACCCTGCACCTGATTGCCGTCTTGGAAAATTCGCTGCATCAACTCCATCGCTTCTTCCATCGGCTTGTCAATCGCCACTGCGGTGTCGCCGACTTGGTGTTCGGCGATACGGAAGAACGCTTGCTCCACTTGTTCGAGCAACTGATCAATGCCTTCAATGTGGGCGTGTGCTTTTTCTACAGTTTCGACCGAGGTCGAAATCAAACAACGCAGGAAATATTTCTCGCGCACAATCGCCATCCAGTGTGGGGCGTGGGCGGAAGAGGCCACTTGACCCGTGAGCTCATTGACGTAGGCCGCACCACCCGCGGAATCCAGGCGCTCTTCGCGACGGAGTTTTTCGGTGATCGTGATTTCGTCGATGCCAGAATTATCGTGCGACAGCTTAATCGCTGCGGCGTAGATGTCCTGGTGCTTCGGATCAAAAAAGTAGGCCGGTGAGATTTTCTCGGAGAGGCAGCGCTGGAGGGTCTCGCCACCGTCGATGATGATACTCGCGATTAACCCGCGCTCGGCGTCGAGATTGTG
>CANBWJ010000023.1 GCA_947373115.1 Opitutia bacterium | reverse complement strand
TTTTTCAGTTGTGACTGGGCGGCGTATTGGAGGAGGGGATGGTTGCTCATGGCTGGTTTTATTGGTCTTTCAGTAGGTCGGGCCTTCGTTGCTTTGTCTTCTCGATTTGCTTTGCCCGACGCCATTTTTCGATTTCGGCGTGATTTCCTCCAAGGAGGACCGGGGGCACCTCGAGACCATCATAAACAGCGGGTCTGGTGAACTGCGGAAAGGCGAGCAACTTGCCGTTGTAGCTATCCCCAGTCAAGGAGTTTTCCTCGCCAAGTACCCCAGGAATCTGCCGACCGATGCAATCGACCAAAACACAGGCAGGTAGGGTGCCATTGGTGAGCACGTAGTCGCCGATAGAGATTTCGCGGGTTACCTTACGGTCCCGGAAGCGCTGATCGATGCCCTCATAGTGACCTGAAACTAGGATTAAATGGCTTTTTTGGGCTAATTCACGGGCTAAGGCATTGGTCAATTGTTCACCATCGGGGCAGAGGTAGATGACTTCGCAGTCGGGAGTCGCCAGGGCGTCGACCGAGTCGAAAAGCGGCTGGCAGGTCATTAACATGCCGGGTCCGCCACCGTAGGGTACGTCGTCCACTTTGTGGTGCTTATCCTTGGACCATTTACGGAGGTCGTGTGCCTGGTAGTTAATCAGCCCCTTGTCGATGGCTCGACCAATCACCGATTCCTGCAAAAAGCCGTCGGCCATCGCGGGAAAGAGGGTGATGAGATCAATGCGAATGGCCACGTTGGAAAGTCGAGTATCCAACAACTGAAAGCGGTGGGAGTGCAAGCCGAGTTGTCGGTGGGTGCCGTTGAAAAAGCATTTAATGCGGGTGCGAATTGTAAATCGTGCAAAATTCGTTCGAGTGAGGGCACGAAGTTGAATCGATTCGGCTTCCCCTTAGCCCCCGCTTTCACCTACCTGTTTCCTGTATCATGCCTTCCCCGTTCGACAATTTGCTGCCCCGTTACGACGCGGTCGTCATTGGTGCCGGCTTGGGTGGCATGACGGCGGCTAACAATTTGGCGAAGTTCGGTCGCAAAGTTTTATTGGTCGAGCACCACTATCAGCTCGGTGGCCTAGCCACTTTCTTCAAGCGGGCGGGCGGACACATTTTCGATATTTCGTTGCACGGCTTTCCGCACGGCATGATTAAGTCGACGCGGCGTTATTGGACGAAGGAAATCTCAGATCGGATTCACCAGTTAAAAGACGTCCGTTTTATTAATCCGGATTTCGATGTGCGGACGACTTTTGATCGGGCGGATTTCACGCGTATCATGATTGAGCAGTTCCGCATTCCGGCGACGACGGTAGAGGCTTTCTTTGCGCACCTGCGGGAGATGAATTATTACGACAACGACCCACGCACCACGCGCGAATTGTTTGAGCAGTTCTTCCCGGGTCGACCCGATGTGCAGCGCTTGTTGCTGGAGCCGATTGCCTACGCCAATGGTTCAACGCTGGATGATCCGGCGATTACTTTCGGCATCGTCTTCTCGAACTTTATGTCGAAGGGCGTCTTTATCTTTCAGGGCGGTACCGACACGATGATCAATATCATGACCGCCGAAATGAAAGCGAACGGCGTCGACATCCGTCGCAATGTGCTCGTCGAGAAAGTGGTAGTAGAAAAAGACGCGAACGGGGTGCGTCGCGTGGTGGGCGTGAAATTGCGCGGCACGCGCGAGGGCGAGGCGGCCGAAGTCGCTTGCGCCACCGTCGTCTCGAATGCGAACATCAAGGACACGGTTTTAAAACTTTCGGATGCGTCGTCGTTCGATGAAGCCTTCTTGGCTCAAGCCAAAGCAGTGCGCGTGAACACTTCTTCCTGTCAGGTCTACATGGGCGTGCGCGAAGGCGAATCCATTCCGCACATTGGCGACCTTGTCTTCACTTCGGAAGCTAAGCCCTTTTCGAGTCAAGAGCTCGTGGATTTTCACACGACCTCCCGAACCTACTCGGTGTATTATCCGGATACTCGCCCGCACACCAAGAAGCCACGCTACGGCATTGTGACCTCCGTTAATCAACGCTGGGAAGACTGGGCGCACTTATCGGAGGCCGATTACCAGACGCATAAAGCGCGCGTGATTGAAGAATCGTTCCGCGGTTTAGAAAAATTCATCCCTGATATTCGCACCAAAGTCGATCATGCCGAGGCGGCTACGCCGCGCACCGTGAATCGCTACGTGCGCCACGTGGGTGGAACGTCCTTCGGTACGAAGTTTGAAGGCCTCAAGGTTTCGATGGGCCTGCCTGAGCAGGTGGGAGGTTTATACCACGCGGGCAGCGTCGGAATTATTATGTCGGGCTGGTTGGGTACGATTAATTACGGCGTCATTGTTTCTGCTAAAGCCGATGCCTATTTGCGCGACCCTTCGGCCAAGCCGCTGGGCGAAGCGGAGGCGAGCGCAGGGGTCTAAAAATGAATTACCTCACGCTCATTCTGGTTGCTTGGTTTTCATTATTACCGGCCGGTGAGCTTACCTTTTATGTGGGGACGTTGGGGCCCAACGCGCAAGGGGTGTGGCGTGGTACGCTCGATGCGGAAACGGGTAAACTTTCCGCTCCAGTTTTAATTGCGGAAGTTAAGAACGCTTCGTTCTTGGCACTTCGACCTGATGGTCGGACCCTTTACGTGACAACGGAGTTGGCGGACGGAGCAGGTGGCGTCTCGGCCTTGCAATTAAATGCCGTGGCCCCGGCAAAATTATTGAACGCCCAAACCACGGGTGGGAAAAACTGTAATCACTTGGCGGTGGATGCGCAGGGTCGTAACCTCGTGGCCGTTAATTATGGTTCGGGTTCGGTGGCGTGCTTACCGATTAACGCCGATGGTTCGCTGGCCGAGTTTACCAGTTTAATGCAACACGAAGGTAAGAGCGTTCACCCAACGCGTCAAACGGGTCCACATGCTCACGGTGCGTATTTCGATCCCGCAAATAAATTTGTGGCGGTGCCCGATTTGGGGGTGGACCGAGTTTTCGTTTATCGTTTCGACGCGGAGCAGGGAACTTTAGCCCGACATACCCCTGCAGGGGTGAGTCAGAAACCGGGCGACGGCCCTCGCCATTTTGTTTTTCACCCGACCTTACCGTTGGCTTATGCTTGTAATGAGTTGGCGCTCACCGTCACCGCTTTTCATTACGATGCCACGCTCGGCACCCTGCAGCCTTTTCAGGTGGTTGATACTTTGCCTGAGGGTGCGGAGCGCAAGGGGGCTTCCGCGGCAGAAATTTTTTGTCACCCCAATGGGCGTACGCTCTACGTCTCCAATCGGATTCATGACTCGCTGGCTGTTTACGCGATCAGCGACGACGGTAGCTTAAAATTAATTCAACATCAGTTGAATGTGCCCGCCACGCCACGTGGCTTTGGTCTTTCTTTGGATGGTCGGTGGCTGGTTTGTGCGGGACAGAAATCGGGCACCCTCAATGCGTATCGGGTGGACGCAGCGACAGGTCGGTTGACGGACACTCAGCAAGCCGTTCCGGTGGGGTCGGCCAGTTGTGTGCTATTTGCTCGTTAACCCTCTCTTTCGCCAGTTTTCTTTTGGGGTCATGCAACTTTTTAGTAGGTTTGATGTTTCATAGATTACCCTTTAGTTAAGTATGACCCCTCAATGTTAAACAAACTTCCCAGGTTTGCTTTCAGGCTACTCGCATTAGTAGCGGTTGGCCTGTGTGTGGGTCGTTTAGGAGCAGAGTCGGCGATGGAAGCCATGCCCGCGATTGCCCAGGTGGCATTGCAACAGGCCAACGAGAAAATGGATCCAGCGGGAGTCGAGTTTTTCGAAAAAAACGTTCGGCCTATTTTAACAGACCGCTGCTACAAGTGTCACTCGGCGCAAGAAGGTGTCTCTAAGGGCGGACTCATTATGGATACGCGGGCCGGACTTTTAGCCGGCGGCGATACGGGTGCGGCCATTGTGCCCAACGATATTACGCGCTCGCTCTTAATTAAGGCAGTCCATCAAACCGATCCGGATTTGTCGATGCCGCCGCGCAAGGCGGGGGCTAAATTGCCTGATGCGCAAATTGCGATTTTAGAGAAGTGGGTGAAGATGGGAGCGCCAGCGCCGGTTGGTGCCGGTGCGGTTAAACTCACTGGACTATCGCAAAAGGCACGCGACCACTGGGCATTTAAGCCCGTCGTTGTGGGGGAGGTTCCCAAGGTTTCTAATCCGGAGTGGTGTCAGAACGAAATCGATAATTTTATTCTAGCGAAGCTAGAGGAAAACAATCTCGTGCCTTCGGCGCCGGCCGACGGCGAATCGCTTTTACGTCGATTGAACTACGATTTAATCGGTTTGCCGCCGAGCAGTGCCGAAGTGGATGCTTTTGCTAGGGATTACAATAATGCCCAGGCGATTGATAATTATGCCGTGCAGCGTGGTCAGCCGCCGCGTTCGGTCACGCGACTAGTCGGGCAAACCGTTGATCGCTTGTTGGCTTCGCCACATTACGGCGAGCGTTGGGCCCGCCACTGGTTGGACACCGCGCGCTATTCAGATACGCGCGGGGTCGCCAGACCTAAGCAAGGGGGAGGGGATATCTTTCCCAACGCCTGGACCTACCGTGACTATGTGATCGATTCGCTTAATCGCGACAAGCCGTACGATCAATTCATCATCGAACAACTCGCGGCGGATCGCCTGCCTGATTTAGCGAAGGACGATCCACGTCTTGCCGCCCTCGGATTTATTACGGTGGGCAAACGTTTTGATAATCCTGACGATACCATTGACGAACGTATCGATACGACGACGAAAGCCTTTCTCGGACTCACGGTTGCCTGTGCCCGATGTCACGACCACAAATTTGATCCGATTCCGACGGCTGACTATTATTCCTTGCACGGAGTTTTTGCGTCGACGATTGAGCCCTTGAGTGCGCCAGAGATTCGTACCACGCGCGTTGGGACGGCGGCGGAAAAGGCCGATTACGAAAAGCGCATGAAGGAGCTCACGACGAACAATGCGAAGGGTTATTATAATTACATTCGCGCGCAGTTGGCGGTCTTGCACAAAGATTTTGCAGGCCGAGCCCTTGCCACCGTTGCGGGTTTGCGTTCTCCGCGCGCCGCTGAATTGCAGAAAACTTATCAATTCGAAACCGTTCGCGAAATCGACACCTCGATTTTGATCAACAAAAAATCTCCCATTACCGCGCCGTTGGCTTTCTTGCGGTTAATTCCGGCCGATAGTTTTGAAGAAAAGGCCCCTGCCATTTTGGCGCGGGTGTTGGCGGACACGAGCCTGGGACTTAATCCTCTCGTGGTCGAAGCGCTGAAGGACCTTAAACCGAAAACGCTCGATGATGTGGCGCTGGCCTACCAAGGCATGTTCCAAAAATATAATAAGCAAATAGCGGAGCACATCAATCACCGCAGTGCACCCGGTCGGGCGGGAGATCGGGATGATAAGGCCATCGCCCAATTGGCAGCCTGGCCATGGCCGGTGCCTAACTTTGAAGACATTGCGACAACGCCGAGCTTGATACAGTTAGTGCTCACGCGTGATTTTTGTCAGCCTTGGCAGGATAAGCCCAACTTCCGAAATAATGTTATTCCGGTAAAGTATTTTTCCTTTGAGCGCGTCAACGCCTTGGAGCTCACACACGCGGGCGGTAATGGAGCGGCGATGGCGGTGGCCGATGCGGCGAGTCCGAAGAACAGTTACATTTACCTGCGCGGGGATAAAAATAAAAAAGGTCCAGTCGTTCCCCGTCGTTTCTTAGAAATATTAGCGGGGGCGGACCGCCAGCCTTTCGCCGCAGGAAGTGGCCGGAGTGAACTGGCCGCGGCGATTGCTAGCCCCACTAATCCGTTAACGGCGCGCGTGCTGGTGAATCGACTATGGATGCACCACTTTGGTGCGGGCATTGTGACCACGCCCGATGATTTGGGAAACATGTCCGAAAAGCCATCGCATCCAGAGTTACTCGATTGGCTCGCCGACAATTTCATGAATAACGGATGGTCCTTAAAGAAGATGCATCGCTTGATGCTGACTTCGCAGGCATACCGTCAGTCAGCCAATCCGTTGCAGAATCCTAACCACGGAAAAATCTTTGGCGCCGATCCGCTGGTTAAAGATGCTAATAATCGATTCTTATGGCGGGCCAATCTTCGTCGCCTGGATTTCGAGTGTATTCGTGATGCGATGATTTATTTGACGGGTAAGATGGACGGCACCACGGGCGGACGCCCGGTTAACATCAGCGATGAGCCCATCAGTTATCGTCGCAGTATTTACGCCTTTATCGATCGCGAGCACCTCAGCGACTTGCAGTCGCAGTTTGATTTCTCCGACCCCGATATGGCTAATACCCGACGCGGCTCTACCATTGTGCCGCAACAGGCCCTCTTCTTCATGAACAATGCCTTGCCGATTGAAGTCGCTCGTGCGGTTTCGGCGCGCCCCGAGGTTGCCAATGCCATTAGCGACGATGCACGTATCGCTGCCCTTTACCGCATCATGTTCCAGCGGAGTCCCAAGCCCGAGGAGTCGCGTTTAGCGAAAGAGTTTGTCCGCAAGGTTGCGGGTGTGGCAACGATTCCACCAGTGGCTAAGGCAGAGCGTAGGCAGAATGTGAAAGCCAAAACAACCGAGGCCAAGGTTGCCGAAGCCGCCTCGACCAACCCCACCATGGAAGGGGGCATTTTAAAGAACCCTGGCGAAAAGGTCTCGCGCAAACCGACTTCCCCATGGGAAATGTTGGCTCAGGCCATGATATGCTCTAATGAATTTGTCTACTTAGATTAACCCCTTAACCTTAAACTATGGAAACTCCCAATTGCAGTAATAGCCTTCCCTCGGCTCATTCTCGCCGGGATTTCTTACGCCAGACGGGCTTAGGTATGGGGTCATTGGCCTTTGGCGCGATGATGTCACGTGGTTTAATCACCGAAGCGCGCGCCGATCTCCCCGCAAATTTATTAGCCCGAAAGCCTCCTTTGCCGGCAAAGGCTAAACGCATCATCCATATTTTTGCGGGTGGCGCACCGTCGCACTTAGATACTTTTGATTACAAGCCCGGCATGAAAGCACTTGCAGAGAAATCGGCGGCGGGGCAGGCCGGAGTTTTATTTCCAACGCCGTTCGAGTTTAAGCAGTGTGGCCAGTCGGGCTTAGCCATCAGCGAAATTTTCCCGAAGTTACAGACGATGGCCGATGAGTTATGTATCATTCGTTCGATGCATTCGGACATTCCGGCACACGCCCCCGCTAGTAAGTTGATGCACACGGGCTCGGCTATTTTAACAAAGCCTTGTTTAGGCTCTTGGGTCTTGTATGGCCTGGGCACGGAGAGTCAGGACTTGCCCGGATTTGTGAGTTTAGGTGGCAGCCCCGAAAGTCGACAAGCCGCGTTCCTGCCCAGCATTTATCAAGGCGCCAAAACAACCTTCCGGACCAACGCCCCGTCCGATAAAGTCATTCCTAACTTACAGAGCGAATTCACCAATCAGACGGCTCAGCGTCAGCAGTTGGATTTGGTGCACAAGTTAAATGAAAAGCACATGCAGAGCGTCCAGAAGGATGAACAGCTCGAGGCCCGGATTGAATCCTTTGAGCTCGCCTTCCGGATGCAGACGGCGGCAACAGATGCATTTGATATTTCTAAGGAATCACAGGCGACGCGTGAAAAATATGGTAAGACCGAATTGGGCGCGAAGTTGTTGTGTGCACGACGACTCGTGGAGCGCGGCGTGAGATTTGTGCAGGTCGATGCGGGCGGATGGGATCATCACACGAATATTTACGATTCGGCTCGGAAGAGTGGTGCCGCCATTGATTCGCCGGCGGCGGCCTTGTTGGCCGACCTCAAAGAGCGCGGCATGTTAGATTCCACTTTAGTCATTTGGGGTGGCGAATTCGGTCGCACGCCTACCACCGCTGGGCAGGTCGGTGCCAATAGCGGTCGAGACCATTGGTCCAAAGCCTACTGTGCCTGGATGGCAGGCGGGGGTGTTAAAAACGGTATGCATTACGGCGAGACGGACGATATTGGCGGACAAGTGGTCGCTGATGGCGTCGATGTCCACGACTTGCACGCGACCATTCTGCGCCTCATGGGCTTTGACCATAAGCAACTGACCTACCGTTACAACGGCCGCGATTTTCGACTCACGGATAATTACGGCAACGTGGTCGAAAAAATAATTGCGTAGACTTGGGTGCTTTAAGGTCGAATGCCTCTCGTCACGAGTAGGCGAACAAACGCTTCGCTGGTGACAATGTTTGCGCCCTCGCGGTGACAGGCATCGCGCACTTCAATGTCATCCGAAACCACAAACCAGGGGCCGTCGGAGGTCTTGTCCTTGGCCACTAAGTCCATGAGGTCGTGATCCGCTTTAGAGCCGGCTCGACTGAAAGTAGTTTTTAATCGCGTGCCGTCGAATTTCAGTGGACTGGACTGACCATCGAAACTGGCCCAGGTGACGAGGCCGCTGGTTTCGTAGGTGATCTTCTCGAGTACTTGCATGACGCGCTGGCGGGCGGCTTGGTCGACGATGAAGCGAGTGTCTCCTTGGGTGTTCTTTTTGCCTGCCAGTTTTAGGCCGAGGTAACTTTGCTGTAAGCACGCAAAATTATTAGCATCGATAGCCAGGCGGGCGTTTTCGCCGATGGCGATGGCACGATTAAGGAGGGCCACGGGGCCAGACTCTTTTTGCTCGTGATAAGACTGGTCGGCTAAGAACGAACGGCGGCGATGAATGTCGCGCCGGTAGAGATCGGCGTGACGCGAATCAACGAGGCCAGAGCTTTCAGCTGAGGCCAGGGCGGCTTCAATCGCTTTTAATTCGCTCGCTTCCGCCGCGTTAATCTTAGCAGAGATTCTCTCGAGGAAAGGATCGGAAGGTTGATCGCGTCGCTCCAATTCATAACGAACCTTCTCAATGTGATCCGTGATACGCTTCTCGAGTTGGGTGGTGGCGGGTAGTACGGTGCCAGCGGTACGCTGGTAACGTCGCAGCAAGCGCAGCATGTCTTCCATTTGTGGAATGGCCTGACGGAGTTCGTGTTCTTTAGCTAGGAAGGGGTCGGCGTCGCGCTGAGCTTTGCGCACGGCTTCCACCGTTTCGGCGGTGAGTTGTCGCAGGCGGCCGACCTCATCGGCGGCGTCCTTTAATTTTTGGGCGTCTCGGAACCAGGGGCGCAATTCCTCCGAGAGGAGGGCTTCGGCAATTTCACGCGCCTTCTTAGCGACGAGTTCGCGGGCTTGATGGAGATCGCTTTTTAAGCGTGTAATCTCCGCCTCCGATTGCGCGAGACTACTTTGCAGTGACTGGACGGCGAGCTGGTGCGAACTTTTTTGGTCTGCGGCTTCCTGCTGCTGTTTTACCAGAATCTGATTGAGTCCATTCAGCCGTTTCTCGAACTCTTCTTTTTCGTTGGCAAAGTGACGACGCAATGAACCCAGATTTTTTTCGGAAATATCGGCCTGGCGGCGAAGTTCTTTTTGGAGTTGGTTGGAATCGGGCTCGGCTTTTTTATGCTTCGGCGACAGGGTCTTGCCGGTAACCTTCATTGTCACTTGAACTAAGTCGTCTTCGCTGGGCGCCGAGGTTAGGGGTTTGCCGGACAATGTGCACTGTGCCAGGAATTCGGAGTGGTAGGCGTCTTCCTTTCGTGTGGCCTTGGCGTTATGTAAAAGGCAAATGAGTCCTAAGCGCGGGCCGCCAATGACCTTAAGTAATTCTTCGGCGTTTTGTTCCAGGCTGACTTGGGTGGCTTGGGATAATTCGGTTAGCCAGGGGAGGAAGTCGGCAATGGCTTCGAGGTCTTCCGTGAGCACGCTGTGCCGACTGCGAAAAAGGTGTTTCGCATTTTTCAGAAAAGGCGCTCGGTGGCTCCAACCTCCCGGGGTTCGCTTGGCGAGGGCGAGCAAGGGAGCGTTGGGAACGAAGACGAGGTCGTTAACGAACTGTTCCGAGAGAATTTTCCGCAGCGGGTTAACAACTTCATTTTTGTAAGCAAATTGTCCCATGCCCGCAATTTAGCCACGACTGAAGGGTGAGCAAGTGCGGGCAGACGCTCTCGGTGTTTTTTCCAAAATCCCCAACAAATCTGGCCCGCTTACAGGTCTAGGTTATCGATTAGGCGCGTCTTGCCGAGGTGGCAGGCGAGGGCGATGGTGCACGAACCTGGCGTGACCGTTTCTACGACTGCCATGCTCTCGCGATTGACGATGGCCAGGTATTGCAGGGCGATGGATGGCTCGGTCGCCAGGTGATCGCGCACGGCTGCTAAAATAATGGACGACTGCTTCTCGCCGGCCGCGAGGAGTTTTTTGGCAATCTGTAGCGCTGCCGGAATAACGGTTGCTTGCTTAAGTTCTTCTGGGGCCAAGTAGCGGTTGCGGGAGCTGAGTGCAAGGCCGTTGGGTTCGCGCACGGTTTCGTGAGCGATAATTTTCACGGGGAAATGTAAATCTCGCACCATGCGCTGAATGACCGCCAGTTGTTGCAGGTCTTTGCGTCCGAAAACCGCGACATCCGGTTGGACGGAGTTGAAGAGCATGGCGACGACCGTGGCGACGCCGCGAAAATGTCCGGGGCGGAAAGTGCCGCATAGGCCATCAGAAACGCCCTCGGCTTCAATCCAAGTGGACGCATCCGCTGCATAAAAATCCTCGACCCGCGGAGAAAAGATTAGGTCGACCCCGGTTTTTTCGCAAAGGGCTTGATCGTCGGCGAACGTTCGAGGGTATTGCGAAAAATCTTCGTGCGGTGCGAACTGGGTCGGGTTCACGAAAATTGAAACCACGACGAAGGCAGATTCAGCCTTAGCTTTTTTAATAAGACTGCGGTGGCCTTCATGCAGACAGCCCATGGTGGGAACTAATCCGACCGACCGGTTTTCTTGGCGCACCTTGTGGAGGGCTTGCCGTAAATCGGGGATGGTGTGAACGACCTGCATCGGCTGTACATTGCGGCTCTCCGACTGGGGCGCAAGTGGCACTTCATTTAGCACGAGCCGAAAGGGGAGTTTTACGAAAGATTGTGAAGGGCGGGTGGATATTTGACCGGTATCAGTGGATTGCCCGCTTGTATTTAAATGCAAGATAGCCTGACTAATAAGGACCCCATTGTCACCATGTCGCTACGCCCAATTACCCTCTTCACTGGCCAGTGGGCTGATTTACCGCTGGCAGAATTATTGCCCAAAGTAAAAGCCATGGGCTACGAAGGCGTGGAGCTCGCTTGCTGGGGTGATCACTTTAATGTGATGCGAGCGGTGAAGGAAAGAGGCTACGTTGAATCGCTTTGGGCACTTTTAGAAAAAAATGGTTTAGGCTGTTGGGCGATTTCGGCTCACCTAGTCGGCCAGGCGACGTGCGATCGCATCGATGAACGCCACCAGGCGATTTTGCCCGTGCATGTTTGGGGCGATGGTCAGCCCGAGGGTGTGCGTCAGCGAGCAGCCGAAGAAATGAAGCTCACCGCCCAAGCGGCCCGAAAGTTTTTTGATGCCGGCAAGGCAATCATGGCGAAGCATGCGAAGGGAAGTGGCAAGGCGGTGGTCAATGGCTTTACGGGCTCATCGATTTGGCACGCGATTTACGCCTTCCCTCCGACCACTCAGGAATTTTGGCAGAAGGGCTTTGACGATTTTGCGACCCGCTGGTTACCCATCTTAGCGGAGTTCGAAAAACAGGATGTCTATTTTGCCCTCGAAGTTCACCCCACTGAAATCGCTTTTGACATCGCCACAGCGCAGCGGGCCTTGCTTGCCGTGAAAAATCACGCCCGCTTTGGTTTTAATTATGACCCCAGTCACTTGGGCTACCAAGGCGTTGATTACATTAAATTTATCCGAACCTTCGCGAAGCAGATTCACCACGTGCACATGAAGGACGCTTGGTGGGGCCATGGCGACGGCACGGTCGGCGTCTTTGGTGGTCACACCGATTTCTGTGACGCTCGACGGGCCTGGGATTTCCGCTCGGTGGGTCGGGGCGATGTCCGCTTCGAAGAAGTCATCGCCGCGCTGAGTGATATTGGTTATACAGGGCCGCTTTCCGTCGAGTGGGAAGATGGACGCATGGATCGTTTCCACGGTGCGACCGAGAGTTGTGCGTTCGTGAAACGTTTGGCCTTTCCGCCAAGTGCAGTGGCTTTCGATGCGGCGTTTAATCGCACTAAACAGAAAAAATAATTTTATGACTATCAAAGTAGGTATCATTGGCGCGGGTGGCATGTTGCAGTACCACGCCGCGGGATTTAAACAGGCGGGCGCCAAGATTATGGCGATTGCCGATCGCACGCCCGGTGCCGCACAAAAGGCGGCCGAGAAATGGAGTGTGCCGCAGGCCTATGATTCGGTCGAAGCGATGTTGGCTGGCAGCCCCGAATTGGATGCGGTCAGTATCATCGTGCCGAATAAATTACACGCACCCTTAGCGGTGCAGTGTCTCAATGCCGGAAAGCATGTGTTCTGCGAAAAACCTCCCGCCCTGAGTGCCGCAGAGGTTCAAGGAATTGTCGAAGCCTCGAAGCAGTCGGGCAAACGCGTGATGTTTAATTTTAACAATCGGGCACGTCCCGAAGCCCAGGCGATGATGAAGCTCATTGTCGAAGGAAAAGTTGGGAAAATTAATTCCGCGCAGGCGAAATGGATTCGTCGAACGGGCATTCCGGGTTTTGGTGGGTGGTTTACGACCAAGGAACAATCGGGTGGTGGTCCGCTGATCGACCTCTTGCACATGGTGGATCTAGCCATGTATTTTATGGGTTATCCTGAACCTGCCCATGTGTTGGGTCAGACCTTCAATGACTTCATTCAAGACAAGAGTTTTAAGGGCCCGTGGGGCATTCCTGATAAAGTCGGCGGCGTGACAGACGTGGAAAATGCGGCTCATGGATTTATCACTTTTAAGTCGGGTCAGGTTTTAACCCTGCAGGTCTCTTGGGCGGAAATGGTGAAGCGCGAAGAAGTCTCCGTGGTTTTCCAGGGCACCAAGGCCGGCGGAAAAGTGGAACGACTCTTTGGTAAAGACGGACTCGACGACACCGCCATTGATACCTGTGAACTGTACGTTCAAGAAAATGGCCAGAGTGTGAATCGGGCGATTGCCGTACCGACGTGCGAGGACATGGGACGCGCCGATTCCGCTGCGAATTTTATTCACGCCATTGAAGGTAGAGCCGCTCCGCTCAATACTCCTGAGCAGGCCTTACGCCTCATGCAGGTGATTGACGCGATTTACCGCTCTGCCCAAACGCAAAAACCGGCTTCAGTTTAATTCAGTAGCCAGATGCTGGCGTTGAGAACGGTGGCGAAACTAACCCAGAGGATATGCGGAATTTGTAGGGCGGCGGCGAGTCCACTTTCGTGGGCGAGTGACTTTACCCAAGCGGCGAGAAAGACGAGGTAGAGTCCGATCACCACGAGAGCCAGGTCGGGTCGATGCAGGCCGAAGAAGATGGGCGACCAGATGGCGTTGAGTCCGAGCATGCTGAAGAAGTAGATTTTTGCATTGCGACCGGAGTGCGTGGCCGAGTTCCAGTTGAGCCACATGGAAACGGACATTAAAAGGTAGAGGACGGTCCAGACGGGGCCGAAGAGCGCGTTGGGCGGATTGAAAGACGGTTTATTGAGTGTGCTGTACCAGCCCTTAATCTCGGGCAGCGTGGCCCAGGAATCAAAGGCGCCGATGAATAAGGTAAGTAGAATGAGCAGGCCTAAGGTCGAAAGACCTCCGCGTTTAGTGGATGCTTTCATAGGTTCAGTTTGTGCCGAAATAGGGGCATCGCAAGGTCAACCGTGATGCCCGCTTGCCATCGGCAGAAATGTCGCTCTTTTCGTCTCTTATTCCTATGTCCGAGTCTTACATCCAGCAACTCTTCGCCGAACGCATCGGTGGAGTTAATTATGGCAAATCGACTGCCATTTATAAGTTTGAGAAAATCAAACGTGCCAAAGCTGCCGCCAAGAAGGCGAAGCCCGATGTGGCGTTAATCGATCTCGGAGTCGGCGAGCCCGACGAGATGGCTTTCCCGCAAGTCGTGAAGGCGTTGCAAGTCGAAGCCGCGAAGCCCGAGAATCGCGGATACGCCGATAACGGCGGCCCAGAGTTTCGTCAGGCTGCTGCTCGTTACCTGAAGAACCTCTTCAACGTCACAGTGGATGCGGACACCGAAGTGTTGCACTCGATTGGCTCCAAGGCGGCGCTGTCGATCATGCCGGCCTGCTTTATTAATCCCGGTGATTATGTTTTGATGACTGTGCCGGGTTACCCGGTGTTCGGCACGCATGCGAAGTATTACGGCGGCTTGGTGCACAATCTTCGTTTGACGGCGGAAAATAATTTCCTGCCTGATTTAAAATCTGTCCCCGCTGATATTTTAGCGAAAGCTAAAGTCTTAGTTTTAAATTATCCGAATAATCCAACCGGTGCCTGTGCGACCTTGAAGTTCTTTGAGGAAGTCGTGGCCTTTGCGAAGCAGCACAACCTCGTCGTGATTCAAGACGCCGCTTACGGCTCGTTACACTTCGGTGCGGAGCAAGTTTCAATTTTACAAGTTCCCGGTGCTAAAGATGTCGCCGTAGAATTGCACTCGCTCTCCAAGAGTCACAACATGACTGGCTGGCGCATTGGTTTCGTCGCAGGTAATGCGTTGCTTGTGCGTGCCTATGGTGACGTGAAAGACAATTCTGACTCTGGTCAGTTCCTCGGCATTCAGAAGGCCGGTGGTGCGGGTTTAGATGACGTTTCGATTCCGCGTGCGATTGCCGCGAAGTATTCTCGTCGCATGGATAAGTTGGTTGGCGTCTTGGCGAAGCTCGGCTTCCAGGTGCGCAAGCCCGGTGCTGGCTTCTTCTTATACATGCCCGCTCCGAAGTCGGCCACCGGTCCATCGGGTGTGGTGAATTTTGATTCGGGTGAAGCCTTCTCGCAGTGGATGATCACGGAGCATTTAATTTCCACCGTGCCTTGGGATGACTGTGGTGCCTTCGTACGCTTCTCGGTGACTTTCGTTTCGGAGAAAGGTGAAGCCGGCGAAGCCGAGGTCATTGCCGAAGTGGAACGTCGCTTGTCCGCTTGGAAATTCAGTTTTTAAGGCTATTTCCCTCTGTTCTGTCGGATTGACAGGGCAGGGGGACTTTGTCCTTCTTAACTCCTAGTTTATTGGCCTGATAGCTCAGTTGGTAGAGCAGACGCCTGAAGAGCGTCGTGTCGTTGGTTCGATTCCGACTCAGGCCACCATTTTAGACGGCTCGCCGATTTTATCAGGCGGGCCGTTTTATTTAACGATTAAACAGCAGGCGAAAGATGGAGAAGCGGTCGCCGTGGTCGGTCGGCTTAGCGACGATTTCTTCGTGTCCATAATCTTGGAGTACGAGGCGCTTTTCTTCGCTGCGCGTCTTGCTGCCTTTGGCGGTGGTTTCCGTCCACTTTGCCTGTACGACACCGAAGGGAATTTCTTCATTACGCCATACCTGTCCGGCGAGGGTGATGACCTGTTTTTTAACAAACGGTGGGTCGATGACGGTGGTCGCCGTCATTTTGTACCGCAGACAAGCAAAGCTGTTTTTGGCGGATTGGATTTTTTCGGTGGTAGTGGATTCGGGAGTGACGGCACTACTGGTCTCATAACCCGCAGTGCTAGCCAACGAACTCACGTCATCGGGCAGCATGTGCCAGGGCCCTTTGGCGGGATCCACAAAGAGGATTTCGGCGGCGATATAAAGTAAGCGGTTGGCGCCCTCGCGATTGATGTCGGCGGGAACTAAAAAACGCAGCGGGCCTTTTTCGCGCGAGCCCAGCCAGGCCACCGGCTCAATGGTCAGCCAAACGTGCAACTTTCCTTTCACGTCGCCCGCGGCTTGAACGGACAGACGCAGGGTAGCGGGTTTTTCGGGTGGGTTCGTATCCGTGCGCGCAATCTCATACGTCGCCCAGGAACCTGGGGCGGGAAGTTTTTCCGCAAAAATATTCCATTGGGCATGGGCCAGCGGGCTGAACGTGAGGAGCGTAAATAAGACGACCAGTTTCCGCATGCTTAATTAAGTGAATAAAATGGCGGTTTTGTCGAGCCGTCAGGCGGGTATCACCTTTGCCTTTGACTCATTCGGGCAAGTAAGTTCGATGGAGTCACACCTATGAAATCCCTGGCCCAGTTGACGCAAAGCTTCCCACGAAGCACTGGTGCGACTATTTCTAAGATTATTATTATCGGGGGTTAACCCCGCTGAACGGTGTGTCCTTGGGCACTTCCCCGTTCCGCGGCTCACGGAGCGGCGACTTCCCTTTTATATTACCAAACATTTTTACCATGGCCCGAAAGATTGAAATCTACGACACCACTCTCCGCGACGGATCGCAGGGGCTGGGAATCCATTTTTCGGTCGCCGACAAGTTGCGCGTGGCCCAAGAGCTCGATCGTTTCGGGGTGGCTTACATCGAAGGTGGCTGGCCGGGGTCGAGTCCGCGTGACATCGAATTTTTTGCCGAGGCGCGAAAGTTGAAATTCAAGAAAGCAAAATTAGCGGCCTTTGGTTCGACGCGCAAAAAAGGCGTGCGGGCCAGTGAAGATGCGCAGGTGCAAGGCTTACTTGATGTGCATACCCCCGTCGTGACCATTTATGGTAAAACTTCGGCACTGCATGTGCGTGAAGTCTTGCGCTGCACGCCCGAGGAAAACTTAGCGATGATTGCCGACACTGTGACATTTTTAAAGTCCCACGGCCGCGAAGTAATCTACGACTGTGAGCACGCCATCGATGGCTGGAAGGAAGACCCGGCTTATGCGGTAGCTTGTTACCGTGCGGCGGCCGAAGCCGGTGCCTCGCGCATTGTTTTATGCGACACGAATGGTGGCTCGTTGCCCCATGAAGTGCGGGCGGCTACGCTCGCAGCAATGGCGGCGGTCAAGGCGTCCATCGGAATACACACGCACGATGACTCGGGCCTCGCGTTGGCGAACGCTTTAGCCTCGCTTGAAGCGGGTGCGGTGCAGGTGCAGGGCACGATGAATGGTATCGGTGAACGCACCGGTAATTGTGATTTAACGGCAGTGATCCCGGTTGCACAAATCAAGTGCGGCTGGAGTTGTGTGCCCGCCGCTTCGTTGCGCCGTTTAACTGCACTGTCGCGTTTTATCGATGGCGTGACGAATCAAGCCCCTGACCCTCGCCGTCCGTGGGTCGGTGCGGCGGCATTTGCGCACAAGGGAGGCACGCACGTCGATGCGGTAAGAAAATTTTCTTCGGCTTACGAACATGTAGACCCTACGGAAGTGGGAAATGCTCGAGATGTTTTAGTGAGTGATCAATCGGGTCGGAGTAATCTTTTACTGAAAGCGACCGAATTGGGCATCGAGTTGGATAAGGATGCGCCGTCAACGCGGGCGGCCTTAGATGAAGTGAAAAAACTGGAGCACCAAGGTTGGAGTTTTGAAGATGCCGATGCTTCACT
>CANBWJ010000022.1 GCA_947373115.1 Opitutia bacterium | reverse complement strand
AAACATTAGGGTAGTTCTTTGGAAACCTTATTGGCTTTCAAGGGAAAGTCTTCGCCATGCACCATTTCGCCACCGATGTGTGCCGCATAGAACATCGCAAAGATACTGAGGAATTGGAAAGTTAGGCGCGTGGTGCGGCCTTGGTGAAGGAGAAGCCATGAAGTAGAAGCGAGGCATGAGGCCGCTATTCCAGTCCAGAGGTGTAATTGTACGTCATCACCATCAAAGCCGTTGTAGTGAGCGTAGATGATGCCAAGAATAGCGGCTGCCCAGGTGCTGATGGCGGCCAGCATGCTCAGTCGGCGGGTGCCCGTTTGCGCGTGTTGATTCCAATCCAGCAGTTCAAAGAGAGGAATGATGATTAAGAGGGCGACAGGCAGGTGGAGGGCGATGATATGAAAATTGCCGATGATTGAAAATAGGGCGGGTCCGCGTGCGATGCCGTCGGCGGGCAGGTAACAAGCCGCGACAACGAGAGCGAGGTTGGGGGTAATCGTTAAGAGAAGTCTTAACGGAAGACCGAGGGCTCGTCGTTCGCTCATAGTGGGTTGGGGTTAACTAAGAATGCGACAAACGCTGAGCGGGGTCAAGTGAGGGAACGACGGTTCCCAATTAAAAACCCACAAACTCAGTTGTGGGTTTAGTTTGGCTACTTGGCTTCAATCCAAGCCTTGAGCTTCGCCAGTTGATCGGCGGTGAGTGGCTCGTGATTTTTATCCTTCTTGGGGGGCATCGCCATATCTTCGTTGCGTGCCGTGGCACCGAGATAGGAGAGGCGGTAGAGTGAGCTCTTTTCTGAGTCTCCCCAGGTAATGCCTTTGCCTTCTTCTTTGCCGCCCTTTTCGATGCCTTCGAGGGTGGTTGCATTGAAGCCACCTTTAGGCTTCTTGCCGTCTTTGCCGTGGCAACTAACGCAACTCTTATCGAGGACGGGTTTAATATCTTTCGTAAAGGTAGCGAGACGGGCAGCGGTCTTTGGGTCGTCAGCCGCAAAAGCAAAGGAGGAGACGCAGAGTAAGCTAAGTAGGGATAAGCGAAGCATGGTTAAGGTATTACTTGAAAAGTTTAACCCTTAACAGGATGAAAAGTTGCCCCTGCTTAATTTTTAAGGGCCCAAGGTAAGAAACCGGCCTGCATGCGTTCAGGGATAATGGCAACGACGCGGGTGCCGTTGTCTTCGGCTTTGGCGGAAAGGATGGAGGCTGAGGCGTAGAGCTTCGAGAGCTGGCTATACTGATCGTGCGGAATGAAGAGGGTCAGCTTGAGGTCATTCTCCGAGGCGCAATCTTCGAGGGTTTGGAGGAGGCGGGGAATACCTTCGCCGGTGAGGGTGCTGATGAGAATAGCGCCCGGGTGGGCAGCGAGGGCTTCGGCACGGGTCGCCTCATCTGCCAGGTCGGCCTTATTGAGAAGGGTGATAATCGGACGATCACCCGCTCCGATGTCCATTAGCACCTGCAGTGTTGTCTGGGCATGCTTCACGCGTTCAGGCGAAGAAAGGTCGACGACGTGAATCAGGAAGTCGGCCTGTACGGCTTCTTCGAGGGTGGCTTTAAAGGCCTCGACGAGCGTGTGGGGCAGTCGACGAACGAAGCCTACCGTGTCGGTGACGAGAATGGCGCGACCGGAGGGAAGTTTTAAGCGACGGGTGGTGGGATCGAGCGTGGCAAAGAGTTTATCTTCGGCGAGAACGCTGGCGCCGGTGAGTCGATTAAGGAGCGAAGATTTACCAGCGTTAGTATACCCAACGATGGAGAAAGTCGGGAGGGGGACGCGGTGACGTTGTTTACGCTGGGTGGCACGTTGGGCAACGACAGCGGCGAGGTCGCGACGGACTTTAGCAATTTTATCACGAATTTTCCGTTGATCCATTTCCATCTGCGTTTCGCCCGCATCGCGTTGCATGGCGCCGCCGCCGCGTTGACGATCGAGGTGAGACCAAAGTCTTTTTAGACGCGGGAGTTGTTGTTGTAGTTTTGCGAGTTCAACTTGTAGTACCGCTTCTTTAGTTTTGGCGCGCGAAACAAAAATATCTAAAATGATTTCTTGGCGATCGATGGCCCGTAGTCCCTGCGAATCTTTTTCCCAGTTCCGTTGTTGCGCGGGCGAGAGGGCGTCGTCGAAAATAATCAGTCCGCATTCGCGTGAGCGGGCGAGCGCCGCAATTTCTTCCATCTTCCCTGAGCCCACGAGGTGGCGTGGGCTTTCTTCGCGGATTTTCGCAATGACCGCATCGCGGATTTCTACGCCGAGATTACTCACGAGTTCGTGAAGCTCGTTGAGTAGTGCTTGGGCTTCTTCGGCCGTGTCTTCGGGGCGTTGGAGGCCCACTAAGATTGCCCGATTGCTGCGGGCAATGTATTCCGGATCGTACGGATTGAGAGGCGGAGGGACTTCGACGGACACTTCGAAATTAAATCAGCCCTAACTGCATTTTACCGTCTTCGGAAATCATCGACTGGGTCCAAGGTGGGTCCCAGACGATGCTGACTTGGGCACGATTGACGCCGGGTACGGTGAGCACGCGGTTGCGTGCGTCTTCGGCGATGACGGGTCCCATGCCGCAACCAGGTGCGGTGAGTGTCATGGCCACTGTGACGCTGTGGCGATCGGCTGAACCTTCGATGGGTTCGACTTGTAAGGAGTACACGAGGCCGAGGTCGACAATGTTAACGGGGATTTCGGGGTCGAAGACAGTCTTGAGCTGAGCCCAAATGGATTCGTCGCTGGGCTTGCCGTGGTGACCGGGGTGCTCAGCGGTGCCGATGGAACCATGGGCGTCGGTTTTGCCTTCGGCTTCATTGGAGTCGGACGGAATGGGTTCGCTCAGGGAATCGGCATCGGAGCCGCGGATGCGGAACATGCCAGAGTCGCACACGACGGTGAAATTACCGCCGAGTCGGTGGGTGATATTCACCTTGGTGCCAGCGGGTAAGACGGCGGGGTCACCCGCCGGAATCACGGTTGCTTGGACGTCGCGCGTTAAATTGCGATCGTTAGAGCTGGGAATGTGGCGTTGGCCAGTGGTGTCGTCGCTCATAGCTTAGGCAGTGTGGAATTTTTGGCGGAACATTTCGCGCACCACCGCAGCAGCTTCTTCATTGTCTACTTTAGAGAGGACTTCTTCAAGGAAACCTTCGGCAAGCAATTCTTGAGCGACGGCTAATGGGATACCGCGAGCGAGTAGGTAGAAAAGTTCTTCGGGGTTAACTTGTCCGGTGGTTGCGCCGTGTGAACACTTCACATCGTTGGCCTCTATCTCGAGTCCGGGTAGTGAATCCGCTTCGGCTTCGGGTGAAAGTAGCAGGTTGCGATTGGTCTGATACGCATCGGTTTGCTGCGCATCGGGTGCTACTTTAATTAAGCCCGAGAAAATCGTACGGGCCTTATTAAGTAAGACGTTTTTGAAGAGCAGGTCGGACTTGGCTTTGCCGGCCGAGTGAATCTGTAAGGTGCGTTGATCGAATTCCTGTTCACCGGTGGCAACGCTGATGCCGTAGAGTCGAACGTCGGCACCGGGGCCTTCGATGCGAACCGTGTTTTCGAGGCGTGCACGGCGAGATCCGAGAGCGGCATTAACCGAGGTGATGAGCGCATCGCGACCGCCGCAGGTATTGGCGATTTCAAAGGATTGAGCGTTCTTGCCCCAGGCTTGCACGGCGAAGCGTGAGATATGGGCACCAGTGCCGGCGTGTAAGTCGGCTGCCGAAATGGCGAGGGCACGTTGATCGGGGAGTGCGGAGAGATTGAACTCGTGTATCGAAACCTTGGCGTGATCGCCAGCGACGACGAGGGCGTGCGGGAAGATGGCGGCGCCTTCGGTGAGTGTCCAATTGACGGAGACGAAAGGTTGTGTGATTTCGACACCTTTGGGAACGTGAAGTACGTAGCCGGCACGTAACCAAGCTTGGTGCAGGGCGAGGAATTTTGCGCCACCGAGATTCGCTTCGTGTTTGAGGAGGAACTCTTTGAGTAGGGCGGGGTGATGGCGCAGGGCGTCTTCGAGTGATTCGAATTTAACACCTTGTGCAGCGAGCTCAGGGGCGATGACAGGGCGTAGCACGCAGTGGCCATCGATGTGAATGATGAGTCCAGCGGGACGTGTAATGAAGTGTGATTGGCCGATTAACTTAGCGGTGTCGGCATCGCTCGGGGCGGCGGCAACAGTGAAGTCGGCCAATGAAAGCGAACGAGTGTCGGAGAAGCGCCACTTTTCATCATCGCGTTTGGGGAGAGGTAGGGCCTCAAAATTCTTCCAACCCAGTTGGCGCAATTGGATGAACCAATCGTTACCGGCGAAACGCTTGGTTTCGTTTTGTTGCAGGGAGGCGTCGAGAATACCGGAAGGCATGGAAGTAAGTGTGGTCATGATTAACCGACCGAGCCTTCCATTTGTAGTTCGATGAGGCGTTTTAATTCGACCGAGTATTCCATCGGGAATTCTTTCACGAGGTCGTTGACGAAACCATTCACCGCGAGGGACATTGCTTCACCTTCGGTGAGTCCGCGCTGCATCATATAGAAGATTTGTTCGGCCGAGACCTTGGAGACGCTGGCCTCGTGTTGGACGGAGTTCTTTTGGCCGCGCACTGAAATGGCAGGATAGGTATCGGTGCGACTGTGTTCGTTGATTAGTAGGGCGTCGCACTCCGTATTGTTTTTGCAGTTACGCAAAGTCTTGGGAATGTGCACGAGGCCACGATAGGTCGAGCGACCCGCACCAACGGAAATGGATTTAGCGATAATGTTCGATGATGTGTCGTCGGCCGCGTGAATCATCTTGGCACCCGTGTCTTGGTGCTGTCCGTCGTTCGCTAAAGCAATTGAGAGCACTTCACCGCGCGCACGTTTGCCGCGGAGGACGACGCCAGGGTATTTCATGGTGAGGCGGGAGCCGATGTTGCAATCGATCCAGCGGACCTCGGCATCTTCTTCGGCTACGCCTCGCTTGGTGACGAGGTTGAAGACATTGGCCGACCAGTTCTGAACGGTGATGTATTGAATCTTGGCACCTTTGAGTGCAACGAGTTCAACCACCGCGGAGTGCAGGGTGGCGGTTTCAAACTTAGGTGCGGTGCAACCTTCCATGTAGGTTACTTCTGAGCCTTCGTCGGCGATGATCAGGGTGCGTTCGAATTGACCGAAGTTTTCGGCGTTAATCCGGAAATACGCCTGAAGGGGTTGCGCGACTTTTACGCCCTTAGGAATGTAAATGAAGGAGCCGCCCGAAAACACGGCGGAGTTAAGGGCTGCGAATTTATTGTCGCCAGTGGGAATCACTTTGCCGAACCACTTACGGAAAATTTCGGGGTGATCGCGCAGGCCTTCGGTAGGGCCACAGAAGATGACGCCGAGTTTGGACATCTCATCTTTCATACGTGAGTACACGGCTTCGGAGTCAAATTGTGCTTCAACACCAGCGAGGAATTTGCGTTCCGCTTCGGGAATGCCGAGTCGTTCAAAAGTTTCTTTTACATCATCTGGAACTTCTTCCCAGGTGCGGCTGGCTTTTTGGCCTTTGGATAAGTAGTAACGAATCTCGTCGAACTTGATGTTCTTCAAATCTTCGGTTGCCCAGTGGGTAGGCATCGGAAGGTCGTTGAAAACCTTGAGCGCTTTTTGGCGGAACTCGTTAATCCAGGCATCCTCGCCTTTTACATTAGAAATGTAATCGACGACTTTGGCGGACAAGCCGATGCCAGCGTCGAAGGCATAGTTTTCTTCGTACTTAAAATCGCCCTTGGTGCGATCGACCGCAATGGCGTCGCGCTGGGCTTGGGATTCTTCGATTTCGGCCATGGTATTTAGGCGGAGGCGAGGTCTTTTTTAACCCAATCGTAGCCCTTGGCTTCGAGTTCGAGGGCAAGGTCTTTATCGCCGCTGTGGACGATGCGACCATCGTACATGATGTGTACGCGATCGGGCACAATGTATTCAAGGAGGCGCTGGTAGTGAGTGATGACGAGGAAGCCCATGTCTGGTCCGCGGAGGCGATTGACGCCTTCGGAGACGATGCGCAATGCATCGATATCGAGACCCGAGTCGGTTTCATCGAGCACCGCGTACTTCGGCTTGAGCATCATCAGCTGGAGGATTTCGCAGCGTTTCTTTTCGCCGCCGGAGAAACCTTCGTTCACGAAACGGGCGGTGAATTTGCGATCCATCTTGAGTGCGTCCATTTTGGCGTAGAGCTCAGCGTAGTAGGCTTTGGCATCGAACGGCGCGCCCTTGGCTTGGCGGGCAACGATGGCGGCACGAATAAAATTCGCAATGGTGACACCGGGGATTTCGCTGGGGTATTGGAAGGCCAGGAAGAGGCCGGCACGGGCGATCGCATCGGGCTCTTGGCCGATGATTTGTTCGCCGTCGATAAAGGCTTCGCCGGATTGCACCGTGTAATCCGGGTGGCCGGCGAGGACCTTGGCGAGGGTGCTTTTACCGGTGCCATTGGGTCCCATGATGGCGTGGACTTCGCCTTTAGGTACCGTCAAAGAGAAGTCTTTGAGGATGGCACGATCGCCGATGGAGGCGTTCAGGTTTTTAATAACGAGTGAGTCGGGCATTGGAGAAATTAGTTAGAAGTGTGGTTGCGGGAGTTTTTAGTGTGACCATGGAAGCTGATTTCAATCGCTTCGGTTTCAAAGCCGGAGGGGAGAAGGGATCGTAAAGTGGTGAGTACATGATCGGGTAATTCGATATCATGGACGCGACCGGTGGACTCGTCGCGGAAGTGGGCGTGAGGGGCGAGGTTGGGGCAGTAGCGGGTAGACTCGCGTTCGTGGTTTACTTGACGGACGAGTCCGCAGCCCACGAAGGTTTCGAGGCAATTATAGACTGTGGCGAGGGAGAGGCCGGGCATGGATTCGCGGGCTCGTTGAAAAACTTCGTCAACGGTCGGGTGGTCGCGTTTGGCGAGGAGGACGGCATACACGACTTCACGTTGGGGTGTGACCTTTTGGCCGCCGTGAGCCAGGGCTTCTTGGAGGTCTTCCTTTTGGTGTTCGTTGAGGTTTTGAATCATTCTAAACACCCACTGAGTTGGAATGATTCCAAGTTGCAAGAGAAAGGTGCTAATACCCCGATAAACTTGAGGATTCTACCTTTTTACCGGTCTCCAACTTTTAATTAAGTCCTTGAGGGGCGTCTTTATCTAATCCGTCGATCAGTCTTTCGGCATCCAGTATGGCTAATTCATCGGCCACCATCTTAAGCCGTCGCTCGACCGAAAGACATTCCAGTAGTTTTTGGCGTACATCGGCGTCTTCGATGAGGTGGCCGGCCACGGCGTCGGCAAGCACGCTGGGCTGGTTGGTCAGGCTATTAAATCGATTGATCAATGGTTCGGCGTCGGGACCAATGGATTCAACAATCTTTTCCGAGTAGGAGAGAATGCGGGCGACGTCACGTACCGTCGCGATGGAATCGTGGTGAGGTTCGTCCACAACGGGCGCAATGGTGAGTCGCGGGTAGGGAAGTGAGCGCTCGACATTGAGTACGCGGGCGCGACGCAGGCCTTCGATGATCAAGTGCGACGTGCCATCGTCATGTTCGAGGTGATTGGCGATGCGGCCAACGCAGGTGAAGGAGTGGGGTGGTTCGGGGTTGTCTAACGTAATTGCAGAATCATCGAGCAGTGAAATGGCGAACATCCCGTGCGAAGCTAAGGCCTCTTTAAGCATGAGGCGGTAGCGCGGCTCGAAGATGCGTAACGGCAGTAATTGCTGCGGTAGGAGCACGCAATTGCCCAAGGTCATGACGGGTATGACGATGGAGGTGGGCATAACTCTAACCTATCCAAAGTACCAAATTAGCAATTCCTGCCGGTAGATTTTTAGCTAAGGCTGCGGAAAGGTAATTGGCGACACCTAGGAAACTCTCTCAAAAATTGCGAAACCGTTACGTAAGGAAATATCGCGTGCGATAACTCGGTAGGCGGGGTTTTGGCTTAGAAATTCATAAGCGAAATAGCACTTCAGTGAGTTGATGTCATCCAAGGCGATGATTTTAGCTCCAAGTAAAAGACTGAGTTCAAGATTTCCGGTGAATTCAGAGCCGTCAATTAAGACCATATCAAAGAACTCAATGCCTTGTTCCTTTTTAATTACTTCGATGCCGCATGCATCAAGGCCGCTCTCCCGAATGTAAGCCAGGTCTTGTTCCAGCCAGCTTAGGACCTGGTCGAGCGGGTAGAAGAGATTGAGATTTGTTTGGGTATTCTGATAAAAGTTAATCACGTCATCTCGGCTGGGGAATTGATCAATCCGGACGGAAGAGAGTCGATAGGGTTTAACGAAGGAATCTTGTCGGTAATTCTCAGTCAGTTTCTGGAAACGCGCCTGACTAATTTCCATGCAGAACAACTTTACGGTGTTACGATCGGGGCGTTGTCGAATGGCTTTTACGAAGGCCTCCGTACTTCCCTCGCCGCTGGATGAGCCAATTTCCAAGATGGTCTTAATGTCGGGTCGAATCGCACACGTAACTAGCGCATGGTAGAAGGCATCATTGCTGACTTCGGGTGGGATGATTTCGTTATTCGACATGACGAAAAACTTAACTCAGCTTTTGAATGGCGAGTTGGTAGTTGGAGATGATGACCTTTCCGTGATCCGCGTAAATTTGAGCAAAAGCATTAACCGCTGGCTTAGGGCAATTAAGGGCGCCCATGGTATCGGGCCATTGATAATCATCAAATAAGACGATGCCGCCCACTCGAAGGAGGCCCCAAGTCATGCATGCATCTGCTAGCACATCTGGGGCTGTATGACTTCCATCGACATAGATGAAGTCGAAGGTTTCGTTTTGGGTGATGACGTGGGCTAGGCCCTGATAGGACTTTCCGACATGTGCAACGCAGGTTTGATTGGGCAAACGCACACTTTGTACGTTATTTTGCCAACGATCAAAAAGACCCGACAATTCAATCTCGGTGTGCTCGGGGGAGCCTTGAAAGGTGTCGAGACAGACAAGCGTACCATCGGTTTCTAGAAAATTTTGCAATAACCAGCAACTGGAGCGACCTTCGAATGACCCGATTTCGAGGACCCGTTTACGCTGAGGTAGTCGTGATTTGATTTCGAGAAAGTTAGCAATATTTCCTGAAAACCAATCGGGTAAGAGGTAATGCTGCATGGGCAGATGGGTGGATGTGAAATTAACTCTAACCGATTTTAACTGTCAACCGTTGGGGGGTGGATCTTTAATTTATTTGCTGGGATATACTGCGGGTTGCCCTACATTTGCCAGTGTTAAATGAGCGACCTGCTTGCTGAAAACGATTGTTACTTCGTGAGTTCACGGGGCGTCATGAAGTCTTGCGACTTATACAGTGCCACGCCGGTCTCAAGTGTCTCCCAAATAATTAATTACGATTTGTCCAAGTTAAAACCTGGGGCAACGGCCTACCTTTGCACGTCTGCGGCGGGCCAAATTGCTAATCGTTTGGAGCAAATACCTTGTCCGATTGTTTTGGTCACGGGTGATGCGGATGAAGATGCCCCGACGAATATTTTCGCAAGCGAACGGGACTTTTTAAGCTTCATCGAGAACCCTAAGATTCTACATTGGTTCGCCCAGAATGGCGTCGTGCGACACCCGAAGTTTTCGCAAATCCCGATTGGTCTCGACTATCATACGATGTCGCAAGGCCTTACTCACTGGGGGGCGCAAATTTCTCCCGTCGAGCAGGAGCAGGTGTTGCAGAAAATTAGTCGCGAGGCTTTGCCGTTGGCACAGCGGAGGTTGAAGGCTCACGCCAATTTCCATTTTCAGATGACGACAAAATATGGTGCGGACCGACTTCGTGCCAAAGAGTTAATTTCGCCGTCCCTGGTTGATTACGAGCCGCAACGCACTGATCGCAAAACAACATGGGAAAATCAGGTCAAATATGCTTTTGTGATTTCGCCACATGGAAATGGCCTGGACTGTCATCGTACATGGGAGGCTTTGTGTTTAGGGTGTATACCAATTGTCCGCACCTCGCCAATCGATGGTCTTTTTGAAGGCTTACCCGTTTATATCGTGC
Source organism: Opitutia bacterium (assembly GCA_947373115.1). Lineage (GTDB taxonomy): Bacteria > Verrucomicrobiota > Verrucomicrobiia > Opitutales > UBA953 > UBA953. Next base: position 7,432 of record CANBWJ010000022.1, on the reverse strand, counting down.
AGGACTGGAGTGAAGTGACGGAGGACAACTTAAAGAAAGTGCTCGCCGATTTTTCCCAGCGCACTTTCGACCTCAATCGTCTGACGTTGTCCTATTGGATGAACCAGATTAACGCTAAGAAGTCCCTGGTGGCCTAAGCCCACTGATCCAAGAAAAGTTTTTTAGCGTCGGGTGTGGGCGTTTCGGCAAAATAGATGGCCATGCGCAGGGCAGGTAAAAAATAGGCTTTAGGTTTGAGGTTATTTTTTTGGCGAATCTCTTCGACGAGCGATTCCGCGGAACGCCCAAGTAATTGGTCGATGCGATAGTAGCCGGCATCGAGAAGCTCACGTGCCACATCGACGGGGAAGCGCGGGATGCGCATGAAGGGACTGCAGACTGCTTCGCGACGTCTTTCCTCGGCCCGCAGTCTGGCAGACTCGTCCATTACAGACGGACGAGAATCGCTTGGCCCATGGCCTTAGTGCCCACCGCTTTGGCGCCGCCTGCGATATCCGCTGTGCGAATGCCGTCAGCCACCGTCTTCTCAACCGCGAGCTCAATGGCTTTGGCCTCGGCTTCGAGTCCGAAGGAATGACGGAGCATGAGGGCAACGGAAAGAACTTGGGCACATGGGTTGGCTTTATCTTGGCCGGCGATGTCTGGAGCTGTGCCGCCCGATGGCTCATAGAGGCCATAGCCCTTACCGTGGCGGTTGATGTCCATGCCTAACGAAGCGGAAGCCATCATGCCGAGGGAGCCGCAAACCACAGCCATCTCATCCGAGAGGATGTCGCCGAACATATTTTCGGTGAGGACCACATCGAACTGACCGGGCTTTAGCACCATTTGCATTGCTGCATTATCGATATAAATAAAGGCGAGGGTGATATCGGGGGCGGTGGCCTTGATGCGATCGCCGACCACTTTACGCCAGAGCACGGAGGTCTCGAGTACGTTGGCTTTGTCGACCAAGGTGATGTGCTTGCGACGAGCACGTGCGGTGGCGATGGCGACATCGGTGATACGTTCGATTTCGGATTTGCGATAGACCATCGTGTCGATGGCTTCGATGTCTCCATCGGCCAGCGTGGTGGTCGATTTCGCGCCGAAATAAAGTCCGCCCGTGAGTTCGCGAATGCAGACCATGTCGACGCCATTGGGGATACGGTCAGCGCGAATGGGTGAAGTCTCGATCAGATTTTTAAGAAGTAAACCTGGACGTACATTCGCAAAAAGTCGGAAGTGTTTACGCAGTGGCAGGAGTGAAGCGCGTTCAGGTTGTTCTTTAGGGGGAAGCTTTTCCCACTTAGGTCCGCCCACGGAACCAAAGAGAATCGCATCGGCAGCGCGGCAGGCCTCGAGGGTAGAATCGGGCAGTGCTTTACCATGATTATCAATGCCCGCACCGCCCACGTCGTGCACAGAATACTCAAGGGTGTGGCCTGATTTTTTCAGGACATTCTCCAGGACCGGAATGGCGACGGCCATTACTTCGGGTCCGATGTAATCGCCAGGGAGGATTGCAATTTTAAGGTGCATGACAGGGCTTTGTTAAGGCAAAGCTCTGCCCTGAGTGCAAGGAGAAGCGACCGACGTGTGCGGTCTTATTTACGCTCGGGCATCGGCCCACTGCCGAAGCCGCCGCGCACATCGACCACGTACCAGGCTTCGACTTTCTCGCGTGCCCATGGGGTTTTGCGTAGAAAAGTGAGACTTGATTTGATGGATGGATCAAAAAGAAAACAGCGGATGGGGATGCGGTGACCCATTTCGTGCCAGCCGTGTTTTTCGACTAAGTATTGCAAAACTTTTTCCAGCGTCACCCCGTGAAGTGGATCGCGTGGGTGATTTTGTGGAGCGGCCATCAGCGTGACGCGTGGTCTCGAGCGTAAGCTTCGGCGAAGTAGGTCAGAATTAAATCGGCGCCGGCACGGCGAATGGCCAAGAGGGATTCATCGCGTGTTGCCCGCAAGTTGAGCCAGCCCTTTTCAGCGGCGGCGTGAAGTTGAGCGTATTCGCCGGAAACTTGGTAGGCAGCGAGAGGGAGGTTGCTGGTTTCACGGACATCGCGAATGATGTCGAGGTAGGCGCCCGCGGGTTTGACCATTAAGATATCGGCACCTTCGGCGGCATCGAGCAGGGCTTCGCGAATGGCCTCGCGACGATTCGCGGGGTTCATTTGGTATGAGGCCTTCGAGAGGGTTTCGCCGTTTTTACGGGTGCTGCCGACGGCGTCGCGGAACGGGCCGTAGAAAGCGGAGGCGAATTTGGCGGAGTAGGCGAGAACACCGGTGGCCGTGTGGCCATTGGCATCGAGGGCTTGGCGAATGGCGCCAATGCGACCGTCCATCATGTCGGACGGTGCAACGAAGTCGGCTCCCGCTTGGGCGGTGAGCAACGACATTTTAACGAGTGACTGCAGGGTGAGATCGTTATCCACGTCGTCACCTTTAGTATTCAGAATACCGTCGTGTCCGTGACTCGTGTAAGGATCCAGTGCGATATCGGCGAAGATGATAACTCCCGGGCACTTCTGTTTCACTTCGCGAATGGCGCGGAGTGCGAGGTTGTTGGGATTGAGGGCCTCGGCGCCTTCGGCGGTCTTGCGCGAGTTTTCGATTTTAGGAAAGAGGGCGACACCATGGATGCCGAGTTTCTGTAATTCGGCGCAGTGGGCGGCGAGTTGGCTGAGAGGAATGCGATTGATGCCTGGGAGCGAAGCGATGGGCTCGAGGGCGGCGCCTTCGGTGACGAAAAGGGGTTGGATGAGCTGACGGGGTTCAACCGTGGTTTCGGTGAGCATGGAGCGGATGGCGGCCGAGGCACGGAGGCGACGGAGGCGAACGGACTGGTCGAGTGGCTTCGACATGGAAGGTGGGAGATAGGTAGTCGTGGGCGGAAGGGCAACGGAGAAGGGCGGGCGGTGACAGAAGTGACTCTAAACAACTGGGACAAATTGTCGTTTTGCCCTCTTAATGGGGGTGATTAATAAGGGCAATAGGCGGATTATCGTGGAAATCCGCAGTTTTAGGCCTTGGCACAACCTCTGCCTATAAAGCTTACACAACCCACACTAAAACAATGAGTAAAATTATCGGAATCGATCTTGGAACCACCAATTCATGCATGGCCATTCTGGAGGCAGGCGAGTCAGTCGTCATTGCCAATTCAGAAGGCGCACGCACGACACCCTCGGTAGTCGCCTTCACGAAGACTGGCGATGTCCTCGTCGGTCAGGCCGCTAAGCGCCAAGCTGTGACGAATCCGAAGAACACGGTTTTCTCGGCCAAGCGTTTAATCGGACGAAAATTTGCCGAAGTAAAAAACATTGCCTCAAAGCTTCCCTACAAAGTGGTCGAAGGTAAAAACGGCGACGCCGCTATCGAATGCGAAGTTGACGGTAAGCCACGCGTTTTTGCTCCCGAAGAAATTGCCGCCAAGGTTTTGGCGAAGTTGAAAGCCGATGCAGAAGCGTACCTCGGCGAGAAAGTTACTCAGGCTGTCATCACGGTGCCTGCTTACTTTAATGACTCGCAACGCCAAGCAACTAAGGATGCGGGCACGATTGCCGGTCTCGAAGTCTTACGCATTGTCAACGAACCCACGGCTGCATCGTTGGCCTATGGTCTCGATAAGAAGGGCGATGAGAAGATTGCCGTTTACGATTTAGGTGGTGGAACTTTCGACGTCTCGATTTTAGAAATCGGTGGCGGCGTATTTGAAGTGAAGGCCACGAATGGCGACACCGAACTCGGTGGCGATAATTGGGATGAACGCATCATTCAATGGCTCGTTGACGGCTTTAAGGTTGAGAGCGGTATCGATCTCTCGAAGGACGCTATGGCCCGTCAGCGCTTAAAAGAAGAAGCCGAAAAGGCGAAGATTGCCCTGTCGTCTTCGAACTCCGTGGACATCAATCTGCCCTTTATTACGGCCGATGCCTCAGGTCCCAAGCACTTAACCGTTACGCTTTCGCGCGCTCAGATGGAGAAGGTTTGTGATGACCTCTCGGAGCGTACGCGTAAGCCTTTTGAATCCTGCTTAAAGGATGCGGGCTTGAAGATGAGCGAAGTCGATGAGCTCGTGCTCGTCGGTGGTATGACGCGCATGCCGAAGATTATTGAAATTGCCCGCGGTCTCGCTGGCAAGGAACCGCACAAAGGTGTGAACCCTGATGAAGTCGTGGCGATTGGTGCCGCGATTCAAGCTGGTGTCTTAAAGGGCGACGTTAAAGACGTTCTCCTGCTCGACGTCACGCCGCTGACGCTATCGATTGAAACCATGGGTGGCGTTTCGACTTCGATGATTGATCGCAACACCACGATTCCTACCAAGAAATCTCAGGTCTACTCGACCGCTGCGGATAACCAACCTGCGGTGGATATTGTGATTCTTCAGGGCGAGCGCCCGATGGCGAAGGACAATAAGAAGCTCGGTACCTTTAAGCTCGATGGCATTATGCCCGCCGCACGTGGCACACCTCAAATCGAAGTCACCTTCGATATTGATGCGAACGGTATTCTCCATGTCTCAGCGACTGATAAGGGCACGGGTAAGGAACAAAAGATTTCGATCACAGGCTCCTCGGGTCTCTCTAAGGAAGAAGTTGAGAAGCTGCGTAAAGAAGCTGAACTGCATGCCGACGAAGACAAGAAGGCGCGTGAGTCGGCCGAAGCCCGCAATCAACTCGATGCGATTATCTTCCAGGCTGAAAAGCAAATTAAGGACAATGGCGACAAGTTCCCTGGCGACACTAAGGCTCGCTCAGAAGCCGCCATCAAGGAAGGCCAAGAGCTCTTAAAGAAAGAAGGCGCCACCGCTGAAGAATTCCAAAAAGCTCACGAGGCTATTATGACTCCGCTCACTGAAGCGGCCCAGGCGATTTACGCCGATGCTGCTAAGCAAGGCGAACAAGCTCAGCCGGGCGCAGAAGGTACTGCCGACGGCGAGAAGAAGAAGTCGAAGGACGGCAAAGTCGTCGACGGAGACTTCGAGGTTGTGGACGAAGATAAGAAATAAGACTTAGCGTTAATCCGTTAGCCAAACAAGGGCTGGGGTCGTGAGACCCTGGCCCTTTTTATTTTAATTAAGAACCTAAGGTGGCATTGAATCGCCCTTGCCCCGAGGGGCTGACTTTGTAGGTCTTGAGGGGTGAACGCTTCGGAACAACTTTTTCAACGGGCACTGCGGATGATCCCTGGTGGGGTTAATTCACCGGTGCGTGCTTTTAGGTCGGTCGGCGGTACGCCTTTCTTTACGCAGTCCGCGAATGGGGCCAGACTCACCACGGCCGACGGGCAGGAGCTCGTAGACTTTGTGTTAACCTGGGGTCCCGCGATTCACGGTCACAACGACCCCGATATTCGTCAGGCGATCAAAGAAGCGTTGGAACGCGGTACGAGTTTCGGCACGCCGAATCCATTAGAAGTCGAGATGGCGGAATTGATTCTGCAATGCGTGCCTGCGATTAAAAAAGTGCGCATGACCAACAGCGGAACGGAAGCAACAATGTCGGCCATTCGTTTGGCACGTGGTTATACCGGACGTTCTAAGATTATAAAATTTTCGGGCTGTTACCACGGTCACGTGGATTCACTTTTGGTGAAGGCCGGCTCGGGGGCATTAACGCAGGGTAATCCCGATTCAGCTGGCGTCACGCCTGGTACGGCCGCCGACACCTTAGTGGCCGAGTATAACAACCTGCCGGCATTGGCCGAAATCTTTGCCGCGAATGTGGGGGCAATTGCCGGTGTCATTGTGGAGCCTTATCCGGCGAACGTCGGACTCATTTTACCGGACGAAGGTTTCCTCGCCGGTCTGCGCGAGCTCTGCACTAAGCATGGAGCAGTCTTAATCTTTGATGAAGTAATGACGGGTTTCCGTTTATCGCTGGCAGGTACGCAAGGATTGCATGGCGTGGTGCCCGACCTCGTTTGCTTGGGTAAAATTATCGGAGGCGGACTTCCGGTGGGTGCGTTCGGTGGCAAAGCAGAGATTATGGACAAGCTCGCGCCGCTGGGCCCCGTTTATCAAGCAGGGACACTCAGCGGTAATCCATTGGCGATGGCGGCGGGAATCGCAGCGGTAAGAAAATTACAGAAACTAAATCCATTCGGCCGACTCAATTCCTTGGGTCAGCGTGTGCGCAACACGCTTTTGAGTGCCGCTAACGCCAAGGGTATCCCTTTGCAGGTTCCCCAGGTGGGCTCAATGTTCTCATTGTTCTTCAATGATCAAAAAGTCCGCAATTATGATCAGGCCATCGCCTCGAACGGGGATCACTACCGCAAACTTTTCCGCTATGCCTTGGAACACGGTGTATATTTAGCCCCCTCGCCCTACGAAACCGCTTTTCTTTCCACCGCCCATGAGGGGGTCGATATCGATAAGGCGTGTACGGTGCTTGATGCGGCCGTGCGTTCTCTATAAGAAAAGTTATGGCAAAATTCGCATTCATCGGCGCGGGACGCATGGCAGGGGCCATGGTGCGTGGCTTGTTGCGCTCGGGCGTTTGCCAAGCCGCCGATATTTCGGTACTCGGTGGTGCGGGTGCTTCGGCCGCTCAACTGTCGAAAGATGCCGGTGTGAGGTTGGCTAAGGACGCAGCTGATTTATTGAATGGTGCGGACGTGGTCGTGGTGGCTTGTAAGCCACAACAATTTGCGAACCTCGATAAGGCGTATGGCGAACTCACCAAAGGCAAAGCCGTTTTATCGGTTTTGGCAGGCACTCGCTTGGCAACCCTTCAGAAACTTTTTGCGGGTGCACGTAATATTGTGCGTGCGATGCCTAATACCCCTGGTGCAATCGGTCAGGGGATCACTGCTCGTTGTGCGTTGCAGCCTTTGCAGACGAATGATCAAGCGTTAATCGATTCGACCTTGGCGGGCCTGGGCATAATTGTCGATGTGGCTGAAGGTAAGTTTGATGCCGTGACTGCAGTCTCAGGTAGTGGCCCTGGTTTCTTCTTTGAATATGTGGCTGCCTATGAAGAGGCGGCGATTGCTTTAGGTTTTACGGCTGAGCAAGCGAAGCTCTTGGTGCGCCAAACGTTTGCGGGATCACTCGCATTGCTTTCTGCTTCGAGCGAAACCCCAGAAGCTTTACGCAATCAAGTCACGTCGCCTGGCGGCACCACTCGTGCGGGATTGGATGCACTGGCCGCCCATAAATTTCGCGAAGTTGTAGCCTCCGCTTTGATTGCCGCAAAGAATCGATCTGAGGAGTTGGGGAAGTAAAAGCAAAGAGCCGGTGTAAAAGTGGAAAAGTGCAAAGGTGTAAAACGCTAAGGTGTCCACGCGTACCCTTCATCCTAAATCGACAACTACTGGCGCACTCACTCTATCTCGCTTTTGCACTTTTGCACAGCGACGAAGTCGAGATTTACACCTTTGCACTCTCGCTGTTACTTATTCCACGGTGCCTTAGCAATTAGCAGGCCCATGCCGCA
>CANBWJ010000021.1 GCA_947373115.1 Opitutia bacterium | reverse complement strand
CCACCTTGGCGCCCCCTTGGGGATTCGAACCCCAGTTACCTCAGTGAAAACGAGGTGTCCTGACCGGGCTAGACGAAGGGGGCACTCGGTGGAGAGTCGGAACTTACGGTCGGGCTCCCCTTGGTCAAGTATTTTGGAAATACTAAATTTATCAGCCTGCCCCACCCTTCGGGGTGCTTAAATTTGTCACCGCCCGAAGAGACTTCGGTTCTCAATGGGATCGGACGACGGCCGAGCCTGGCGCAGTTCGGCGTTCTTCGCCAAGACATAGCCACCCCACGCAGCGGTCCCGATAAATAAAATAAGGAACGCCACTATCACCCAACGCGGCGTTGGTTTAGTCTGAGCGGATGCATTCATCTATTTAACTGAAGCACGGTTTCCATCCTTGGCAACCCTCTCTAAATATTTAAGTTGGACGCATGCACCGAATACCCCTCGGGCATAAAACGTGTATTTCCTCCCCGGATACCGCCTACCCAAATGAGCCCTAAACTCAAACCCCTCATTGTCATTGTTAAGGAGGACCGAAGTTTGGCGACCGAGCTCGACCAGAAATTAGAAGCTGCTGGTTTTTTGACGCAGGTTTTTCATAAGGGTGTCACGGCTCTAAAATTTATTAGCGAACACTACGTGCACGGCGTCATCACGAGTGCGGCGTTACCCGACATGAGTGGATTAACTTTACTTCAGCAGATTCGAAAAATCTCGGCCTCTCCGGCGGTGATCATGCTATCCCCCAATAAGAACGTTGCTGAAATTGTCGAAATCCTCAACGCCGGCGCCGATGATTTTATTCTCAAGCCATACTCCGCTGAAGAATTGATTGCACGCCTCTACACCATTCTGCGCCGTAGTGAAATCTCCGAAGACCGACGGCTCACGCGCAATGCGGATTTAGCGACGAACACTTTTAAGTTCAACGGCGCCGAGGTACACCCCGATCGACTGGAGCTAGTTTTTTCGCCGACCAAGCGCTGTAAGCTTGGGCGCAAAGAGCTCGGTATTCTTTATCACCTGCACGCCAACCCCGGCGTCATCATCAGTCGCAACAGCCTCATCCACGCGGTCTGGGGCGTACATGCTAATGTGCGTAGCCGTTCGCTCGACCAATATGTGGCGAAAATCCGCGACGCGTTTGAAATTTACGGCAATCCATTGAACTGCCTTCGCACCATTCACGGCATCGGCTTCTGGTACGAGCAGCAAGAGGCCCAGGCAGAAACAGGGACGGCAAAAAAGGTCCGTCGGTCTTGATTTCTGACCGAAGTTCATACATTGCAGGGGTATGACTACCGTTAAAGCCTACCTTAAACCCAGCTGTGGCTGGAGCAATGGTGTACGCGCCGTGTTGCGCAAACATGGCTTAGCCTTTGAGGATGTGGATATCATCAACAACCCTGCGAACTACGCCGAGATGGTGGAGAAAACAGGTCAGCGCCTCTCACCCTGCGTCGAAGTGAATGGCGTGATGCTCGCCGACGTTTCTGGCGATGAAGTGGAAGCTTATTTATTGGCGAACGGCTTAGTCCAACCAACCGATAAAGCTGCAGGCGTCCCAACGAACGCGCCTTGCACCGACGACGAGCACGCGAAGATGCGTGCGAAGACGATTCGGTTTTTCTAAGCTAAGCACTTAGGCTGACTTACCTGCAGCGAAGTCCGCCAAAGAAGTCGCCACCCACTGACGTTGCTCGGCCGTAATCTCGGGGAACACGGGTATACTCAGAACTTGTTGAGCAAGTAATTCTGCCACTGGCGCACTGTCCGCCCCGCGTCCAACGCCCGCAAAACATTCCTGGCGGTGCAGCGGCACGGGATAATAAATTTCGCATCCGATTTTTCGGTTCGTTAAGAACGCCTTTAGGGCATCACGCTTGCCGTGCAATACACGCACCGTGAATTGGTTCCAGATGCCTTGTCCGCTAAAATCAACGGGTAACAAAATCTTGGCATCGCCCGCACCAGGTCGGTTTTCACCAATACCAGGAGCACCTCGAAGCGTTGTATGGTAAAAGCCAGCATTGCCCGCGCGGGCACAATTATAGCTGGGCAGATGCGGGAGCTTGATGTGGAGCAAGGCGGCCTGCAATGGATCCATGCGGAAGTTGGCGCCGATCAATTTATGGTAATACTTCGGCTGCATACCGTGGACGCGCAGGATGCGCGCACGCTCGGCCAAAGCATCGTCTTGGGTGGTGACTAGACCTGAGTCGCCAAAACCACCGAGATTTTTCGAAGGGAAAAAACTCGTGGCACCAAAGTCGCCGACCGACATGGTCGACTGACCCTGCCAACGCGCGCCCATTGATTGGGCTGCGTCCTCAATAATAAATAGTTTATGTGCCGCGGCGAAGGCACGCAGTGCACCTAGATCGCACGACTGACCAAAGAGGTGCACAGGCATGATGGCCTTAGTGTGCGGACCGACTTTGCGGGCAGCATCGGCTAAATTAATATTAAAGGTATGGGGGTCGACATCGACCCACACCGGGACCGCACCGAGACGAGCCACAGAGCCAGCCGTCGCAAAGAAAGTAAACGCGGGAAGTAAGACTTCGTCGCCCTCGCCGATGCCCAGCGCCATTAAGGGCAAGAGCAACGCGTCGGTTCCGGAAGAAACGCCAATGGCGTGTTTCACTTGCAAGGCTTCCGCACACGCCTTCTCGAAGGCCTCGAGGCGCGGACCCATGATAAAGGCATTGGAGCGCATGACTTCACGGAAGGTGCTTTCGTAGGCCGCTTCAAGGGCACCGTTTTGCGGCGCGAGATCGAGCAAGGGAACGGTGATCATGGCTTAGGGGCTTCTCCCAAACTCAACCCTATCGGGCAACATCATTCGAGTTGCGACGGCTCAGGAGAATTAAACAGAGGCCCAACAGCGCAAGCGGCAGCGTCCAGAACTGTCCGGCGGTTAAACCAAAAATATACCCGTCCTCGGGCAGTCGGAAAAATTCGGAGGCGAAACGCGCGGCCGAATAAATTAAAAGGAACTCACCAGCCAGGCGACCGGGTGAAAGTTTCTGGGGGAATCGCCAAAGCACCCAAAGCAAGGGGAGCAAGCCTTCGCCCAATGCTTCGTAGAGCTGTGAGGGGTGTCGAGGCTCGGGGCCTTCGTGCGGAAAGATAACTGCCCAGGCGACCTGCGAAGGCCGGCCCACTAATTCAGCGTTCACAAAATTAGCGAGGCGCCCAAAAAGAATTCCGGCAGGTGCCATCGCACAGAGCAGATCCCCGACTTTAAGAAAGGAAACTTTTCGGGTTTGTGAGAACCAAATAGCTGCGAGAATGACGCCAAGGAATCCGCCGTGGCTCGCCATGCCACCTTGCCAAACTCGAAATACCATTGCGGGATCGGCCAAAAATTCTTCTCGAGCGTAAAGCAAGACGTGGCCCAGTCGACCGCCCAAAACAACGCCCATCATGACCGCGGTGATTAAGCTCGATTCGTCGACTGCGCTCGCCACCGGCGTTAAACCCTTCCGTCGCCAGTAAGAGAGCAAAAAAGCAGCAACGAGGAATCCGGCGGCATAGGCGAGTCCGTACCAATGGATTCCGTGCAAGACCCATCCCTCCGGAAAACGGATAGCGACTGGATCAAGGTTATGCGTCCAGTAAGCGAAGCTTGCGGCGGCAACGGACATTATAACTTAGGTGAGTGGGCATCGCCGCCGGTTCGTCGACCCACGCGGTGACCGCGTTGACGGGCGAGCTCGCGCATATCGGGGTGCGGGTCATCCTTCTCGTAAATCTCGACGCCGAGCAATGATTCAAAAACATCTTCCAGGGTAATCACACCCGCAAAAGCGCCGAATTCGTCGACGACAACGGCGAGGTGGTGGTGAGCACGGACGAGGTCATGCAGTGCATCGGAAAGCGTCGCGTTCTCGGGTACGATGTGAGCCTTGCCCATCAATTCGCGCACCTTCACATCGCGACGACCTTCACCCGCGGCTTTGAGAATATCACGGCGACGAACCACACCTACAATACGGTCAGGATTATTTTCCCAAACCGGCAAGCGTCCGTGAGGGACATTAGGAAAGAGTCGTAAGACATCGCCTACGGTCAAATCGACCTCGATTGCGGTGACCACTGGACGCGGGGTGAGTACCTGAGAAACTGGAATATCATCTAAGCGCACCGCGTTCGCAACCAAAGTGCTTTCGGCTTGGGTGATTTTACCTTCGCGAGCCGCGGCGAGGGCGAGGCTGCCGATGTCAGCGTCAGCACGATCGTGACCTGCCTCTTCCGGCGGCGCCATGGTATCGTGAAACTTACCTAAGCGGCGAAGAATAAAGGCTGCACCACGTACGAGCATGAGACTCGGCGTGATGCGTGGTGCCAGTAGGATGCGAAAGTGGATACCTAATTTACGCGGCAGCATCACCGTCAACCACGCCATGAAGAACGAGAGGACAATAATTGCGCTGGCAATAATGGTGGCGATTTGCCAACCCGTATCAGCATGTTGAATTAAGCGCGAGCCGATGAGAATCCCGCCAAGCAACGCACTCATGCCGACAAAGGCGGCCGTCAGAACTTCGAAGGCAGCCAGGGTGTTGCCTTGATCGCCTCGACAGCGCTCCAGAGCCATCGCCACTTTGGCGTCGCGCCGACGAAGCTCTTCGATTTCACCCGGCGAGAAGGCAGAAACAACTCCAGCGACCAATGAGATAACGGCGGCTGAACCGTTGAGCAGGATAAAGACCGACCAGAGAAACCATGGCTCCATGAGAGAAAAACGTAGGGGAAAGTGTTTAATTAGCGAGGGTGAATCCTGACGTTGACCCCGAGACGTGGGCATTAAACATCGCCGCATGAACCCCCGGGAACAAAAAATTGTGGCAGCCCTAGCCGTCTTTCTCACCGCGGCCTTCCCTACCGCCGTCGGTGCAGTCACCTTCCGCGCTCAGCCCGTTTTTGTGGCTCTCATTAAAGGCGAGCCCGGCGCCCTGCCGATTGTCACTGGCTTATTTTTTAATCACTTCACGGGAATGCTCGTGGGCCTGCTCGCACTGGGTGCCATCGCCACATGGATTGCGATTCAAGCTTTTCGCCAAAAAGAAACTGAAGGTGAAACCAAGCTGGCAACGCTGCTGGTGGCAGTGGCCCTCTCCGCCCTGGTGAGCGTTGGATTCTTAACCTTGTTTATCTTTTCAACCGCCCTGCCGGTTTACGCCAAGTTCACTGAACGCTGAGCACGCCAGTGGCGGAGTGCGTTGAGCTGAGCAAGCGCCAGCGATTGGTCGGCGGAGGCCTGCCAGACCACCTGGCCGTCGGGCTTGTAAGCCTGATGCACCAAGCACGCACCGCCCGCTAAAGTTGATCGAAGAATAATAATGCTTTGAGCTTTTTGCGGAAACGGTACTGCAACTTCTTGCAAAGGGATTTTTGCCTGTTGAAGCACGCCTTTGAATTGATTTGCGGCCGTGCTGGGGAGGCAACCCGTGGAGCCAGCAGGCATCGACCATTGTTGGCCGTCCCACCAAGCCAAAGCACTGCGCGTGCATTCGGAGACATGACCGACGGCGTCACATTGCACGCCTTCGACATCGAGTCGGGTCGTCAGAGATTTTAATTCCTGCCAAGCGGTGGCTGAATTTTTCCAAGGTCCACTTTTAGGACGTGGCAACCACTCGGGCTTATCACGCACCGTTTTTAATAAAAATAAATCTACTGCTGGTGTCGATTCGGGTAGTGGACGAACAGTCACCCACTCCGTGCTTAAACCATCAGCACGTGGCACCACCATGATGCGTACAATCGCGTCGGAGAGTCCGGCTGCATTTAAAAGTTTCTGGAGGACGGGTGACCATTTTGCACGGTCGGTCGACTGACCTAAAATCAATTTCTGCGCGTTCAGCCCAAGCCGCGGACAGCCCATGGCGAGTCGATGCCAATGATCGGCGAGGCATTCAACGCTTCCCGAACGCAGTGCAAAAGTTTCGAATAAAGAAGAGCCGTCGTGAATCTGGGCCACCGTCGCACCATCGGGCACCGTCACATATTCTCCATTGCGCCAGGCTAGCATGGCGACTGGGCTGCACGTGCAGCGGCGATGAGCGGCGCCTGCGCCTTACGAATGGATTCGGCGTATTCTTGTACAGGATCGGAATCAGCCACAATGCCTGCACCCGCTTGGGCGAAGGTGCGCCCCTCGTAGGACCACAGGGAGCGGATAATAATATTTATACAAAGGTCGCCGGAAGCGCTCAACCAGCCCAGGGAACCCGTGTAGAATCCGCGCGTGCAGGGTTCGACCTCGCTGATGATTTGCATGGTGCGGACTTTGGGTGCGCCCGTGATGGTGCCACCCGGAAAAAGTGCGCGAATGATTTCGGCCGGTCCGGCTTGCGGGTGAATGCGACCCTCTACTTGTGAAACTAAATGCATCACATGCGAATAGCGTTCGATGGCCATGAACTCGGGGACATTAACCGTTCCAGGAAGGGCGACCCGTCCAACGTCGTTCCGAAGTAAATCTACCAACATTAAATGTTCAGCCCTTTCTTTATTGTTGGCTGAAAGTTCTTTCGCCCACTCCTCATCTGCCGCGTCATCGGTGCCACGCGGACGCGTGCCCGCAATCGGACGAGAGAAAATCTTTCCCTTGGAAACCTCGACGAGCAATTCGGGTGAGCCACAAGCCAAGGCGCCGCCGGGGAAACGCAGGTAGCCCATATAGGGCGAAGGATTGGCCTGACGCATCGCTTCGTAAGCGAGTGCTAAATCTAAATTCGGCAGCTCCAGTCGCGTGGATAAATTAACCTGATAAGTATCGCCCGCAGCGATGTAGCTCTGAATCTTTTGGACGGCCAACTGAAACGCAGCGGATGGTAAAGATTCGGCGATAGGGCTCGCTGGAGTTTTGGCTTCCGAAAACTTGGGGGCCGGCACCTGCAAGGCCGTGACCCACTCCGTTGCCAGCACCTGGGCACGCGAGCGGGCAAGACGCCAAACGGCTTCGGGTCGATCGTGCACCGAACACAGAATGGCGACCGTGAGCTCACCGTGAGTCTTATCAAAAATATAAACTTCGTTGGCTTCGATGATGACTGCGATGGGAGTAGCGGGGTCGGCTTCGGCCGCTACCACTGGTTCAAATTGCGCGGCTAACTCATAGCCAAGCGCAAGGATCAGTCCGCCTTGAAAATCGGGCCAGCCTGCCAGGCGTGGGGCACGATTTGCTTGGGCCCAGTGTTTTAAATACTCCAGAGGTTTTTCTGGGGGCGACTCATAAGCTCCAGATGTACCATGAGTGACGACGCGACCGTTGGCTGAAAAAACTTTTGTGCTGTCGGAGGCGGGCACGGCGAAGCAAAGGCTGCCCGTCCGTCCGCTTTCAAGCACCGCAGCAAAGCGGCCCTGCAAGAAACTACGCCAATCTTTGGGCAGCCCATCGACCTTAAAGCGCGCGAGGTAAGGCCAATGCGTCCACCCCTCTCCCGTCGCTAACCAATCGGCAGGTGTCACTTCAGCGATAATGGACGGGGGGTTATTCACCGACAAAATTTATCAAGTATCCGCTAAACTCTGTCGACGTGAGAATGGTTTGGGCCTTTGGCAAAGTAATACCGTATACGTGCAACTCCTGGCGTGAGCCCTTAGAGACGACGGTGACTCGCAGGCAACCAGGCAAGGCAACGACCTTGATGGAGTGACGGCGTGCACCCACGCGGGCTTGAATGACGCCGCGCGAAACACGTCCGTGTTTTTCTAAGGCTTCAACGACGGGGCGAGCCGCCTCGGTCAGAGTCGTGTGCGATCCAGCTCTGCCTTTAGCCTTCGACATTAAGCAATCTCCCAACGGTAAGGGTGACGGGATAACATCTGGCAGCCTGACTTCGTAACAACGACGCAATCTTCAATCCGACAGCCACCGATGCCTGGGTAATAAAGTCCGGGTTCAACCGTGACGCATTGTCCGACCAGTAAGGGCTTAGGAAAGCGTGCGGAGAGGTAAGGCTCTTCGTGTAAATCGTAACCCAACCCGTGTCCAGTACCGTGGAAAAACCCGACGTAGTGTTCGCCAACTTTTTCGGTCTTATAATCGAGGGAGGCTAAATACCCTGCAACCTGCTTATGGACGTCTGCTCCAGTGACCCCGGCGCGAATGGTCTTGAGCGCCAACTGTTGTGCCTTGCGTACGGATTGCACCATGCGTCGCTGGACGGGCGTGGCTCGACCCTTCAAATAGGTACGCGTCATATCGCCATAATTACCCGAGGACCGATCGCGCGGAAAAATATCTACGACCAATAATTGTCCGGCATAGATAGGTCCACTTCCCTCGCTGTGGCAGTCCACGGCCTGATCGCCTGGGGCGCAGATCATGCCCGCGTCGAGTTGGCCGCCGGCGGTGGTTACCGCAATTTGAACGTGCGAATGTAAAATTTCCGCGGTCAACGTCTTCTTGTTCCACCAGAGTTTTCCTGCCTTGTCGGCTTTCGCTTCCGCGAGAATTTTTTCGACAACCTTAAAGCCCGCGCAAGCCGCGCGATTGCCGGCTTTAATGCCATCGATTTCTTTTTTGGTTTTAATCCAGCGATTCGCAAAAAGGGGCGGAGCGGAGCGTTCGTCTTGGGCGGAGCCGACGGAAATTAAATTGAGTCCCAACTCTTTCAAGCGCAGGAAAAGCCCGACTGGAAAATCGGATGGAACTCGAAATTCTTGGACGCCTTCGCGCAGGGCGGCAAAAGTGATGGCGTCGGCGATACCGGCTTGTGGATTCGTGCGACGAAGGTCGTTGATAATTTCGGTGAGGTTGAGCACCTCATCGAAGGCCGATTCTTTTTGGGCGCGACCAACTTCAAGCAGCGGCAGCAAGCCGATGCGCCGTCCGCCTGCGCTAAAAGCCGGGAAGGGATCCGCGGCTTGAAAATCCGAAAACCAACGAAGGTCGGCATTCTTTGACGGAGTGGCGTACAGGAGGACTTCCGAGGACTTCTTTTTATTTCGGACGCTGGGCATATTTAATACCGAACGATGCATCTCTGGGGTTAAAGTGCAAACCGATGCCAGGGTGGCAGACAATATTACCTTCCTGCTTTAACCGCCCGGCCCGCCATTGTAGGCGGCAAAACGCTGATTATCCGCAAGAGGGAGGCTTGACCTTCGCGGGGTGGATTGGAATAGTTCGATTCCTTGGCCACGCGGGTATCGTTCAGTGGTAGGACCCTACTCTTCCAAAGTAGTGACACCAGTTCGAATCTGGTTACCCGCACCAAGGCATTCGCTTAACTCCGCCAAGGCAATTGGCCGGCGGGTGCGACTTCTAAAAACTCTTTCCAGGCTTCGATTTCTTCGGGAGCAAGCGAAGAGGCCACGACTAAGCGCCACTTGGGCTTGGTCGGCGGACGACGCAGCGTCATCCCCGCCTGCTCGGGCAGGCGATTGGCTTTACGCGAGTTGCAACGGATGCAGGCCGTCACAATATTTTCCCAGCTGGTCTTACCTCCGACATCGCGCGGGACGACGTGATCGAGATTAAGTTCTTCTTCGCGAAAATGACGGCCGCAGTACTGACAGTGATGCGCGTCGCGCAGGTAGACATTGCGGCGACTAAAACGGATTTCGCGACGCGGCACACGATCGTAAGCCCCGAGCAGTAAAACCCGCGGCATGCGCAATACAATGCAGGGCGAGCGCACGGCTAATGCATCCGGCGGGGGGTTCGCTAACGAATGCGTCACCCATTCGGCGGCCGCAAAAACACGGTGCCCTCCTTCATCGGAATGCACTACCGACGCGCGGCCCCGAAAAAGTAAATTCATGGCACGCAGGACACCAACGATGTTCACCGGCTGCCAGAGTCGGTTTAAAACAAGCACACGATGGTCGAGGCGGGGTGCCACAATCAGGACACCGTAATCACCTTTACCTTGCGGTCAATCGCGTCTCTGCGAAAGGCCGCCGTCAATTACATGAACAAGACCAATATCACTAAAGCGAAGATGGCGATACCCATCACACCCCAGATGATTGTGTCGCGACTCATCGGTGCACTCACTGGGGCTGCCGGAGCTTGAAATGTAGACTCTTCCTCGACCGCTCCATCCAGCGGACGGCGGACAACGCGCGTGGAATGATAAGCGTTATAATCAGCACCTGCTTTCTCATCATCTAAGCGTAAATAGCGTGCGTAAACCTTAACGAAGCCGCGGCGGTAAACATCGGCCAACGGAATGGATTCAAACTGGTTGGCCTCCATGGCTTGCAAATAGTCGGTGCGCAATTTGGTGAATTCTGCTGCTTCACGCAGGGTGACACCGAGACGCTGACGGGCTTCTTGTAGTTTTTCGCCGAGGGTTTGCATGGCCCGAGCATCAGCAAGCCCCTAAAATAGGCAAGCCTCTGATAAGGGTCTTAAATAAAGAGCCCCCAAAGGAGAATGAAGGGGATGGCAAGGAACTCGATGCCGACGCTCATGGCTTCACGGAAAAAGGGGATGTTAATTAAAACCAAGAGAATTACGAAACCCCAGCGGGCAAGGGTATAGAAGATTTCTTCGGAGAAGATCCCAAGACGGACGGCCAGTCGCGAACCATCGAGCGGAGGGATGGGGATGAGGTTAAACACGACCAGGGCCGCATTCATGAAAATACCTGTAAGCAGAAAGTGGACAAAGGTGGCGTTGCCGGCCGTCTGTGAACCCAATGGATTGAGTCCGCCCAGACCACCGATGAGGGCGAAGCTTAAGCAGAGCACCAAATTCATGGCCGGGCCAGCGAGGGTAATGAGGATATCGTCGGCACGGCGGCTCTTGGGATTGGGCAACGAGATTTGGACGGGCTTGCCCCAGCCAATCATGGCAAAGCCGCCCGAGTAGCCCGCCAAGATGGGCAGAAAAATCGATAACGCGGGGATGGCGATGGTGCCGAGGGGGTCGGTATGCGCGAAGGGATTGAGGCTAACGCGGCCCTGGGCACGCGGCAGAGGATCGCCACGGTAATCCGCCATCCAAGCGTGACCAAACTCGTGGAGCCCGATGGATATAATTAATAATATAAACGTAAGGGCACCCCAGCGGAGTTGATCAAGCATTGCAGCGTCCATGAGTAGATACCCGAAATTGTACGATGTGGGGGATTAGCCAACCCGAAAGACCTGCATAACCCTTGAGGCGTGAAGAAAAATGCTGTAACACGCTGGTATGTCGCTCGCCGCCCGCACTCGCCTCGCTCAAGAGCGTGGGCTACCATTGAAGCTGGCGCGACTATTGGCTAAACTGGATACGCCGAAAAAGATTCAAGATTTTCTGGTGAGTTTCCCGCAGAACTTCGAACCCGAGGGTGACACCGCTCGCTCGGTGCGGGCGGCACTGGAAGCAAACTGTGCCCATTGCATTGAAGGTGCCATGATTGGTGCCTTCGCCCTTTGGCTGCAAGGTCACCCTCCCCTGTTGATTGATTTGCTGGCGCATCAGGACATGGATCACGTCATTGCGCCCTTTAAATACAAGGGTCGATGGGGGGCTCTTTCTAAAACTAATTACGTCTGCCTGCGCTGGCGCGATCCTATTTACACGAGCGTACGCGAGCTCGTGATGTCGTACTTCCATGAGTACGCCAAGGGCCCGCGCAAAACACTGCGAAGTTATTCGCGTCCTTACGACCTGAGTAAATTACCGCTGAAGAAATGGGTGACTCGCACCGAACCGTGCTGGGAAATTGCCGATTTAATTACGGCAGCTAAACATTATGAAATCGTGACCGACGAACAGGCGCGTGCGCTACGTCCACGGGATGCGGTCGAAGTAGCTGCGGATAAACTAACCGTCTTCCCGATTCCCCGCTGGAAACGTCAGCGGCTTTAATTTTTCTGTGCAGCCTCGAAGGCACACGCCGCTGCACCGACCACGCCGACGTCGCCGCCAAGGCCAGCCGGCACTATCGTACAAACCGCGGCGAGTCGCGGGAACGCATACTTCAATGCTTTGCTGCGCATGGGCGTGAAAAGCACATCTCCCGCAGCGGTGACACCGCCGCCGACCACAATCGTTTCTGGGTTAAAAGTATTGATGATAACCGCTAGGCCTCGTCCGAGGTACTCCGTCGTCTCGTCCCAAATCTGTAACGCCAGTGCATCTTTCTCGGCGAGTGCTTGCAGCACGTGGTGCGTGGTCACGACGTCGACTGATCCTGCCAGGCTTAAAATCTTCGATGGCGTCCCGCGGGCAAGGGCTTCACGTGTTCGGCGCGCAATCGCCGTGCCCGAGGCCATGACTTCGAAACAGCCGTTGCCGCCGCAGGGGCATGGCGGGCCTTTAATATCGAGGGTGAGGTGACCGAGCTCAGCCGCGTTACCATTCGCTCCGCGCATTAATTTTCCGTCGACGATGGCGCCGCCGCCGATGCCCGTGGAAATCGTGACGTAGACCATATTTTTCTTTCCCCGTCCGGCACCAAAAAGGTACTCACCGAGTGCCGCCGCATTAGCGTCGTTATCAATGCGCGCGGGCAGGCCGAAGGCTTTGCTGATTTCGCCTTCAATGCTGTAACCCGTCCAGCCCGGTAAATTAGGCGAACCGTCCACACACCCACGTGAAATATCCAGCGGACCGGGTGAGGCGATACCGATGCCAAGCAGATCGCTCGGCTTGAGGTTGAGTTCCTGTAAAAGTTTTTTGGCCGCAACCACGGCCCGCTCAATCGCTTGCGCGGGGCCTTGGGCGGCAAGCGTTTCAACGCGACTCGACTTTAGCACACTGCCATCTTCGGCCACGACGCCGAAGGCGATTTTTGTGCCGCCTAAATCAAAAGCTAAAACTTTGCGCATGTAATTAATCGCGGGCGGGCCGCGAAAAATCATCCTGCAGTCGAACGATATCTGTTAAATCGGGCGTCGAACTTTCGAGCAGAATGCTGTCTTCGAGTGCTTCAAAGCGGTGAATTGTACGCACGGGGATGTGGACCGTCTTACCTAGCTCCCAGATAAATTCATCGGCCACACCGAGCTTAACATTCGCCGGCACTTCACCGGGCTTCATTGCATGGAAGACCAATTTCATTTTACCCGACATTAAATACAGGGTCTCGGTTTTACGCTCATGGTATTGCAGGCTCAAACGCGTGCCTTTTTTAACTTCTAAAATTTTACCGGCATAGGCGGCTTGATCGGCAAACCAGATTTCGCGACCCCATGGTTTATCAACAATCTTAGGCTGGAGGAAGGGGTCGGACATCCTGGGTGAGTTATGTAAGAATGTTAGCTATTCGCCAAGCAAATCTAGGCGACGTCGTATTTACCAATGCGGCGGACGTTCGTCAGCTGGCGGGCCCGCCTCGGTATCGCCTGCTTGTTGCGCCTTGGCTTCTGCGCGTGCCAAACGTTTCGAAATTTCGGCCACCTCGCGGGAGAGCTCCAAGATGACTCGGTCTTGCTGCTCAATATGACGCTGCATGAAAGCCAAGCGCTCTTGTAATTCACGAATGACCGCGTCCATGCCCTCACCTTACGGCAAGGGCAGAGACGGGCAAGCCCACTTCGGTCAATGAAGCGATTACTCGCTTAATCCAGTCGAGCTACGGCCCTTAACCATGCGCTGCACGGCGGCGAAGCGTAAGATTTGTTCAATCTTGGCGACTTCAACGGGGTCGATTTCTTTCTGCGTGCGGGCAGCCTCAACCGCCTTACGCGCACGCTCTTCGGCTTGCTCGAGTGCTTTCAAATCAATCCTGGCTTCGTCGATGGCGGCTTCAGTCACGACCGAAACCTTATCGGAAACCACGCGGACAAATCCTTGGTCAACCGCTAGACGACTTACCTTGCCAGCCACGGTCACGGTGATTTCACCAGCGGCGATGATCGCGGTGATAGGTAAGTGACCAGGTAAAATGCCGATGCTACCCATGGCCGTAGGCAAGTTCACGCTATCGGCCGCACCTTGGAAGGCGCGTCGATCGGGAGTGACGATTTCTACGGTGAGCGACATGTGCGATTACTTAGCGAGGACTTTAGCGTTAGCCTTGGCTGAAGCTTCGAGCACTTCGTCGATGCCGCCCTTCATGTAGAAGTCGTTCTCGTTCACGTGGTCGAGTTCGCCCTTCAAGATCATGTCGAAGCCCTTGATGGTGTCCTTCAAAGCCACGTATTTACCGGGCGAGCCAGTGAAGACTTCGGCGACGTGGAACGGCTGCGAGAGGAATTTTTGGACCTTACGAGCGCGGAACACGACGAGCTTGTCGTCAGGCGAAAGTTCATCGAGACCGAGAATTGCGATGATGTCTTGTAAGTCTTTGTAGCGCTGGAGGAGGCCTTGAACGCCACGAGCCACGCGGAAGTGTTCTTCGCCGACGACTTCAGGCGCGAGTGCGGTGGAAGTAGAAGCGAGAGGATCCACTGCAGGGTAAATGCCGAGCTCGGCGATACGACGTTCGAGAACGACTGTGGAGTCTAAGTGAGCGAAGGTATTCGCAGGAGCGGGGTCGGTTAAGTCGTCCGCAGGAACGTAAACGGCTTGGAACGAGGTGATCGAACCCTTCTTGGTCGAGGTGATGCGCTCTTGGAGGTTACCCATTTCCGAAGCGAGGGTTGGTTGGTAACCCACGGCCGAAGGCGAGCGACCGAGAAGTGCGGACACCTCGGAGCCGGCTTGCGAGAAGCGGAAGATGTTGTCGACGAAGAGGAGAACGTCGCGATTTTGTTCGTCGCGGAAATATTCAGCCATCGCGAGAGCGGAAAGCGCCACGCGCATACGAGCACCGGGAGGCTCATTCATTTGGCCGTACACGAGGGCCACTTTGGATTTCGAGAGATCCTTCTGATCGATAACGCCCGCTTCGGACATTTCGTGGTAAAGGTCATTGCCTTCACGGGAGCGCTCACCGACGCCGGCGAAGACGGAGAAACCGCCCTGCTTCATCGCAATGTTATTGATGAGCTCCATGATGACGACGGTCTTACCCACGCCAGCACCACCGAAGGCGCCAACCTTACCGCCCTTCACGAAGGGACAGATTAAATCGATAACCTTGATACCCGTGCCCAACAATTCGGCCGAGGTTGATTGCTCGGTAAGAGGAGGAGGCAGGCGGTGGATGGGGTAACGCTTGTCGGCCTTAACTGGGCCGCGTTCGTCCACGGGATCGCCGGTGACATTGAAGATGCGGCCGAGAACGCCATTGCCAACGGGCACCGAGATCGGCGCTCCGGTGTCGAGGGCGGCGGTGCCGCGCACGAGGCCTTCGGTGGTGGTCATCGCGACCGTACGCACGAGGCCTGCACCCAAGTGCTGCTGCACTTCGAGGATCAGGCGCGTGGGCTTGTTCTCGACTTTGTAGTCGATCTGAATCGCGTTGTAAATTTCAGGTACCTTGTCGGCAGGGAATTGCACGTCGACGACGGCGCCGAGTACTTGAGTGATGGTTCCAGTGGTGCTCATGTTATTATAAAAAGTTTAGAAATTAGTTTTGGGAAGCAGCGGCGGTGATTTCCAGGATTTCCTGGGTGATCGCAGCCTGACGTGCTTTATTGTATTCGAGGGAAAGGGCGCCAGCGAGTTTCTTGGCGTTATCGGTCGCGGCCTTCATCGCCACCATGCGGGCGCTGTGCTCGGAGGCTTTGGCTTCGAGAATCGCTTGGTGTACGGCTTGCTTGAAGAACAACGAAGGAAGTTCGTTGAGGATCTCCGCGGCGGACGGTTCAAAAATCATTTCGCGCTCATCGCTTTCAACCTTGGGTTCAGCAAGACCCAGCTTCACGCGCAAGTCGCGGGCTTGAGCCACGAGGCTATCGGCAGGCAACAATTGTTGCAGGCGAGGCATTTGCACCAAGGTGTTCTTAAAGTGTGGATAAAGAATTTCGACGGTGTCGACGGTGCCTTCGGCAAAAGCCTTGAGGAGGAATTCGGCGGCGGGGCGAACCTCGCTGAAGTTCGCACGATCCGAGACGGGGAAGTCGGCCAATAATTTACGTCCCGAACGCGCAATGGCTTGAGCACCTTTGCGACCAATGCACACGAACACAGCGTCTTTGATTTCAGCAGCTTGACGAATGAGATTTCCGTTGAGGGCACCGCAGAGGCCTTTGTCGGACGTGACCAATAAAATACCGCGAGTCTTAACGGTACGCTTGGTTAAGAGCGGGTGCGCGAAATCGGCAACTTTGGAGATCGCGGTATCGAGAATTTCGCCGAGCAACTCCGCGTAAGCGCGGCTGCCTTGGGCGGTGTCTTGAGCGCGCTTCATCTTCGAAGAAGCCACGAGCTGCATCGCTCGGGTGATCTGAGCGGTGCTCTTCACCGATTTAATTCGGTTCCGAATCTCGCGTAATCCTTTAGGCATCGAAGGGGAAGTTAGGGGAAGGTTTTAAGGCTTAGGCCTTGAAGCTGCGGCGCCAGCTTTCGCAAGCGGACTTCAATTCTGCGGCGCCAGCGTCGTCGATCTTTTCGCCAGCACGAATCTTAGCGAGCACGGCAGGCTTAAGGGACTCGAGGTGCGTTTGCAGAGTGGAGGCCGCCTTGGTCACCGACTTAACGGCCACGTCGCCGAAGAAACCATTTTGCATCGCCCAGATAAGTGCGCACTGAATTTCAGCGGACTTAGGAGCGGTGGGGGGCTGCTTGAAGAGTTCGACGAAGCGGTCGCCTTTTTCGAGGATCGCCTTGGTTTGCGCGTCGAGGTCGGAACCGAATTGCGCGAAGGCCGCGAGTTCGCGGTACTGGGCGAGCTCGCCCTTCACTTTACCGGCGACTTGTTTGAAGGCCTTGATTTGGGCGGCGGAACCGACGCGTGAAACCGAGAGACCAACGGAAACTGCGGGACGGATGCCTTGATTGAACAAATCGGTTTGAAGGAAGATCTGTCCGTCAGTGATTGAAATCACGTTCGTAGGAATGTAAGCGGAAACGTCACCTGCTTGAGTTTCGATGATCGGCAATGCGGTAAGTGAACCCTTGCCGTTCAGACGAGCCGAGCGCTCGAGCAAACGTGAGTGCAAGTAGAACACGTCACCAGGATAGGCTTCGCGACCGGAAGGGCGCTTAAGAATCAGCGAGATTTGACGGTAAGCCGCAGCGTGCTTGGAAAGGTCATCGTAAACGATGAGGGCGTCTTGTCCGTTTTCCATGAACCACTCGCCAATGGCGGTACCGGAGAAAGGAGCGAAGAGTTGGTTCGCGGCGTTGTCGGCCGCAGGAGCGGCTACGATACAACAGAACTCCATCGCGCCGGCTTTTTCTAAAACACCCACCGTGCGAGCGATGGATGAATTCTTTTGGCCGATGGCAACGTAGATGGAGTAAACTGGGCGGAACTTAGCGTCACCCGAAGCGAGGCCCACGCGGTTGGCGTTGGCTTGGTTGATGATGGTGTCGATCGCGATGGTGGTCTTACCGGTCGCACGATCACCGATGATTAATTCGCGCTGACCACGGCCGACGGGAATCATGGCGTCGATAGCCATGATACCGGTTTGCATCGGTTGGTCGACCGACTTACGTGGCGTGATACCTGGAGCAATTTTTTCTACAGGGTAACGCTCAGTGGATTGGAGAGGGCCTTTGCCGTCGACAGGGTTGCCGAGTGCATCAACGACGCGACCAAGCAGACCTTTGCCAACTGGAACCGAGAGGAGGCGACCAGTGGTCTTGGCTTCCATGCCTTCTTTAAGGCCAGAGATGTCGCCCATGACGACGCAACCCACGGTGTCTTCGGCGAGATTGAGGGCGACGCCTTGCAGGCCGCCTGGAAGCTCAATCATTTCATTCATCATGACGCCCGAAAGGCCGTCGATGGCCGCCACACCGTCGGCGAGGGAAACAATCGTTCCGACGTTGGACTTGCCAGCGCGGGTGTCTAAGCC
>CANBWJ010000020.1 GCA_947373115.1 Opitutia bacterium | reverse complement strand
TGAGTGCACCGAAGCCCGGAAGGAAGGCAAACGCCCCTCCCGGTATATGACCACTCGCAATAAGAAGCTTTCTCAAGAGAAGGTTGAGTTGAAGAAGTACAATCCTTCGCTCCGCCGTCACACCTTGCATAAAGAAATCAAAGGGTAATTGATCCTTTGATTGCAATCAAAAGGCCGAGGTTTTCCTCGGCCTTTTTGTTGGTTGGGTTTTTACCCTTGGGCGGAGGCCTTGCGTCGCAGGCGCCAATTGGCCCGATGGTGGCGTGTCCAGTCGAGTAGGGCGCGTTCGAAGCCGATATCCATGCCCGCCTTTTCCGATTCAATCCACTTGTGGCGTAGGATTTCTTGGCGTTCGGCGAGGAATTCGGCGTAGAGAGAGGAACGCTCGGCCAAATTGTTGGCTGGAATTTGTTCCTGAGGATAATTACTCATTCCTTATCCTGTAATAAGTGCAGAAAATTGTATTTGGCAAGCCCCGGGTAACGATTGGATTACGAAGCAGTGGCAAGTTTTTGCAGGACGGTCAGGGCCACGGACTTAAAGACGCGAGCGGCATTGCTATCGGGGTGGCTGATAACAATGGGAATGCCGTGGTCACCGCCTTGGCGCACGGCGGGGTCGAGGGGCACTTCACCGAGTAATTCGGAATCGAGGGCGGTGGCGACTTTGAGGCCGCCCCCTTGTCCGAAGAGGTATTGGCGTGAGTGATCGGGGCCTTCGAAATAACTCATGTTTTCGGCTACACCGATGATGGGTACACCGACTTTACTGAACATAGCGGCGCCTCGGAGGGCGACGGAGACAGCGGCGGTTTGAGGGGTGGTGACGATGATGGCGCCGTTGAGGGCCATCGATTGCGCGATGGAGAGTTGAGCATCGCCGGTGCCAGGAGGCAGATCGATGAGAAGGATTTCGAGTTCGCCCCAGCGGACATTTGAGGCGAATTGCGAAATTGTTTTCATGATCATTGGGCCGCGCCAAACGACGGGTGCATCTTCATCAATGAGCAGACCCATGGACATGACCTTAACGCCAAAGTTTTCGAGCGGGATGAGAACATCACCTTCCATTTCAGGGCGTTGATTGATGCCGATCATCAGTGGCACGGACGGACCGTAGATATCACAGTCCATCAATCCCACGCGGCCGGGTTGACCTTTTTCGGTGAGGCTGCGAGCGAGGGCGCAGGCGAGGTTGACGGCGAAAGTGGATTTGCCGACACCGCCTTTGCCGCTGGCAACGGCGACGATGAATTTGACTTTGCCAACGCCGGCATTGGCGGGGGCTTTATTTTCGGTCGCGGCGGCGGGAGCGTTCTTGGGGACGGTAACCGAGATAGCGATTTCGGGGTCATTGACGCCGGCTGCTTTAAGGGCCGCCTCGATGTCGGCGTAGAGTTTTTTTGGAATTGCGGGGTCGGCGGTGGTAACCGCCAGTCCAATGGTTACTTTGCCATTGGCGGCGACTTCGATGCCGCGGAGCAGTCCAAAGGACACGATGTCGCGGCTGAACCCAGGGTAGCGCACTTGGCTGAGGGTCTTTTCGATAGAATCCTTATCAATGGCCATGAGTGGGATTGAACTCCGGGGGGACCTTAGGTCAAACTGCTATCGTTCTAATCTGACTATGAATCGTCTCCGTCCTTTCTTGTATACGTTCTTGTTATTGGCGGTGGCCGTTGTCGCACCGTTACGGGCGCAGGACCGTATTGTCATCAACGACAGCATTGAGGCGGAGATGCAGAAGGGCGTGATTCCGGTGACCATCAATTGTGATGATCCCACTTTAGGTACCGCGGTGCGTTTTGCCTTAAATGCACACGGCTCAATCAGTGTACGCAACGGCTCCTCGGTGAAACTGAATATCGGGCGGGTGGGCGTTTCGGCGACGGTGGCGTGCGATAACCCACGTTTTAATTTTCAGACTACGGTGGACGGTCGCGACGAAGATGACTTGGCGTTGAAAGTGGCGGATGCGGCGATTGTGGGACTCGGACGAGCTTGGCAATTAAAGCCTTTATTTTCAGGTACGAAAGTCGCTTTCGTTTCACGCTTTAGCGGCCACCAGGAAATTTATACAACGAATTTGATTCGTTCAAAATTACGTCGCATCACGAATTTTGAAAGCACCTCGATTTCCCCGCGTTGGTCGGTGGATGGCGGTAGAATTTATTTTGTGAGTTCGGCACGCACGGGTTTCCCGGAAATCTTTTCGACGAATGGTGCCGAAAATCCACGACGCGTGATTGCCGATGTGCGTGGGGCGTTGGGCGGTGCGAGTGTCGGACCCGATGGCCGCATTGCTTTTGCCTCCTCGAATAAGGGTCAGACGATGGATATTTATGTGGCGGGTCCCAGCGGTGAAGCGCCGCGCTGTATTATTTCGACCGGTGATGTGGATACCGATCCCTGTTGGTCGCCCGACGGTTCGCGCTTGGTTTTAACGAGCGGCCCCTTGGGTCGACCCGGTATCTATTTGGCCTCCTCGGCGGGCGGGCGCGTTTCGCGTCTCTCCACGGGCTTTAGTTATTGCACGGAGCCACGCTGGAATCCCGTTGATCCTGCCCTGATTGCTTTCACTTATCAGTCGGGCCGTCTCTCGTTGGCGGTGGCTGATTTAAAAGCTGGTACCGTGACGCCAGTGCCAGTCACTTCACCGTTGAATTTCTCGCACGCTTCGTGGTGTGCGGATGGTCGTCACGTGGTCGCTACGCAGGCCACTAAAACCAGTTCATGGATTGCCTTGGTGGATACGCAGA
The DNA here is from genome assembly GCA_947373115.1 of Opitutia bacterium. Taxonomy (GTDB): domain Bacteria; phylum Verrucomicrobiota; class Verrucomicrobiia; order Opitutales; family UBA953; genus UBA953. Next base: position 15,549 of record CANBWJ010000020.1, on the reverse strand, counting down.
CGGGCAAGGCCACGCGCCTCACCGATGCGAAGATGGGTAATTGCAGCGAACCCGACGCTTGGGTTGACCGCAACTAAGCGGCCTTGCGTCGCAGGCGGTCGATGGCGACGGCGGCCACGATGATGGTGCCCGTGATGATTCGCGTGGTACTTTCGTCGATACCGTTCAAGGTGCAACCCGTGCGAATGACGGTCATGATGAGGGCACCGATGAGCGAGCCAAAGACGGAGCCAACGCCGCCACTTAAACTCGCACCGCCGATCACGACGGCTGCGATGATATCGAGTTCATAACCCGTCGCACCCGTGGGGTCACCTTGACCTTGGTACGAAACGAGCATTAAGCCCGAGAGGGCAGCAAAGGCACCACCAATCATGTAGACGTAGAGTTTAATCCGATCCACGGCGACGCCACAGAGGCGCGCGGTTTGCTCGTTGGAACCGACGGCAAAGACATGACGTCCGAAGACGGTGAAGCGCAGAACGCCAGCGGCAAGGGCAGCGAGAATAATCATGAGCCAGCCACCAGGAGGAATGATAAGCCAGCGCATGTTTTCAGGCAGGCTGTTCAGCCAGAAGCGTAGCCAGTTGGCCTCTTGAGCGTTGATGGGTTGAGAATGAGCGAGTCCTAAGGCAATGCCGCGCAGGATGAGTAGGGTTCCGAGCGTGGTGATGAAGGGAATGAGTTTGGCACGCACCACGAGCAGGCCAATAGCCAGTCCGATAGCGGCACCCGCTAAGAGGGTGACGAGGGTCACGATCGCCGGGGAATTATCAGACACCGCTAATTTGGCGCCAATGACGGAACAGAGGGCGATGGCCGAGCCGATGGACAAATCGATACCGGCAGAGATGATGATGAACGTCATACCGATGGCGCCGATGCCAATCACCACGGTTTGTTGCACGATAGACTCGATGCCTTCGCTGGAGCCGATGGCTTGGTTGCCGAAAGAATAAAACAATCCCCAGATTAAGATGAGGGCGAGCAGGGGGCCGAGGGCATTGAGTGCTTTCGCCGTGAAGGAGGTGGTTGTTTTCATATTAAAATTATACGCCGGTGGCGGCACGCATCAGTTTTTCGGAATTAGTTTGGGCCACGGGCGTGGCTTCGCCGACTTGGCCACGGCGGACGGCGGCGATGCGATCGCAGACGCCGAGTAATTCGGGTAGGTAGCTGCTGACCATTAAAACCGCCCGCGGGCGAATGGGGTCAGCCACGAGTTGATCGATGATTTCGTAAATCTTGGCCTTCGCGGCGATGTCGATACCGCGGGTGGGTTCATCGAGTAAGAGGATGTCGCAATCCGCTTCGAGTAGGCGAGCAATGGCCGCTTTTTGTTGGTTGCCGCCGGAGAGGCGACCGATGGCTTGATTCGGGCCCTGACAGCGAATGCCGAATTTTTCAATCCACTCGGCGGTGTGTGCCTCGCACGTTGCGGGTGAGACGAAGCCGAGCTTAGCGACTTTTTTGAGGGCGGGCAGGCAGACGTTGTCGGCGATGCTTAATTCAAGGGCGAGGCCTTCTTCTTTGCGGTTTTCGCTGACCAAGCCCATCCGGTGCAGCCAGTTATTACGCGGCTCGGCCAGTTGGGTGTGTCCGGCGATAGTAATTTTTTGCGATAGGTTTTCTTCGAGGCCGAACACGGCGCGCAGGAATTCGGTGCGCCCAGCACCTACGAGTCCGCACAGCCCGACCACTTCACCGCGGCGTAAGGTCAGGGTGCCGCGGCTGGGAATAGTGGCTTCCAGTAAGACTTCGCCGAGCTTGCGTTCGCTGCGAGGGTAGAGGTCTTTGACTTCACGACCGACCATTTCGGCGACGATGGCATCGTCGGTGATGGATGAAGTCACATGGCAGGCGACGGACTGTCCGTCGCGTAGAATGGTGAGTCGACTCGAGAGGCGACGGACTTCTTCGAGGAAGTGGGAAATATAAATAATCGCTAAACCGCGACGGGAGAGTTGATCAATCAGGTCGAAGAGGCGTTGCACGTCAGCTTGTGCGAGCGAGCTCGTGGGTTCATCGAAGACGATGATTTTGCAACCCATCGAGAGGGCGCGGGCGATTTCGACAATCTGTTGGTGGCTGACGGAAAGTTGGCCGGCGGGCTGGTCAACATCGATAGCGCCATGGCCCAATCCGGTCAGAGTGGCTTGGGCTTCGGCGCGCATTTTGGCACGGTCGAGGACGAGGCCTTTTTGAGGTTCGATGCCCAACCAGATATTTTCCGCGACGCTAAGGTGCGGGGCGATGGAAAGCTCTTGGTAGATCATGCCGACGCCGCGTTGGCGTCCGTCGGCGGGATTAGCCGGGGCGTAGGGTTGACCGTCCACGAACATCGTGCCGCTATCGGGTTGGTACGCGCCCGAGAGAATTTTCATCAAGGTGCTTTTGCCTGCACCGTTTTCGCCGACGAGGGCGTGAACTTCCCCTGCTTGGATTTTGAGCGAAACTCCACCGAGCGCAATTTGGGCTCCGAAAGCCTTACGAATGTCCCGCATCTCGAGGCGGGCGGCATCGCTGCGCGGTTGACTCATTAATTACCGAGTTGAGGTTTGATCACCGCCTGCACTTCGGCGGTGTCGACATTTTCGGCGGTCACAAAGCACACGCCCGTATCGTTGATAGCGGCCACCGGTTTGCCGGCGAGTTTATCGGCTGCGGCTTTAACGGTGAGGTAGCCCATGCGATAAGGGTCTTGAGAGACGATGCCGCTGAGTTCCCCTTTGCGCAGGGATTCAACGAGGACCTTGGTGGGGTCGAAGCCAACAAACTTAATTTTTCCAGCGAGCTGTCGTTGTTGGAGGGCGAGCAACATACCGTTGGTGGTACTTTGATTGGAGCAGAAGATGCCGTCAGGAGATTGTTCGCCGGAGAAACGCAGAAGCAGACTCTTGGATTTATCAATCGCACCTTTAGCATCGGCGCCCGCAAATTGTTCGGAGCTGATTACGGTGATACCGGGGAAGGCCTTGATGCCTGCCAGGAAGCCCTCTTCGCGAGCTTCGGTCGAAGCAGAGCCTTGATTATAGCGTAGCATGATGACGCGGCCCTTGCCCTGAAGTGATTGGGCGAGGCCTTCGGCGCCACGTTTACCAGCCGCAAAATTATCGGTGCCTACGTAGCTGATGCACGCGCCTTCTGGGTTGGTAATGGGCGAATCGAAAATAATGACTGGAATGTTCGCGCGGGTGGCCTTGAGGGCTTTTTCGCGCAACGCGGTCGCGTCGAGTGGGGCGAGGCAAAGAATGTCGACCTTACGCAGAATCATGGAGTCCATCATGCCCATTTGTTGACGACGGTCGTCTTCGCGTTCGGGGGCGGACCAGAGGACTTGAACGCCGAAGTCTTCGCCACCTTTGAGGGCGCCCGCTTCAACGGATTTCCAAAAAACGTGCGTGGCACCTTTGGGGATGAGGGCCACTACGGGTTTGGCTTTTTCTTCAGCGAAAGCACTGAGCGTGCAGACGGCGGCGAGGAGGAGGGTGAAGGGGCGCATAAATTATTCTCCGGGGGTAAGGGACGAGGGGGTGATAGACTCGCAGGGGTTGGGATAAATCTCAAGTTTGGCCAACGTACTTGCCGGAACAATTTGACCGAAAGCGTATTTATCAAACGTTTCTTTATCCGCCATAAAGAGTAGGCTGTCGTTATCGTTTTCGCGTTGGACCCTCAAAAAGTACCATTTAGGCGAGGTGCGTCGCGCGCTCAGGTCACGATTGCCGACATGGGCGCGTGCGACCAACGAAATTCCACCCGTGGTGATGCGTTCGACCACTTTGTATTGTTCGCGTTCAATAAACACTTCGCGCGGCATTTCATTTAATTCGAAATCGCGAATGTAGAGGTAACGCGAATTCCAATTGAGGTACAAAGTGTCGCCCGCAATTTTCGTGGCGATCAGGATTTGGCTGTTGTTATTGTTTAAGCTGAGGCGAGGGGATTCGGGAATAATGAATTGGCCTTCGGTGTTAACGGCGATTTCTTTGGCGTTCGTGGTGAGTAGCCAGGCGGTGATTTCAGCGCCCTCGTCCGCGTTGAATTTACTCCAAGCGGTTTTCCGATTGTTGGGCTGTCGATTCAAACGCTCAAAGTTTTGAAAATCCCTGAGGCGATCAATGTAGGCGTACAATTCATCGCTCCACTGTTTCGAGGCGCGGGCGTTCTCATTGGCGGCCGTGTTACTTTTACTGGTGTTTTCGCCGCTCTTGGCGGCGGCTTGAGCACGGAAGGTGACTTTCTTGATGATGGCTTCGATATCGTTAGCGCTTTTGGGGGTAACGATTTCAGCTTGCAGGCGCGCGGCTTCAGGAAAGCGACTGTTATTAGGGAATGAGCTCACCGCATCATAACGCAGTCTCTCGATTTCATTAGAGTCGAGTGCGGGTGCCACGATGGCTTCGAGGGTGCCGATTTGTCGGTTCACTTTGCGTGTGATATCACGCGGCATTTCACTGTTGAGAATATAGACGCGGACAAAGTCTTCGGGTTTGATGTCGGAAGTCGCGAGTAACTCTTTAAGGGGGGAGCAGTCGATGGTGCCTGAGATTTTAAAGCCACTATTGCTGGGAACTTTGACGCGGCTGAGCAGGGTATACTTGGCATTCATGCCCCCGCGCGGCTTATCAAATTTCAACTTTTGAACGTCGGCTTGTAATTTCTCGAAGCGCTTTACTTCGGTTTCGAAACGGCGCTGGGCATCAGTGAGCTTGGGGTCTTCTTTGCTAATAAAGGGTTGCACCACGTAACCGACCAGACGGCTGCCGGTCTCAGTGAAGATTCCAAAGCAAACACTACCGAGCAAAAAAATTACGAAGAGTGACGCGACAACGACTTTCCGGGTGCGCAGAACTTTTTGCAGTTCGGCTTCGTGGGTTTCGATGAGGGCGTGGGCTTGCTCGGCGGTAAACTGTTCCACCGTGGCATGGGTTGCCAATCCGTAGCTCAGAAGTTTTCGACGAATACTCGCACTGAGGGTTTGCGCATCGGCAGTGGTGAGGTCCTTGCCGTCGTTCGAAAGTTTAATGGTGCTGCCGAACTTAATCAGTTCTGCGATGTGGACCCAATTTTCGGAGCCCGCTAGGGCGCCAAGGGTCTCGCCGGTGATGTCGCCAGAGGTAATCAGTTTCACGACTTCTTCCTCGGTGAAAGGTCCGCGGGCCTCGTTGTTAATATAAAGTGTAAAGGTTCTCATGGGGCCGTGTTGATGGGCTTTGTGGGGTGTTTGGAAGGTTGTCGGCGAGCCCTCCTTAGGCAAGTCGATTGGACATGGTTCCGCTTTGCCAAATGTTAAAAAACTCCCTATGCCATTACTTCGTCAATGGCCAATCCAGGCATCAACCAATCACAAAAGCAGGTCCAAGGGCTGATTCTTACGCCACAGCTCCGGCAGTCTCTGCGTATTTTGCAGGTGCCTGCCGCTGAATTGTTACGTGAAATCTCGGAAGAATTGGCGGCTAACCCATTGATTGAAGAAGTCGAACCCTTGGCGACCGAAGGGGCTCCACTTTCGGCGCCGGAGGCTGAAGGTGATGACGATGCCCCGCGTGAGCTGAATTTAGGCGATGAAGATTTTGATGCGCTCCGTCGGATGAAGGACGACTGGGACGAGAGTTACTATGAAGAGATGCGTTCCCAGGGGTATTCGCAGGAGGATGAGGAACGCCGCCGCCATATGATTGAGTCGGTCACGGGTGAGTCGTCGCTCTCGGAGCACTTGGCTGAGCAGGCTCGTACTGCTTCGGAGGACCCCGAAGTACAGGAAGCCTTTAAATTGTTAATCGCTTCGCTCGATGAGCGCGGGTTTTTGGACGAGGATTTATCTTCGATCGCCCTACGGGCAGGTCAGAGCTATGAAGCAGTAACCACCGCACATACTTTGTTGATGGGCTTTGATCCTCCGGGAATCGGGGCGAGGGATTTAAAAGAATGCTTCTTGGCCCAATTGAAACAACGCGGCCGTGGGCTTTCTTTTGCGGCACGTCTCGTGACAGATTGTTGGGAGCCTCTGATGGCTCGCCGACTCGATGATTGCGGGCGGATTTTGGAGCTAACGCCCGATGAAATTCGCGAGGGCTTGGCGGAACTTTCAAAATTAGAGACGGTGCCTGCCCGTCGTTTTGCCCGCGATGAAAACCGCGTGGTTAGCCCGGATGCGACGGTGGAGAAAGACGAAGACGGAAAATGGAAAATCACTTTAGATGATCGCCACGTGCCCAAGTTACGTCTGGTGCCGGCATACAAGGACATGTTGGCCGGTAATGCCCTCGGCGAGAAAGAGCGTCATTATATTTTAGAGCGCATGCGCCAAGGAAAGTTTTTGATTGGAGCGATTGAAGAACGTCAGCGTACCGTGGAACGCTTGGCCCATATTATTTTGGAACGTCAGGCTGACTTCTTTGAGCATGGACCCTCGCAGTTGCGTCCATTGACGATGACGGACGTGGCTAAGGAAATGGGCGTGCACGAAACCACTGTCGGTCGGGCGGCGGCAAATAAATGGATGTTAACCCCCTTTGGCTTAAAAGAGTTTCGCTGGTTCTTTACTTCGGGCGTCTCCACGGAAGGCGGAGGCACGGTGGCTCAAGAAGGGGTGCAGGAAATCATTGCCGACATTTTGGCGCGGGAAAATCCGGCGGCACCTTTAGCGGACGAAGCAATTACGGCCGAGCTGAAAAAGCGCGGCATCAAGATTGCCCGTCGGACCGTGGCTAAATATCGCGAAGGCTTGGGTCAGCCCCCTGCGCACATGCGCAAGCAGCGACTCTAATTAGCGCAGGCGTTCGAGAACGCTTTGCCAGCCGAAACGAGCGACGTCGGGAAAGATAAACTGCACGCCCGCGGTAAGTCCGTTGTCGAGAGACACGGGGGCGACGATGGCGGGTAAACCGGCCAAGGAGGCAGGGGCATTAAGTGCAAGCAGTTGGTGTCGGTGGGCGGGAGTTAAAGACGCCTTGTTAACGGCAGGTCCAGCGGTGCAGGGCATCGCGATAAAATCATAATGTTGAAAGACGGTACGAAACGCATCCTGAATTTTAAGTCGGGTGTTTTCGGCGTCACGGATTTCGTCGGCGGTGCGTAGTCGACCCTGTTCGAGGCGCGACCAGACGATGGGGTCGTAATCGTTTTTACGTCTCTGGTGCCAAGCAGAATGGACGCGGGCGGCGGCACTGCCACCGAGAACGGGAAATGCCGCGGCGGCATCCGTACAACTTAACCGCAGTAAATCTGCCGCGGCGGCATCCGTTTTAGCACCGGCTTGGAAAGCAATAGTTTGAATTTGTTGGAGGATTTTTTCGGTAACGTTGGCGCCAAGGTCGCCGACCCAGAGTCCACGATTGGCGGTGACGGATTCTCCGAGTACGGCTTGCGAAACAGTAATGAGGTCGGTTGCCGTGCGAGTGATCCAGCCTTGGGTATCGTAACCAGGTGAGAGTGGGAAGATGTCGCCGACGGGGTTGATTTCGGGTGAAAGCCGCAGGCCCCATACGCCGCAGTAACCGCAGGGCACGCGAATGGAGCCAGCGGTATCGGTGGCGAGGGCGAAGGGGACGAGTCCGCGGGCAACGGCAAAGGCGGAGCCCGAGCTGGAGCCGCCGGAAAGTAATTCGGGGTGCGTGGGGTGTGGGCAATCGCCGAAGTGTGGGTTTTTGCCGCTCAGTCCGTAGGCAAATTCATTGAGTTGAGTACGTCCGCATTCGACTGCCCCGGCATCGATTTGAAAAGCTTGGGGGAGTGATGAGGTGTGGCGTGCGGGTCCGATTTCTTGGCTGAGAAAAGTTGAACCTGCCAGGGTGGGGTGGCCTGTCCGGAAAAATAAATCTTTAGTTAAAAAGGGTACGCCGCCGAGGGAATGATTGCGCAGTTCCCAGGCATTTTCAAAACGCTGAGTCAGACTTTTGGTGTCAGGCAAGCCGCAGAGTGCCGCACGTTGTTCGGTGGCACTGAATGCAGAAAGCTTAAGTAAGAATGCTTCTGCGGACATACGCGGTCCGCGACTTATAAAATATTCGCGCCAATCGTTGAGGTGGATTGGCAGGTCGTTCACAGTTCGATGGCGACGCCTGGTTCGGGGTCGTGAATACGGGTGGCGGGCATCAGTTTGCTGAGCGTCTCTTTCATCCAGGCTCGAGCGGGCGGGTCGCCGTGGGTGAGGACGATGTCTTTCGGGGCCAGTGCTTGGGCGAAGTCGATTAACTCTTCGCGGTCGGCGTGGCCACTGAGGTGGAAGCGTTCAACCTCGGCGCGAAGAATCGAAGTGTGGTCGAGCCCTTTGAATTTAAATTCGCCGCCGGGGGCCATGCCGATGAGTTCGCCCCCTGGGGTGTCGGGGTCGCAATAACCCACGAAGAATACAGCGTTTTCTTTATGGTCTAAAATATTAGCGGCGACACGCCATGCGGGGGTTTTTTCGACGAGCATGCCGCTCGAGAGAACATAGATGCCGGGCTCTGACATGTTTTTTCCGGGCTGAACGTAGCGACGTGACAGGGGAAGAACGTTGAGCTCTTGGAGAATTTTTCGACTAAAGTTTACCTGCTTTGTTTTCTTCGAGGCCTCATCGAGGTAATTGCAGAGATCCATGCCGAGACCAGAACAGAAAATCGGTACATCAGCTAGGTTTCCTGCGGCCGCGGTTTCGTCTAAGAGTTTTAAAATTTCCTGCATGCGACCGAAGGCGAAGGCGGGAAGTAAGATGGAGCCGCCTGCATCGGCGACGCGATTGATGGATTTAATTAAACGTGCCTCTTCTTTGGCTCGGGTGAAGCCGGGAATAGAGGCAGTGGCACCGCGGGTGCATTCCATCACTAAGGTGTCGACTGGCTCGCGCGGGAAGGCGGCGGCGCCCACGGTGCGTTGGGCTTGGAAGTGAACATCGCCCGTGAAGAAATGTCGCTTCTTGCGGTGTTCAATTAGGCAACCCACGGCGCCGGCGACGTGTCCAGCGAGGTGAAAAGATAGGTTAATCTCTTCGCCTCCCCGTCCGATTTTTCGCGGGTTAGCGAGTGGAACGGCGGCGAGTGCGTTTTCGACGCGTTCGACATCTTGTTCAACGTAGAGGGGGAGTTCTTGATTGCCGGTTTCCTCGCGTTGGCGTTTCATGACTTGAATCGAGTTCGATAATAATCGACGTGCGAACAAGGTGGTGGCGGCGGAAGCATAGACGCGTGAGCCCGGGTGTTGGCGCAGGAGGACGGGCAGTGAGCCGAGGTGATCGAGGTGGCAGTGGGTGAGGATGACGCCATCAATGCTGCCAGTGATGAGGTTCAGTTTGGGAAGTGAAGGTTTGCCGGCGTGCTTCGGGTGCATGCCGCAATCGAGGACAATACGAAGCCCGCCGAATTCGAGCAGCATGCAATTGGCGCCGATTTCGCGGCCAGAATTTAAATCAGTCAGTCTCATGTAAAGGGGAAGAGGGAGGTGGTATCATCGCAAACGATGGGATGCGAACGAAGATGCGTTGTCCGTCGGAAGTTTTACCGTGAAAGGCACCCTCGGCCGTGAGGGGTCCGCCGGCGAGGTGGTAGCTGTTGTAGGAGAACTGACCGCCGGGGGCGATTTCGGGGGTTTGTCCGACAATGCCATCGCCCTCGATGATTTCAATGCTGCCATCGGGGGAGCGGATAATCCATTTACGTCCCAGCATCTGAACCGTGTGCTGAGAAACGTTACTGATGGTTAGAAAATAAACAAAGGCGTGCGGCCTTTCCGGGGGGAAGTTGGCATCGCGGTGGTGGACCACCTTGTCAACGGTGACCCGGAGGCCTGGCAGTTCCTGTCCGGTGTTTTGCACGTCCGAGAAGAGAAAGGGGGATAGTTCGTTTAAGGAAGCCATAAATCAAGCAACGGGCTGTTTTCTATGGCTTACCGTCTTGCCCCTTGTCGGCCGTCGGTCATTGATGAACCTGATGGAGTCTTCCACCCCACGTAATCCTTATTTATGGCGTGTACCCACGAAGTGGTGGATCGTTTTGGGCTACCTTGTGCTCCTTGGGCTTTCGGCGGCATTTCCGTTTTTAAGAGAGATCGAAAAGGCTTCAGAGCATCAGCCCGTTTTGGTGCCAGCTTTCGATTTTAAGGACGATAAGGTTGCGCCAACGAATCAGTTAATCCCTGTGCAGTACAAGCTGTACGGTTTTGATGAAAAACAATCGTCGGGCGATAAACCCGTAGTTGTGTATTTACACCGTGTGCCGTGGGATAAGGGAGGGTCAAAGTTTTGCGAGTCGCTGGCCCTGACTGGCAAGGTGGCGGTCGTGGAGCCTTATTTACCAGGTTTTCGAACCACCTCGGGAGATGTCCCGAGTCACTCCATGGAGGCCAACGCTGAAGTTGTCGCTGCCATGATGGTTAAGCTGGGGGTGAAGCAGTACCACGTGATCGGACAAGGTTACGGTGGTGCGGCGGCGTTGAACTTAGCAGCGGATCACCATGACCGGGTGCAAACCATCACGTTACTTTCATCGCCAGGGGTTCAGCCCTTCGAGTTACTCGGCAACCCTTTGGTGAATAAAATTGTTTACGGTTTTCAGGGTGCGTTTTTTTGGAGCGTCTCACGTTTAACACCTAATTTTGGTGCCGCCGATTTGCTGCCATGGGATCGCGATTATGCCCGCACGGTTTTCGACACGGACATGTCGGACAACGACAAAATTTTAAATAACCTGCGCGAGCCCTTATTAATCATTCACGGGCAGGACGATTGGTTAACGCCCGTGGATGCAGCCAACTATTCGTCAAAGCTCGTGCCAGGTTCGGTGCTTAAGGTCTTACCTGGTGGACGTAATGTGGCCTTTGAGCATCGGGATGAGGTGGTGAGTTGGGTGACGGAATTTATCAATTCGCCTCCGAAGGTGAAGCCGGCCCTTACGGAGTGTCCACCGCTGCCATTGGCACACGGGATGCATTACTGGATTTTATTAACGGTCATTATTCTTTGTACTTTTGTGGCGGAGGACCCGACCTGTTTGGCGGCGGGTTTATTAGTCGCGATTGGGATGCTGGATTTTTGGTCGGCCACGGCCGCGTGTTTTGTGGGTATCATGATTGGTGACCTAACCCTTTATATGTTGGGGCGGGTCTTTGGCCGTCAGGCGATTCGACGTGCCCCGTTGAAGTGGCTGATACCTGAGCACAAGGTGAATCAATGGTCGGGTTGGTTTTCGACTCCGAAGGGCATGCTCGTGGTCGTGAGTTCACGTTTCGTTCCCGCGAGTCGTCTACCTACTTTTATTACGGCTGGTATCATGAAGCTTAACCTCGCGCGGTTGAGTATGTTACTCTTGGTCGCAGCGTTGATTTGGACTCCGCCGCTGATCTGGGTGGGCTATAAATTCGGCGAAGCAGGTATGAGTGAATTACATCGATTTAAGAGCAATGCATTGTGGGTGGTGTTGGGTTTATTGTTAGGGTTGCATTTTATTACGCACTGGGTGGTCCCGGCGCTAACCTGGCGCGGACGACGTCAGATTGTCATGAAGGTACGAAATTTGATTCAGCCCTCGTTGTGGCCTGCCTGGTTGGTGTATTTTCCGATTCGCTTAGGAATTATTTTTCTCAGCTTACGCCATCGGAGTTTAACAGCGTTTGCTTCGGCCAATCCATCATTTGGTCGCATTGGCGGCTTCATTGGCGATTCCAAGTCGCTCTTGATGCGGCCGTTTCAGCGTGATTCACGCTGCTGCCCGACCTTGGCGCTTACTTTGGATGACCCAGTGGCTGAACGTCTAAAGGAGGCGGTAGCCTTTGCGGTCTGTCACGGTTATCCCGTGGTCTTTAAACCTGAGGTCTCGGAAGACGGCGCGGGCATGCGTTACGTGCGCAACGAAGCGCAACTTCTTCGCTTGGTGGAAGCTGCCAACGAAGATTTCGTGCTCCAGAAATTTATCAGTGGCTTGGAGTACGAGATTGTTTGGCGCCGTAATCCTGGTCAGGACGACGGACACATCATGGCGATTATCCAAAAGAAGGATGTGGTGGTAATGGGTGATGGGGAGCAGACGCTGGAAGAACTCATTTGGCTGGACGAGTATGCGGTTTCACGCGGTGAGCTCTATTTACGCTGTCATGATCGCCAGCTAAATGACGTTGTGCCTGCGGGTGTAAAAGTGGTACTCAACCTTTCGGGTAGTTACGGCCACGGTGCGCGGTGCGTGCATCGGCATGATTTAATGACGGCGGAGTTAGCGCACGCCATTACGGCATTTGCCAAGCGTTTCCCCGCTTTGCACTTTGCGCGTTTTGATGTCCGCACGCTCAATGAAGGTGAGCTTCGGGCGGGCCGATTTACCGTGACGGAAGTTGGCGGCTGCTGCCACGTTTCCAGTTTGGTGCGCGATGAGTCCCTGCGGTTTAGTCGTTCTTATCGTGCCGTCTGGCAGCAATTAGCGGTCTGCGTGCAGACGGGGGCGCAGAACTTAAAACAAAAAGTACGCCCCGTGCCTTTGAATGAATTGCTCGCCCGGTGGAGTCAGGCACGCGGCCGCTCCGACACCTTTGTGATTCACGAAGACTAAGCCCTGGCCGTATAAGCATGGCAGAGGGCTACGCCCGCCGCATCGGATTCGTCGAGCGGTAGTTCTTTTGCCAAGCCGAAGACCGCTTTAATCATTCGGCCCACCTGTTCTTTAGAGGCTGAGCCATGGCCGGTAACGGCGAGCTTGATGCGTTTGGGGGCGTATTCGCTGACCGTTAAATTTAGGCGGGCTAAGACGCTGAGGGCGGCACCGCGCGAGGCGCCCATCGCTTGGGCGGTGCGAAAATTTTGTACGTAGATGGTCTCTTCAATCGCGGCTTCGGTGGCGCCGAATTCTAGAACCATTTTTTCCACATGTTCGGCAATGAGGCCGAGGCATTCGTAGGGTTCTAATTTTGCCGCCGCCTTGATGGTCTGGCTGGCGAGGAGTCGGGGCGGGGTGACACGGGTATCGATGACGGCGAGGCCGGTGCCGCGCAGGGAGGGGTCGATGCCGATAATGATGGCGGCGGAACCGCGGCGGGCACTGACAGCGGCTGGCGCCGATTTCTTTTTAGCTTTGGTGGCTGGCAGGGATCCGTTGACGATTTTAGCGGTCCAAAGTGCGCGTGCGGATTTACGTGCCATATTGTAGGGCTCGATTGCAGGGAAAGCCGTGGAGAAGGCAAAAGCTTATTCCTTGGATTGCTTAATTTTAGATAAGATAGACGATGGGGTGATGTGCTGGCTTCGGTTATCTACGCTTTTTGCGGCGATTATAACTTTGGGCGCAGTTGAGCCTGCAGTGGTGACCCGCGTTGTACCTCAGGGCGAAGCTTTAGATTTACGTTCAACAGGGAAACTAAACCTTAAAGCTGTGCCCGAGTGCTCGGCGCTGTTAGCAAGCGCCAAGCACCCTGGGGTTTTCTGGACGCTATCCGATTCTGGGAGCCGGACTGAAGTCGTACCGGTTTTTGCCGACGGGGGGTTGGCAAATGGTCGAGGTGGTGTCGCGTTGGCGGGAGCTAAAAATTTTGACTGGGAGGCACTGACTGCCGATGGCGAGGGCAACTTGATAGTCGCCGATGTGGGGAACAATATTTCAACGCGAAAAGAGCTTTCTCTTTATATTTTTAAAGAACCGGATCTCTTCGCCAAAGAAGTGAATGAAGTGCGAAAAGTTTCATTTGCTTGGCCGGACCAGGTCGCGTTTCCCGACCCCGATTTGTCGCATGATTGTGAGGCGGCCTTTTTTGCGAATGGTCGGATTTACTTATTAACGAAACATCGCCGCGACACTTTGACGGACTTGTGGTGTGCGGAGATTACGCCCGAAGGTAAGCAAGCGAACCTGCGGAAGGTCGCACGCTTTGACGCGCAAGGGATGGTGACGGACGCCTCGATTTCGCCCGATGGCAAAGCCCTCGCCATTCTTACTTACCGAAATATCTGGGTCTTCCGTTTGCCGGCGAAAGGCGAGGATTTCTTTAACGGCCCCGCTTTATTCACTTTAATTAATCCACCCGTGCAGTCCTGGCAGTTGGAGGGTTGCGCGTGGTTGAATGATCACACCTTGATTGTCGGCTCCGAGCAGGGTGACCTATACACGATTCCCCTCGCGCGTTTGGCGGAGGTAAAATAATTAAACAAAACGGCCGAACCTCGGAGAGATTCGGCCGTTAGTTTTATATAATTCTGATCTTAGAGCGCCTTGGCGGCGGTCACGACGGCTTCCTTGGTAATGCCGAGTTCACGCATGATAATATCGCCTGGGGCGCTCAAGCCGAAGCGGTCGGTGCCGATGGCCTTGCCGGCGGTGCCGACGTAGCGACCCCACGAGAGGGTAACGCCTGCTTCGATGCTGACGCGCTTGCTGCAAATGGCGGGCAGAATTTCTTCTTGGTAGGCTTTGGATTGGCGGTTGAAGATTTCCATGGATGGCATGGAGACGACGCGAACGCCGGCGCCGAGTTCTTCAGCAGCCGCGAGGGCGAGTTGTAATTCGCTGCCCGTACCGATGAGGATATGGGTGAGTGCCGCGGTCTCCTTGCGGGCGATGTAGGCGCCCTTGAGCGTGCCTTGGCGGCGCGTGGCGACAGGAATGCTGTCGAGCGAAGGAACGTTTTGGCGGGAGAGGATGAGGGCGACGGGGCCATCGCGACGGGCTACCGCGTGAGCATAGGCAGCGGCGGTTTCTTCAGCGTCCGCTGGGCGGAGCACGTCGAGGTTAGGAATGCAGCGGAGGGCGCTGACGGTTTCCACGGGTTGATGGGTAGGGCCGTCTTCGCCGACGCCAACGGAGTCGTGCGTAAAGATGTAGAAGGCTTGCAGCTTCGCGAGGGCAGCCACGCGAATCGAAGGGCGGAGGTAATCGGAGAAAGTCAGGAACGTCGCACCGGAGGCCTTGAAGATGCCGTGGTAAGCCATGCCGTTGATGATGGCGCCCATGCCGTGTTCGCGAATGCCGAAGTAGAGGTTGCGGCCGGCAGGTGTAGCGATGTCGAAATCGCCAACATCTTTAATGTAGTTCTTGGTGGAGCCGTGTAAGTCAGCTGAACCGGAGAGTACGAGGGGCGATGCTTTAGCGACGGCGTTGATACAGGTTTCACCCGAAACGCGGGTAGCGAGGGCATTCTTACCGAACTCAGGGATTGCGGACAAGAGGGCTTGCACGTCGCCATGGTCGCCGACTTGGGCTTTGGCGATGAGGGCGGCTTTGGCAGGGTTAGCGGCAGACCAGGCGGCGAAGGTTTTCTTCCAAGCAGCGTGAGCGGTGGCTTGAGCGGCTTTACGGGCTGCAAAGAATTTTTTGGTTTCAGGTGAAACGTAGAATTTTTCGTCGGGCAGGCCGATGGATTTACGGGCGGCGTCGATGAATTTAACGCCCGCTTCGCCGTGACCTTTGGCGGTGCCTTGAACTTCAGCGATACCTTTCGCGATCACGGTTTTGCAGATGATTAATTTAGGCTTACCGCTCTTGCTGGCGCGGGCGGCGTCGAGGGCTTCCGCAATTGGGGCGAGTTCGTTGCCTTGTTTGACGGTGAAGACTTCCCAGTTGGCGGCTTCGTAGCGCTTGGCGGTATCTTCGTTCT
>CANBWJ010000019.1 GCA_947373115.1 Opitutia bacterium | reverse complement strand
GAGCGGTCGTAGCGAGCGGTCTTACGCACGGGACGTTGGAGGCGTTCGACGGTCTCGAGGTTGTGATTTAAAATATCGGGTTGGGCGTCGAGTAGCGTATCGAGGTGGATTTGTTCACCGCGGAAGTCGGCAGGGAGAACTTCAACGGTCGTGGTTGGGTTGCGGTGGCGCGTGGCGCGGATGGTGGCGGCCCAGACGGAGGCACCGCCGTCTTTAAGATCGTCGCGGGCCACGGAGGTGATGACTACGTGACGCAGTTTCATTTGCGCGATGGATTCGGCGACGCGAGCGGGCTCACCGAGGTCGAGTTCGCTGGGGCGGCCGGAGAGTACGGCGCAGAAAGTGCAGGAGCGGGTGCAGACGTTGCCGAGGATCATTACGGTGGCGGTGCCGCGCGACCAACATTCACCGAGGTTGGGGCATTGAGCCGACTGGCAGACAGTGTGGAGCTTGTGCTCGTCGACGTTTTTACGCGTCTCCAAATAGTCCGGTCCGTTAGGAAGCTGGGCGCGTAGCCATTCGGGTTTGCGGGCGGACTCGATCATCGAGGACTCAAGATTGCCTGAATTGGACAATTTTCAACCTTACAAAAGAAAAGGGGCGTTCTCCTATCCGAGAACGCCCCTTAGCTATGATTTTACTGAGTCAGGGCTTAGAAGCTCTTCTTCAGGGTCAGGGAGTAGAGGTCGTGTTCCTTAGAGGTATTTCCTGGAACGTTGCTGTAAGCAACAGTTGCAGCAAAACCAGCTACTGGGTAGGTAAGAGCAACGGAGTAGTCTTCGTTGGTTAAGTCAGAAGTATCAGCCCAGCCGTAGTGGAGGCCGAGGTCGAGACCCTTAACAGCAGGGATGCTGTAGGTGTAGCCGAGTTCATAGTAGTAACCATGGTCGGTGAAACCAATTTCGTTGGTACCACTTGCAGCATTAGTAACTTCTTTTGAAACCTTAGCGGTTACGCCAGCATAGGTGGCTGCAACGTTAACTTCGGAGAAGGTAGCGGAAACGTCCGACTGGTAGGTGTAAGCGATGTAGCCGACGGAGAGGTCGACAGAAGCAACCTTGAAGCCGTAGTTAGCATAGAGATCAACTTCGGTTCCCGAAGAGAGGCTGGAAGCCCATACGCCGGCCGAGAGGCCAGAGGTGTGAGCAATATCAAAACCACCTTGTACGGCGATGCTGTTGCTGTTTTGTGAAACGCCGCGCCAGACGTAATTGCTGGTGAGGGCGAGGTTAGCCGACTGAGTCAATGCAGGAGCAGCGACAGCAGCAGGAGCAGCAGCGTCGGCAAAGCCGGCAGCAGCTACGAGGGTGAGGGTTGTGATGGATGCGATATGTTTCATAAGCGATTCAGTTCGTAACTATCTTTGTGCCAATGTCTATTCGAAATTGTTGGACGCTTATTTTCACGCAAACCCCTTATACTATTGATTAAATTTCAGCTCGATGAGCTAAAACTGCCCATTTTATGGTAAATCTAGGCTTTTTTAACGGATTTTGCGTAAACTTTGATATATGACGCAGCCGCATCTTTCCAAGTGAAGGATGTTTTCATTCCATTTAATCTCACGGCAGAAAATTCTTTAGACTGATTAAATAATTCAATGGCCTGACCTATCGCCCATTCGATGGCGGGAGTGTCGGCGTGATTAAAAACAATACCAGTTCCGTTCTTTGATCCTGAATTCCATGGAGTCACGGTGTCGGCTAATCCGCCTGTCGCACGCACAATGGGAATTGTACCGTAAGTCATCGAGTACAATTGGTTGAGTCCACACGGCTCAAAGCGACTGGGCATTAAAAAGAAATCGGCGCCGGCTTCGATGCGGTGAGACAATCCGTTATCGTAACCGATGCGTACAGCGGCAGCGTGCGGAAAATCTTCGGCGATTTTCTTGAAACTAGTTTCCAAGGCGGCGTCGCCACTGCCGAGAAGGACGAATTGGATTTTTCCGGCGCGCAAGAATTTGGGCAGGGCACCGAGGGCGAGGTCGAGCCCCTTCTGGTCCCAAAGCCGTGAAACCACGCCAATAAGCGGGATTTTCGGATCGAGCTTAAGGTTAAATTGTTTTTGTAAATCGAGCTTACAGTCGGCCTTACCTTTAATGTCTTTGGCGGAGAACTTCTTGGCGATATGGGGATCGGACTCGGGGTCCCACTCGTCGCGGTCGACGCCATTTAGGATACCATCAAGGTCTTGGCTGCGGCGGCGCACCACGTCGTCGAGTCCGAAACCGTATTCGCCGGTTTGGATCTCATGGGCGTAAGTTTGGCTGACCGTGGTCACGCGCGTCGCATGTAGAATCCCGCCCTTGAGATAATTAACGCCGCCAAAGCACTCGAGTTGCTCGGCGTGGAAGAGAGACTCGGGGAGTTTGAGGTAGGCGAGAATGCGACGACTGAGGAGGCCTTGGTGTTGAAGGTTGTGAATGGTCAGCACGGAAGCGCAGCGACCGAGTGCGGAGTTTTTTAAATTATGGTTAAGCAGCACGGGCACCAGGCCCGTCGTCCAATCATGGCAGTGAATGATGTCGGGAATCCAACCAGTGGCTAAGCAGGCGTCGAGTGCGGCACGACCAAAGTATGCCGCACGCTCGGCGGTGTCTTCGCGGGCCGGGTAGACTTCGCGTGCGCCGTAATATTCGGCGTGTTCAATGAACCAGGCTTCGCAACGATTGGCGACTTTGAGTTGCAGTACGCGACACTTAGCCTTCGCGGCATCTCCTGCGACATCGACCGCGAGCGATTCAATGAGCGTCTTCATTTTTTCCCGATCGGGCACCGAGCCGTAAAGGGGGGTGGCAATGCGTACGTCGTGACCTTCGGCAGCAATTGCTTTAACTAAACCCGCAGCGGCATCTCCCAGTCCGCCCGCCTTAGACCACGGGGCGAGTTCGGGAGTGATGTGCAGGATTTTCATGAAAGGTTCTTGTCGATAGGTGTGCTGCGGCCAAAGCGATTAACCAAGGGAACACAGGCAATCAAAATGATAAATGCAAGAACCATGGAGGCGTTGCCGGCAAAATCATGCACGGTGCCTAGGAAGGAAATACCAGTGCCGCCATGCTCGATACCCCAGAAATCTTTATCCAATGCGCTGGAGCCGTGGTTGAGGGCATAGAACGCTAAGTATGTGTTGCGGATGATGTTGAGGACGATGGCGGCTAGGCCGGAAAGGAAAATCATCATGATGCGTCGGATGAGGATGCCGGGGAAGGTGCCTTCGACAAATACAGCACCCAGAAAAGCGCCGACGAAAATACAGGCCGAGAGCGAACGAATGCCAGAACACGCGTCAGCAATGCCCACGCCGTCGTTGTTTGCAAAGACGATGGTGTTGCCGTTGGCCTGAATGGTTTCGCCCGAAAGACGCATAATGCCGGTAACGATTTCCACCACGTTAGTGAGTAGCTGTCCTTTGATTTGGTTGTCGACGAGGTAGAGAAATGGACCCGAGATAATCCAGACGCCGGCGGGGAAGATAACTAAACCCAATGCGGCCCAGCGTGCGTGTGAAGTGGGCTTAGCATTCTCCACGCCTTTCACCGACAGAAAGGTGAAGCTAAAAATCGTTCCGACTAAGCCGAAAGCGATGGCGAGTGTTGGAAGTGCGCCCGTGCCGAAGATGGCGCGCGTGGCACCGCCCCCGATGAAAGTGAGAAAGGAAATGAAGCCGACGAGGGTGACGGCTTTAAGGAACCAATTGGAGGTGGGCGCACTGACGTGGGTTCGTTCGCCGGTGAAGTAAGCGCGGAGGGTGTCCCAGCGTTCATAGAGAACGTACGCTGAGAAAAAAGGCACGAGGTAACCGAAGCCGTAATCGTCCTTGGTGCTCCAGATGGCCCACTGATCCCAGGTGGTGATGGCGGCCATGCCGATGATGAGCCAGCCCATGGTGAGGGTGGCGGGGTCGAGTTTGCGGGCAGGAGTGGTACTCATGTATAAAATTATTAAAAGCGTGGTACAGCGGCTAACAAGGTTTTCGTGTAGGGATGTTGTGGGTGCTGAAGAATGTCGGTGGGTGTGCCGGATTCAACGATTTTGCCCTGGGACATGACCAGAATTTGGTCGCTGACATGTTCGACAACGGCGAGGTCGTGCGCAATGAAGAGGTAGGTGAGTCCGAGTTGGGCCTGGAGGTCTTGCAGGAGGTTGACGACTTCGGCTTGGACGGAGACGTCGAGCGCTGAAACCGGTTCGTCGCAAATGATGAGTTCCGGTTCAACGGCGAGGGCGCGAGCGATGCCGATGCGTTGACGCTGTCCGCCGGAGAACTCGTGCGGATAGCGACGCAGGTAATCGGCTGGAAGTTTTACGCTCTTAAGTAATTCGACGCAACGGGCCTCGCGGTCGGGGGCGGATAATTTTGGGAAGTGAATCTCGAGTGGCTCGGAAAGAATACTGAGAACATCGCAGCGGGGGTCCAACGAGTTGTAGGGATCTTGGAAGATCATCTGAATTTTTTTGCGCCAAGGGAGGAAGTTACGATTACTCAAGGCGCCGATTTCTTGTCCGTGGTAAAAGATTTTTCCGGCAGTCACTGGCGCCAGTTTGATGATCGCCTTGCCCGTGGTGCTTTTACCCGAGCCTGACTCGCCAACGAGGCCGACGGTTTGTCCGCGACGAACCGAAAATGAAATACCGTCCACAGCACGCTTGGGTGGACTTGATTTAAATAAGCCAACGGAGCGACTTGGGTAATGAACTGACAGGTTTTGGACTTCGAGCAGAATGTCGGCGGTGCTCATGCGGAGGGGGCGAGTTCGTCGCTGAGTGTGGTGAGTCGGGTGCGTCGCTGGCCTAGTCGCGGTATGCAGGCGATGAGTCCTTTGGTGTAGGGGTCGGAGGGTTGCGACATGACTTGTGCGGTGGGGCCGGATTCCACGATTTTTCCGTGGCGCATCACCTGTACGCGATCAGCGAAGTGTGCAAGGATGCCAAAATTATGAGTAATTAAAAGAATGCTCATGTTTCGATCGCGGCGGATGCGACCGAGGAGTTCCATGATTTCTTTTTGGATGGTGACGTCCAGTGCGGTGGTGGGTTCGTCGGCGACGAGGATGCGTGGGTTGCAAGCGAGCGCCATGGCGATCATCACGCGTTGTTGCATGCCGCCCGAAAGTTCGTGCGGGTATTGTTGAGCGACCTTGGCAGGTTCTTGAATGTGTACCTCTTGGAGGGCTTGAATGACGGCAGCGTTGACGTCTTTAACTTCAGGGCGGTGGATTTGAACCGCTTCAGCAATTTGAAAGCCTACGCTGTACACTGGGTTCAACGACGTGCCTGGGTCTTGAAAGACATAGGCAATTTGTTTGCCGCGAATTTTAGTCAGTTCGTCTTCGGAAAGTTTTAAGAGGTCGACTCCGTCGAGTAGGATTTGTCCGTCGACCTTACAAATGGGTGGGTTGGGTAAGAGGCCCGTGAGGGCGAGGGCGGAGACGGATTTGCCTGAGCCTGATTCGCCGACCACTGCGAGGATTTCACCTGCGTTCAGTGAAAAGTTAATACCCTTAACGGCGACGGTCTCTTGGTCGTTGGTGCGAAAGGTCACGCGAAGGGAGGCGACTTGAAGGAGAAGCGACACAGTGAGTTACTTAGGTGGTTGCGGGCGGGGAGGGAAGGATGAAGCGATTATTCGGTGCGCCACTGGTCAAAGATTTGGGTGGATGGTGGGGACTTCTGGCCATCGGAAAGTGAAGGGAACCATTGAGGTTGCGAGAGAATCTGTCGCACGCGTTGCTTCTCTGCGGGATCAATCCAGAAAAGTCCATTGCTCAGCGGTTCGTCGCTGGTGCGGACATCGAAGTCGGCCGGCCATTTCAACCAACTCCAATAACCTAGTCGGTAACTCGGTACGCAGAAACCGGGGATGAAGCTCGCTTCATCGTGCAGGAGTTGTTGAGCGCGGAAGCTGAGTTGAACCATTTCTTTTTGGTCGGTTGAGATCCGGAAGCGATCAATCAGGTCGGAGAGCTCGGGGATGTTGGTGCCTGTGATATTATTTGTCTGACGTTTGGCGACGAAGGAGCCGTCGGGTAGTTTATCGACTGCGTTGGCGCCGTGGTGTGACTGCCAGAGCTCGGGTTGAAGACCCGTGGCGCTCCACGCCCAGAAGCAGAGTTCATGGTTTTTTTCCATGACCTTGCGGTACATTGTGGTGTTCTCGAGGATTTCGGGGCGGAGTTCGACGCCGCAGCGTAGAGCGGATTCGATGAGTGTGGGCAGGAATTTACGACGCTCCGAATCGTCCATCGTGAGTCGGAATGAAAGTCGGGTGCCGTCGGCTCGACGCAGCACGCCATCATCGCCGCTGGAGGTGAAGCCTGCTTTGGCGAAGGCCGCACGAGCTAATTCGGGATTGAAGCGGCGGGCTTTAATAGCCGGGTTGGTGTAAACGCCGTAGCCTTGGGAAAATTGATTGAGTCGCTCGTAGTCACCGCGGTAAAAAGTATCGATGACACGTTGAAAATCCGTCGCGTGTTGAAGGCCCACGCGCACATTCACGTCATCGAGGAGCGGCTTGAACGTATTGATATAAAGTCCGAAGGGCGGACGAGGCACGTCGTTGAAGAAGCGAACTTTTTTCAGGAAGCCTGCTTGGTAAGCATCGGTGTCGTTGGTGCCGTACCAGAATTTGGGCAGGCCCATGAAGAATAAATCCAATTCCCCCTGTTGGAAAATTTGGTGGGCCTTGTCCATTTCGCGGATGACTTTAAAGTGGATGGCATCGACGTTGTAGCGATGGGCGGTGTAACGTTCGTTGTCGCCCCACCAATGCGGGATGCGTCGCAGGGTGATACCTTGGCCGCGCACGAAGTCTTCAGCGGCAATCGTGTAAGCACCTGTCGTGGGCTCGAATTTTTCGGAGTATTTCTTACAATAATCAGGGTCGAAGTCCCTGTAGAATTCGCGCGGGCTGGGGTGGAGTCCGCCGCAGAGGTAAAGTGGGTCGGGCTTTTTACTGGGCAGGTGAATGGCCAGGGTGAGGTCGTCGAACTTGGTGATGCCGGCAAATTCCTTGGAGTAGAAATCGTTATACCATGGGGCGTTGATCCAGGGAGATTGATGGAAGTAAAAGGTGTAAAGGTAGTCGTCGGCGCGAACGGATTGTCCATCGGTGAACCGGGCGGACGGATTCAGTTTAAAATAAACGGTGAGGCCGTCTGCAGAGATTGCCCAACTTTGGGCGAGGCTGGGAATCCATTTCAGCGTGTTGGGGTGGAGGGAGAGTAGGGTGCAATCATTGCCATCGTAGGCGAAGCCGCGGAAACTATGATTGGAGTTGGGGCCAACGCGACGGAGCACGGGTGGGGTGCCGTTGATAAAGTAGTTTAGTTCGCCGCCGCGCTGGGCTTTGGGGTCAGCGAAGGTTGGCTCGAGGGGGTCGCTCTGCCATTTTAAGTCGGACGGAATTTTTTCGGGTGAACTAAAGTGAAAGAATTCCGGTTTACTTTGGTAGTAAGCGGCGGCTTTGGGGTCGCAGTAGGTTGCAGTGGCCGACAGGTGGGCGGCGACCAAGCCGAGGCATAAGAATGTTATAAGGAAGTTTCTCATGACTCATTGGCTTTGGCATCGAATGCTTCACGCAAACCTTCACCCATAAAGTTTACCATAATCAGAGTGGAGACCATGCAGGTGACGGTGGAGGTAATGATCCACCAGGAGGACCAATTTTCTTTTCCTTGTCGGAGTAAATCGCCCCACGAGGGGACGGTCGGGGGAAGTCCGAAGCCCAAGTAATCGAGGGCAGAAAGCGAGGCCACTACGGCGGCGATACTGAAGGGGGCGAGGGTGATCATGACCGAAAGCGTGTTCGGTAAAATATGTCTCATGATAATTCGCCAATGTGAGGCCCCGAGGGAGCGCGAGGCGGCGACGTAATCGCGTGAAGCTTCGCGGTAGGTGGCGGCTCGCATTTGGTGGGCGAGCCCCATCCAGGAGAAGCCAACCAAGATGAGCATCAGGATAATCAGGCTCGGTTCAAAGAGTGTGGCTAGGAAGACGATGGCGTAGAGAAAGGGGATGTTGGACCACACCTCGATCAGTCGTTGCATGATGAGGTCGAACCAACCGCCGAAGTAACCCATGGCGGCGCCGAGAAGGATGCCGATGGCGTAGGTGGCGACGAGGTAGAGGGCGGACGCGATAAGGAGGATTTGAAAGCCGCCGTAGAGTCGGGCTACGACGTCGTGACCGGATTCATCAGTGCCGAGCCAGTGTCCGTCGAGTCCGGGGGGCGTTGGGTAAGGGATGAAGGTGTGCAGGCGTGCGGGTGGAATGTGTTGTCCGTTAGGGTCGGTTTTAAGTGCGACGCCCTTACTGTATTTGCTGAGGAGTGTGCTATTACCTTGGGTGTCACGCAGGCGGAATTCGCCGTCGAGTATTCCGTTGGTGACCGTCCAGGTGCTACCACGCGTGCCATCAGGATTAAGGACAAAAACTTTGGTTTCGGAAAGTGGTCGTCCCTGTTCGTTGGTAAATAGTATTTGTCCGTGGGAAGTACTTTGTGTTACCGGCAAATTAACTTCGGAAATTTCGGTTGGCGAAAACGGGATGAAAGGAAGTACGACCCAGTCGTCTTGATTATTCTGGTTAAAGAGTTGTTGGAGGCGTCGGTAATTCGGCGTCGAGTCGTCGGATAAACCAAAAGTTTTACCTGTGAGTTTCCCCTGCAGCACGGGGGAGCTCCATTTTCCTTGGTAGCTCACGATGAGCGCTTGGTTGCCGACTAATAATGGGCCGAGCAGTGCCAGGAAGGTTAAGCCGCTTAAAACCAGCAACGACCACCAAGCCCGTTTAATCGAGCGAAAGCGATGGATGCGACGCAGGGTGATGGGGTTGAGGGCCATCGAGTTATTTATTGAAGCGGATGCGTGGATCCACCGCGGCCAGACAGAGATCGGAGATAATGTTACCGATGAGGAGGGTGAGACTCGAGACGGTGAGCAGTCCGAGGAATACGGGGAAGTCGCGATGCACCAGGCTGTCGTAGCCCAGCAGTCCGAGCCCATCGATGTCGAAGGTGTATTCGATGAGGAACGCACCCGTCAGAAAGAAGCTCAGGTTATTGCCGAAGCTAGCGGCGAGGGGGATGATGGAATTACGCAAAGCGTGAACATACACCACGCGGTTTGCGGAGACACCCTTGGCGCGAGCGGTACGAATGTAGTCGGCATTCAAATTATCGAGCAGGCTGTTCTTCATGAACAACGTCATGGTCGCGAAAGCACCGGCGGATTCGCAGGCCAGCGGAAGGATGGTGTGACGGATGGGTTCGCTCCAATTAAAACCGGAATGTGGCAGCCAATTAAGGTGAAAGCAGATTAGGTACATGCTGCCGAGCGCGAGAATGAAACCCGGTATCGCGAAACCAAAAAAGACGAGAGCGGAGGTAATGCCGTCGCCAATCGAGCCATTATTGAGGGCTTTATAAACACCGAGAGGAACGGCGACGGTGTAAGCGATTAAGATGCTCCAAAAGCCAAACCAAGCGGAGATGGGTATTTTTTCCCAGAGTAAGGAGGCGACGCTGCGATCGCTTTCAGCGGACGTACCGAGGTTGCCTTGGAGGATGCCTGAGAATTTAGGCGCGTAGACCACGACACGTGGGGCGGGGTTGGGATCGAGTGGGAGTGGGGCGAGTTCGGCTTTCCAATGGGAGGCGAGCGTGCCATTGGGAAATTTTATAATGAATTTATTTTCGGCGGCGGAAGTTAGGGTGAGCTTGACTGACGTTGAGCTGTCGGAATCAGGGTCGGAAATTTCCGCGCTCGCTTGTCCATCGGAGTTGAGTCGGACAATTGCCCAGGATGATGGTCCGGGAACTACGCCCAGCCAGATACCGTAGGCTTCGAGGAGGGGGCGATCGAAACCGTATTGTCGTTTGAGGTTATCGAGTTCTTCGGGTGAAGCGGGGCCGGTGGCTGAGAGTCCGGTGAGGCTAACATGTTTCTGGCTCGCTTGTAATTTCTCGGCGAGGGCGCGTTCGATAGGTCCGCCGGGCACGAAGCGAGTCAGTAGAAATGCGACCAAGGTAATCCCAAGGAAGGTCAGGGGGACGAGCATCATCCGTCTGAGGATGTAATCGCGCATGGGATGGGTGTTAAAGGCAACGCTTGGCAATCAGGGGTCAACCTCCAAAGGACTCGCTTGCTCCGCTGGGCGGAGGTGGTTAGGTCGGGTGGGTGCGGTTATTCCAGCCACTTGATACTTATTACCCATTAGGCGTCAGTCTAGTAGCGTTGCTGGCTTTGGTATTTATCTTCACGGTGTGTGTGCAGGGTTTGCGACGCGATGTTAAGATGTCATGGTTTTACTCAGTGATACGTACCAGCTGCCAGTGGTGGGTGAGGTTATTGTATCGGGTTCGAGTTAAGGGTCTGGAAAATTTACCTAAAGAAGGCGGAGTATTGTTGGTCAGTAATCATGTCTCCTATTTAGACGTCATAATTTTGGGTGTCGTTTTACGACGACCCATCCGTTTTTTATCCTGGGAAGGTTTTGAACGTCACTGGCTCATGCGTTGGGTGATGCGTACGATGGGAACCATTCCGGTGGCGGAGGAGAAAGCCAAAGATGCAATTCACCGAGCAGCTGCCGCACTGCAGGCGGGTGAGGTGCTTTGTATTTTTCCGGAAGGGCACGTGACGCGAAATGGTGGGCTATTGCCGCTGCGACGTGGC
Source organism: Opitutia bacterium (assembly GCA_947373115.1). Lineage (GTDB taxonomy): Bacteria > Verrucomicrobiota > Verrucomicrobiia > Opitutales > UBA953 > UBA953. Next base: position 8,050 of record CANBWJ010000019.1, on the reverse strand, counting down.
TTTGAGTTAATTGCCCGTCGCGCCAATGTGCCGATTGTACCCGTGGCGATCGATGGTTTGTGGGGTTCAATTTTTAGTTTCAGTGGCGGAAAGTTTTTCTGGAAGCGGCCTAAGCATTTTCCGCGGCCGATTGCGGTGGTGGTGGGTGAGCCGTATGCCGCGGCGGAACATTTAACCACGCGGTCACGCTTACTCGATTTAGCCGCAGAGGCATTTGCGATGCGTCCGTCGCTGGATGGCAATTTAGCTCGCGAAGTGGTGAGAGGATTAAAGGCCAAGGGTGGGCGAGTGGCCTTGATCGATCGCACGGCAGAGCGACGGGAGTTTTCGGGTGCCTTATTGTTGGCGCTCGCCTCGAGGTTGGCGGTGCAACTCACCCAACGAACTTCGGCCAAGCGGGTCGCGATTGTTTTACCGCCCGGCGTGGGTGCAACGGTGGCAAACCTTGCCTGCGTTTTGGCCGGCAAAGTCCCAGTAAATATTAATTTCACGGCGGGAAAAATTCAGGTTTCTTCCTGTCTCTCTCGCGCCGAAATCGATTTAGTAATTTCGGCCAAAGCGTTTCAAGTAAAGTTGGCGGAAAAGTTTCCTGATTTCCCGTGGGGCGAGCGAGTCTTAGATATTGCAGAGACCTTACAAGCGCTGCCGCGGTGGCGTTTGGGTTTAGAGATCTTAACTGTCAGATTGTTGCCACTGAGTTTATTAAATCCGTACTTAGGTTTACCGAAGTGCGGTGGAGATGATGAAGCCGCGCTCTTATTTACCAGTGGCAGTGTGGGCGAGCCGAAGGGAGTGGTGCTATCGCATCGCAATCTTTTGGCGAACCTTCGACAAATTGAGGACGCTAATATTTTACCGCGACGTGCGGTTTTACTATCGAGCTTACCCGTGTTTCATAGCTTTGGTTTTACCGTCGGTTTGTGGTACTGCCTTTCGCGCGAGGCGACTTTAGTAACCGTGCCTTCGCCCTTGGATACGGCGGCAAATATTGATGCGATTCGGGCGGAGCACGTGACAGTGACGGTGGGAACCCCCACGTTTTTACGTCCTTTTCTTCGTCGTGCGACCAAGGCCGACATGAGTACGATGGAGTGGGTGGTCGTAGGAGCGGAGAAGATGCCCGAGGACTTAGCGACAGGGTTCATGCAATACCTCGATACGCCCATGCTAGAAGGTTACGGCATCACTGAGACGAGCCCAGTGCTTTCAGTTAATTTACCTAACCGAGTGGACGTCGAAGCACCGGGTGGGGTTTGGATTGGAAATGGATTAGGCTCCGTCGGTCGACCAGTCGTGGGGGTCGCTGTCAGGTTTAACGATATTGAAAGCGGAGCACCTTTGTTGCCGGGGCAGACGGGTCTATTGGAAGTGAAGGGTGCGAACGTGTTTAATCATTATTTAGGTGATCCCTTGCGTACCGCGGAGGTATTGCAGGATGGCTGGTATCGTACGGGGGATTTAGGTTGGATGGATGACGACGGCTTTTTATATCTAGCGGGACGGCTCAGTCGGTTTTCAAAAATTGGGGGTGAGATGGTGCCGCATGGAGTCGTGGAGCAGGCCATCTTGAATTATTTAGCGTCCGATGCTTCGGCAGAGTTAATTATAGCGGTGAGTGCCAGGGCGGATGCGGCGAAGGGTGAGCAGTTGGTGGTTTTGCACACAATTGAATTGGACGCCGAAGCCGTGCGAGCGGGCTTGGTGGCCGCGGGTTTGCCAGCACTGTGGGTGCCTAAATTGTTTAAGAAAGTACCGGCCGTGCCTATTTTGGGTACGGGCAAGCTAGATTTACGCAAAATCAAGCAGTTGGCGGAGGTGTAAATGCTTTTGGCTCGCTTGTGGCTTGGAGTAGAGTGTCATTTTCCCATCTATGCCAAAGTCCAAGAAGACCTCAGTGAAAGTCATTAAGTCTCTTAAAGCACCCAAGACCAAAGCTTCCGCGGTCAGTGTTACTGCGGTTCCTGGCGAGGGTGAGTTTCGTGACGCCATTTTGCGTCATTTAAAGAGCACCTTTGCGCGTGATACAATTACGGCCACGAAGAATGATTGGTGGTTGGCGACCTGTATGGCGGCGCGCGACCTCATGTTGGAGCGTTATATTGCTACGCAAGCGGTGCACTCCTCGAAGAATGTACGCCGCGTCTATTATTTATCGTTAGAATATTTAATGGGTCGGGTTTTATCCAATAACCTCGTGAACATGAGGGTACGCAAAGCAGCCACGGCGGCTTTGAAATCGCTCGGGCAGGATCTTGAAGTGATTGCGGAAGAAGAAGCGGACATGGGTCTGGGCAATGGTGGCTTGGGTCGTTTGGCGGCCTGTTTCTTGGACTCAATGGCTACGATGGATATTCCGGCGATTGGCTACGGCATTCACTATGAATTCGGTTTGTTCCGTCAGACCTTTGATCACGGTCGCCAAGTCGAAGTCGCCGACAACTGGTTGGTGAACAATAATCCTTGGCTGATTCGCCGTCCGAATTTCCGGGTGCGCGTGCCGCTGTATGGTCGCGTCGTGAATAGCATTGATGACCGCGGTAATCACATTGCTGAGTTGGTGGATACGAAGGACCTACTCGGTGTGCCTTGGGATATTCCCACGGCAGGTTTTAATGGTAGCAGTGTGAACTTCCTGCGTCTGTGGGAATCGCGTGCGACCACGGAGTTCGACTTTAAGGCGTTTGACCGCGGTGGTTATGTCGAAGCGGTGAAAGATCGCGATGCCAGCGAAACCATTTCGAAGGTGCTGTACCCCAACGATAGCACTGACAGCGGTAAGGAGCTGCGCTTGGTGCAGCAGATTTTCTTCGTTTCTTGTTCGATGCAGGATATTTTACGCCGTCACTTACGCCTGAATACGGATTGGAGTAATTTAGCAGAGAAGGTGGCGATACAGTTGAACGACACCCACCCCTCGATTGCGGTCGCCGAATTGATGCGCCTCTTGATGGATGTGGAGCGCTTGAAGTGGGACGAAGCGTGGTACCTTTGCACCCGTATTTTCAGCTACACGAATCACACGCTCTTGCCAGAAGCCCTGGAAACCTGGTCCGTGCCGCTGTTTGAAAAAGTTTTACCCCGACACCTCGAAATCATTTACGAAATCAACCGTCGTCACCTCGAAGAAGTGGATCGTCAGTGGCCGGGAGATAACGCGAAGAAGAAGGAGCTTTCGATTATTCAAGAAGGCCCCGTGAAACGCGTCCGCATGGCACATTTAGCCGTGGTCGGTTCGCACCACGTCAACGGCGTGGCCGAGTTGCATACACGTTTGGTGAAGGCGAATCTCTTCCCAGGTTTCGATGAGATGTGGCCCAATAAGTTTGTTAACGTCACGAATGGGGTGACCCCGCGTCGCTGGATTCGCGGCTGTAATCCGGCTTTGGCTGCCTTGTGCGATGATGCGGTCGGAACAAACTGGGAAGTGGATCTGACGAAGTTGCGCAAGATGGACGCGCTGGCCGATAAGCCTGATTTCCAGAAGCAGTTCATGGCGATTAAGCACGCCAATAAGGTAAAGCTCGCAGCGAAGATTAAGGAACTCGTCGGCGTGGAAGTTTCACCTGACGCCTTGTTCGACGTTCAGATTAAGCGCTTGCACGAGTATAAGCGTCAGCACCTGAACCTGCTGCATATTCTCTACCTTTATCGTAAAATATTAAATAATCCGCATGCGGTCATTCAGCCACGCGTCTGCGTCTTTGGGGCGAAGGCCGCCCCTGGTTACGCCTTAGCGAAACACATTATCCATGCGATTAACCGCGTTGGTATGGTTATTAATAATGATCCCCGGGTACGCGGATTGTTGAAGGTCGTATTCCTCCCTGATTACCGTGTCTCCTTGGCGGAACAGATTATTCCAGCCGCCGATTTGTCGGAACAGATTTCAACTGCGGGCAAGGAAGCTTCTGGCACGGGTAACATGAAACTCGCGCTCAATGGTGCGGTGACGATTGGCACGCTCGATGGCGCCAACGTAGAAATTAACGAAGAAGTGGGTGACGAAAATATTTTCATCTTCGGTCTCGAAGTAGAACAAGTTGAAGAAGTTTTCGCCCGTGGTTACTCGCCGCATAATGTTTTAGTTTCGGATCCAGAGTTAGCCGCGATTGTCGAGTGGCTACGCTCGGATTACTTTACGCCTGAGCAGCCGGGTGCACTTTCGCCGGTGGCTGATTCGCTGACCTCGGGTGGTGACCCTTACCTCGTCTTGGCTGACTTCCGTAGTTATGTGGAAGCTCAGGCTCGCGTGGAAATTGCCTTCGCTGATCGTAAGCGTTGGGCAGCAATGGCGATTCGGAATGTGGCACGTTGCGCCAAATTCTCGTCCGACCGTTCGATTGCCGATTATGCCAAGACCATTTGGCGCACAAAATCACACGCGATTCCTCGATAAGTCTGGGTTGAGATTTGCCCGCAGGGTGGTCAATCTGACTGTCTTGCCCCGTCTCACCGCCATCACCTGCTGCACCGTCGCCCTTTGGTCGACGGTGGCGTGGTGTGCACCGGTTTCACCTGAGGGCCCTAAACGCTCGGGCTACACGGCGAGTTCCGAGGGTGGGGTAGAGGGCACGCAAACCATTCATTATGACGAGAGTGGTCAGGTCATCGGTGGTAACGCGGTACCATCAACCCCACAGGTCTATGCTCAACCTACAGCGGTGCAGCCAGCGGCGCCGAAGGTAAGCAGGGTGCAGTCGATTGAAAACGCAGCTGCGACTACGAATGCTGAGGCGACGAAGCCTGCGGCTAAAATGGTCGATCCCTCGGTGGATTTTAATGCAGCGCTCAAGAAAACATCGAAGACATCGAATCTGTTGGAGCAACGATTTGATACCAAGCAGGCGGAACTGAATAAAAACACGCCGTATTCCAGGGAGAATGTTTTAACCTTTGATACTTGGCATGGAAAGTACGATACGTTTGGCCGGAAGAAAGCGGAGGTTGAAGTTGCGGATAATTTTGACCGCAAGGAGCCGCGGGACAAAACCATGTTTGAAGTTAAAGCCATTGAGCGCCCCGAAGTTTCTTGGTCGGGTCAGCGCGCGGAAATGAAAGGCCTCGATGAGCGACTCACGACTGAGAAGAATAGTCGCTACGACGTGACGCCCCAACCTGCTTCGGAGCGCCTCGCTCCGAAGTCAATCAACCAGCTCTCAATGCAGGACCTTAATCGCTATCAATTCCGACGAAATCGTTCGGATGAGCCAGGCCTGCCGTACGTTAAACCGGGGTCGGAAGAGGTAAAAACACAGGGTGCGTCGGGTCAGTAGGACTTTTGCCTCGCAGTTTAGGCGGTGACCTTTAAGAAAAACTTTTACCCATTTATGAGCGAAGTTCGCAACCCCTCCAGTAACAATCCGAACACCGATTTAGAGGTGAAGGATGCCCAAATTATTTTTGAGTCTATTTGGGCGAGTTTGGAAAGTGATTTGGGTCGCTCTAAGCTTTCGTTCCCCCGTGAAATTTTTTGGCTCAATGGTGCCCCGGGTGCGGGTAAGGGTACGAATACCGATTTTATTTTAAAGTATCGCGACTACGGAGCCGCTCCGATTGTGATCAGCGATTTGCTCTCGAGCCCCGAAGCCAAGAAACGGATGGACGCGGGCATGCTAGTCGGTGATCGCGAAGTGATTGAACTCCTTTTCCGTAAATTACTGGATCCGCAGTACGTCACCGGTGCGATTGTCGATGGCTTCCCTCGCTCGATGGTGCAGGTGGAGTGCTTGAAGATGCTCTTCGCTCGCCTGAATGATTTACGTTTAGAATTCCGCGACACGCCAGAAGCCCTGCGTTTCCCGAAGCCACATTTTCATATCCTCGTACTATTTGTGGACGAGAATGAGTCGGTGCGTCGTCAGCTCAAGCGTGGCCAAGAAGCATTAGACTATAATCAAAAAGCGACCAAGGAAGGCCTACCCTTAGTCGAAGTGCGCAAGACGGATTTGACGGCGGATGCGGCCCGTAATCGTTACTTGGTCTTCAAGGAGCGCACCTACGAGCCCTTGCAATCGTTACGGGATATTTTCCACTACCATTTCATTAATGCCCAAGGCACTCTACCCGAAGTCCAGGCCCGTATTATTAAGGAGCTTCAATACCAGAGCACCCTTGAACTCTCCGAGGAGACATTCGATTTAATTTCGCCCATTCCGTTGTCGTCGCAGATTGTAAAACATGCCCGTCAAGATTTGGTCCGTCGTTTGGATGACTACGCGGGCCGTCACAGTAAATTATTTAAGCAGGTCATTGAACTCATTCAGACGAAGTTCATGCCCATTATCCATTCTCACGCCATCTCAGGTCAGGCCCACGTGAACAGTGAGACGCCAATGTTTGATGACCCCTTGGCAATTGCCATGTTCATCGATATTTTCTCGGAGCGTGGCTTCCATGCGGTCGTTGATCAGCACCGCATTGAAATTCCTGAAATGGTGCAGCCTGGTACCGGAAAGGTTTTGACCCGCGTGAAGAAAGTTTGGCGCATCTCGATTCGCTTCACCGGTTCGGAAATTCGTCGCGGGTAAGTCATTTGATAGGACAAATAAAAAAGCGACCCGAGTGGGTCGCTTTTTTGTTGGAAGATAACCTAGCGTTACCCGATAGCCTTAGTGTAGAGGGCATCGGCTTTCTTCCAGTCGATGACTTTCCAGAAGGCGTCGACGTAATCAGGGCGACGGTTTTGGTATTTCAGGTAGTAAGCGTGTTCCCAGACGTCGAGGGCGAGGATTGGGGTGCCATTCACATCAGCGACACCCTTCATCAGTGGGCTGTCCTGATTAGGGGTCGAAGTCACAGCGATTGATTTATCAGCCTTAACTACGAGCCAAGCCCAGCCAGAACCGAAGCGACCGGTCGCGGCGGTTTTGAAAAGTGCTTTGAGGCCTTTTTCGCCTTCGAGTCCGCCAAAGGTTTTTTGAATCGCGGCACCGAGGGCACCAACGGGTTCACCGCCACCGTTAGGTGAGAGCAGATTCCAGAAGAAGGTGTGGTTGGCGTGACCACCCGCGTTGTTGCGAACAGCGGTGCGAATTGACTCAGGAACTTTGCTGAGGTCAGCAATCAGGGCGTCGACATCAGAGCCGGCGTTGAAGCTGGGTTCCTTGGCAAGTGCCGCATTGAGATTCGTGACGTAAGCATTGTGGTGCTTGCCGTGGTGGATTTCCATTGTGGCCTGATCGATGTGTGGCTCGAGGGCGTTGTGGGCGTAGGGGAGGGCAGGTAGGGTGTAGCTCATGGAGTTTTGGGAAGTGGATGCGAGAAGTTTGAGGGAGTGTAGGCTAAGGGCGAGCGCGGATGCGTTGGTGATGAAGGTGCGTCGCAGCATCTGAAACAGTATTGTTCGGACAATGGGTCAAGCCGATGGAGTGGAATCTTTGCCGCGCTTAAGATTGAAGTAGGCTTGAAGGATTTCACGGCAAGGTTCTTCGAGGACGCCGCTGGTGACGTTCACGCGGTGGTTGAGCTTGGGGAGTGAATGGAGTGGTGTGGCGCCGCCAAGGCAGCCCATTTTTGGGTCACCCCAGGCGAAGACCACTCGACCCAATCGACTCATGATGGTCGCACCCGAGCACATGGGGCAGGGCTCCTTGGTGACATACAGGGTGCAATCGTTGAGACGCCAATCACCGATTTTCTTGGCAGCTTGGGTGATGGCGAGAATTTCGGCGTGAGCAGTGGGGTCGTTAGCACGTTCAACTTCATTGTGAGCGGCCGCGATGATTTCACCGCCTCGCTCGATGATCGCGCCGATGGGCACTTCATCGATACGCCAAGCGTCGACGGCGAGGTTGAAGGCCAAGGACATGAAGAAGGCGTCGTCGCGTACGAGTTGCGATGGGCGGAGCTTCTCGAAGGGGCAGGTGAGTGCTGGTTTGGCTGATGAACTTTCGCCCGTCATGGTTGGACAATTGTCACTGGGGGTAACGTGGCAAGCGGGTAGCGTGGTTTATCACTACGGTGATTGACTCCGGCCCTAACCTCGCATGGATAGAGCCATACAAGGCATGGCAGAAGAACCCGTTATCGAACTCGAAGGCAAAATCCTACA
>CANBWJ010000018.1 GCA_947373115.1 Opitutia bacterium | reverse complement strand
GGGGCGTACCCGATTGTGGCAGGCTTCGCTTGGGTCACGGTGAGCCCAAAGTGGGCTAAGTTGCCCTTGGCGGAGTCATTGGCTCGGGCGGACGAGGTGAAGCTCATTGTGGAGGCGGCGGATTCCATTGAAAAATGGATGGCTGCGGTGGGCGGCGAGTGGGCGGCGCGGCACGTTTGGCTACACCCCGAATGGTCGAAGCGGGCGGACCCTATCATTTTAAAGGCAATTACTGAGAAAGTTAAGCATGTCGGTGCACCGTACCGGGCCGGTTGGCAGGTACATAAGCCCTATGCGGCGGACAGTTTGGATGAGCGGGCGAGGCCGCCAGCGCCTCTGGGTGGCGACCCGGCGAAGGGGTTTTAAAAAGTCGGGAGTAACTTTTCGTCGATTGTTTTCTTTTTTGCTTCACTCCGAGGCATAAGAGTCATTCAAAACGGACTCATGACCCGCCACGCTGTGCTCGCCTTGGAAGATGGAACGATTCTTCGGGGCAGGGCATTTGGGGCTGAGGTCACGCTCTGCGGTGAAGCGGTGTTCAACACCAGTATGACGGGCTATCAAGAAATTTTAACGGATCCCTCGTACTTCGGTCAGATCGTCACAATGACCACGCCGCAAATCGGTAACTACGGAGTGAACGAAGAAGACTTAGAATCGCAGCGCCCACACGTCGCTGGCTTTGTGGTGCGTGAGCTTTCGCCCATCGTTTCGAATTGGCGCGCGACCACCGATTTGAGTTCGTGGTTAAAGAAGTATGGCATTCCTGGCATCGAAGGTATCGATACACGTGCGCTCACGAAGAAGTTGCGCTCGAGTGGCGTCATGAAGGCCTGTCTTTCGACCGAAGGCATTTCGGATGAAGAAGCTTTGAAGCGGGCGCGTGCTTGGGCGGGAACCGTTGGGGCGGACTTCGTTAAAGAAGTCACCTGCAAGGAATCTTATAACTATAATAAAACCGCGGGCGACTGTGAGGCCTTCACCGTGGTGGGTACCCATTTAAATAAGCCTAAGAACCGCCCCGTGCGTTACCGTATTGCGGCGTATGATTTCGGGGCGAAGACTTCGATTTTCCGTCGCCTCGTGGCCTCGGGTTTTGATGTCCAAGTTTTCCCTGCGACCACGCCAGCGGCGACCATTCGCGCTTACAATCCGGATGGCGTCTTCCTTTCGAACGGCCCTGGGGATCCCGCGGCGTTGAAGTATGCGCACGAAGCCGTGAACGATTTGATTAAGACTTACCCTATCTTCGGTATTTGCTTGGGTCATCAAATCATCACGCATGCGATTGGTGCCTCGACGTACAAATTAAAATTTGGCCACCGTGGCGGTAATCAACCTGTCAAGAACACGGAAGAAGGTCGCGTGTCGATCACCGCACAGAATCACGGTTTCGCTTCGAAGCCTGAAGAGCTGGAGCGTTGTGGGGCGATTGTGACGGAAGTGAATTTGAATGACGGCACCGTTTCGGGCTTACGCTTGAAGGATAAGCCAGTGTTCTCAGTGCAGTATCACCCAGAAGCGGGCCCAGGTCCGAACGACGCTGATGTGCTCTTTGACCGTTTCTACGACTTAGTCGCGAAGAGTAAGTCGAAGAAGTAAGGTAATCGCTTAGAGTTCGACCTGCATGCCGAGTTCCACGACTCGACCAGGAGGAAGGTTGAAGTAGGCGGTCGCGGAGAGGGCGTTGCGGTTGAGCACTTCAAAGAGTTTTTCCTGCACTGTGTTGAGGGAGAAGTTCTTGGAGGTGTCGCGCACGATGGTTTCGCGGCTGAGGAAGTAGGTGACCTCCATCGGATTGGGTTTGATACCGAGTTCGGCGTAAGCGGCCTCGAGGACGGGGAAGATGTCTTGTTTTTCGCGGAAGCCGAATTTACCAGTCACGCGGAGGACCGAAGGGAATTCTTGTTTCTCAAGATTGCAGAAGGATTTGCCGCGGAGGTTGAAGGTTACGCGATCTTCGCGATTCACAATGGCACGGTCTTCATCGACGGTGAGCGTGATGATGATGATATGATCGTGGAGCGCTTTATTGTGCTTTAGATTATGGGCGAGGGCCATCGGCACGGAATTGGTCATACCGGCCAGGTAGATGGCGGTGCCTTTGACGCGGCTCAGTTTGCCGGCTTGGAAGCGGTCTTCGACGCTATCGAGGAACAAGCTGAAGTCTTCGCCTTGTTCCGTGTCTAGGAGCTTTTGGCGCATCGCGATCCGGCCTTTATTCCAGACAGACATCACATAATAAACGAGGAAGCCGGCTGCGAGGGGGAGCCAGCCGTTTTCGAAAATCTTATGAAGGTTGCCACCGACGAAGAGTAGCTCGATGAAAATGAGGGGGGCGACAAGGATGTAGCCAGTGATCGCGGGAATTTTAAGCTTCTGACGCAGGTACTGTCCAAAGAGAATGGTCGTCACCAGCATGGTCAGACTCACGGCAATCCCGTACGCGCTCGCGAGGTTTTCGGAAGATTTATATTCGAGTACTAAGTAAATGGAGCCGACCATTAACAACCAATTGATAATAGGGATATAAATTTGGCCGGACTCTTCATCGGAGGTCCGATCGATACGCATGCGGGGCAAAAAGTTTAACTGAATCGCCTGCATGGTGGTGGAGAAGGCGCCCGAGATGAGGGCCTGGGAGGCGATGATGGCGGCCAGGGTGGCGATGATGACGAAAGGGATTTGGGCCCAAGCGGGTGCCATATTGAAGAATGGGTTGTAGCCACCGGCCATGATGCGGTCGTGGGAGGCAAGGGCCCAGGCACCTTGGCCGAGGTAGTTAAGAATGAGGGCAGGGAAGACGATGAAGTACCAACCGGCGCGGATGGGTTTTTGTCCGAAGTGACCCATGTCGGCGTAGAGCGCTTCCGCACCCGTGACGGAGAGGAAGACGGCACCTAGGACGATCATGCCGAGTCCGGGGTTATCCATGAGAAAGCCCACGGCCACGAGTGGATTGAACGCACTCATGAGTTGGGTGGCTTGCTCGTGATTTTTAATCAATGAAGCCACACCGCTGGTCGCAATACAGATGAACCAGATGAGGGTGATGGGGCCGAAGTAGAGTCCAACTTTGCCGGAGCCACGTTTTTGCAGGTAGAAGATGCCGAATAGAATGACAACGGCGGCGGTGGGGATAAAGTATTTAACGAAGCTGGGATTACTGATGGCTTTCAGGATGGGGTTTAGTTGATCGGCGGTAGTGTGGGCACCGACTTCTTTGACACCTTCGAGGGCGGAGAGCACGGAGATGGCCGGGGTGATGACGCCGTCTCCGAAAAGTAAGGCGGTACCAAAAACACCGAGCAGGATGACGCCATTGCGGTGTTTGCGTTTGCGGGGTTGGTTGGGGTCGTGGGGCTGAGCGGCTTCAATTTTTTTGGCCGCCAGCTTATCTTGGGCAGAGGCAAGGGAGACGAGGGTCATGATGCCGCCTTCACCGTCGTCGTTGGCCTCCATCATGAAGAGGACGTACTTGATGGTGACGACGCAGATGAGTGCCCAGATAATCATCGATAGGGCAGGGATGATGACTTGCTCGGGGGTCGCACCCGCACCGATGCCATTGCGCAGGCACTCACGGAAGGCGTAGAGTGGGCTGGTACCGATATCGCCGAAGACGACCCCGAGGGCAGCGATGGTGGCGGTCAGCGTCAGCGGTTTGGTCAGCGACGAGGACGGTTGTGGCTGGGCCTCCAAGGTGGCGTCTTTCATGAATGTGAGTTATTCACACTGAAGGCTTTTCGGCCGTAAGCAAAACCATTCGAGGTAGCTGGGGCTTGCCTTTTTGTCCCACTCCTTCATTTCAAGGGGTAATTCCGCCACTTTCCAAAAATAATAACATGAATACCCACACAATCGCTAATCAGCTGATCATTGCCCAAGCTGCGGCCGCTCCGGCGGCGGATGCTGCGGCCGGACCTAGCTGGTTGCCTCTGCTCGCCTACTTGCTGCTTTTTGCGGCAATGTATTTCTTCCTCTTTGCCCCTGCTCGCAAGGCACAAAAGGAGCGTGAAAAAATTCAATCGGGTTTACAGTCTGGTGATAATGTCATTACCAGCACCGGCATTTACGGTCGCGTCGTTGGTATCGCCGATGATCGTGTGACCCTAGAGTTAGATTCAGGTCGCATGGTGGTCCATAAATCCGCCGTAGCGGGTAAGGCCGAAGACGGTGCTAAAGCCCTCCAAGCTTAAGCGCTCAACCCTAACTTATAAAGAATATGACATCCAGGCCTTGGTTCTGGAAGGTCGCGGTCTCGCTGGTTGTCCTTGCGGCAGCTTTCTACGAGTTCTACCCGATCGCTCCCACTCCTCTAGAGGAGTTTGTGCCCACGCAGGTCATTCGCAATCAGGCCGAGTTTGAAAAAATTCATGCCGAAGCCAAGACCCGCGTTTTAAATTATAAAAATCCAGCCATCGCGGCGGAGCAGAAGTCGGTCTCGTATTATCAGGCCCTGCGTGACATCGGCGAAGGCAAAGGTCGTGCGGGTGCGGTGGATTTATTGCCGTTCTTCTTTAATGAAAAGGATTTCGTCAAAGAGCCGGATTTATCGAAGCGTAATATTTTAGTGCTCAAGCAGGAGCTGCTCGCCTCTCAGGGTAAGTTGAAACTCGGCTTGGATTTACAAGGCGGTGTTTCGTTCACGCTGAAGGTGGATCCCTCGGGTATCGAATCGGGTGCGCAAGCTGGTAGCGAAAAGGCTAACATGCCGCACGCTGAAATGGTGAATCAAGCCTTGCACGTCATGGAGCAGCGGGTGAATCAGTTTGGTGTGGCCGAGCCAGTGTTGCGTCCGGTCGGCGATTTGTCGCTGGAGATTCAATTGCCGGGTGAAGATGCCGCGAATAACCCTGACGTTATCGACGCTTTAAAGAAGCCCGCGAAATTGGAGTTCCGTCAGGTGCACCGTACGGAGCGACCTAGTCCGGAAGTGCGCGAACGCTCGACCAAGGCCTTGCAGGATGAAAATGGTGCGATTGCGACCTATGAAGCTTTAACGGAGCGTAATGTAGATCGTCGCTCGGGCGAAACGCGGGTGACGCGTTATTATATTCGCAAGCGAGCCGATGCCACAGGTGCAATTATCAAGGCCTCATCGGCACGATCGGATGATGGCATGTCATTCTATGTCGACATGCGTTTTACGGATGAAGGCACGAAGAAGTTTGGCGACCTCACGGCGAAGATTGCGGAGGGCAATGCCAAGGCTGGAAATCTCGGTCAACTGGCCGTTGTCTTGGATGGCGTATTGCAATCGGCACCCACGGTGCGTGAAGCCATTCGCAGTTCGGGAGCTTCAATCACAGGTTCCTTTACTCGCGAAGAAGCGATTAACTTATCGAACGTTTTAAATAATCCCTTGGAGTTTCCGTTGATTACCCAAGACGTGACCTCGGTGGGCCCTTCGCTTGCGAAAGATGCCCAACATAAGTCGGTCGTCGCATCGGTGGTCGCCGTTAGCTTGGTTGTCCTCTTCATGGTCGGTTTCTATGTTTGGGGCGGCTTCATTGCAGTCTTCGGCATGGTCCTGAATTTATTGATGATGCTGGGTGCCATGGCTTACCTGGGTGCCACGATTACCTTGCCTGGTGTCGCAGCCTTGGTGCTGACGCTCGGTATGGCGGTCGATGCGAATATTCTGATTCTTGAACGTGTGCGTGAAGAAGCGCGGGCGGGCAAGGATCGGGCCGTTTCATTACGCGAAGGTTACAATCGAGCCATGTGGACGATTGTGGATGCCAACCTCACGCACTTACTGGTCGCGATTATTCTCGTGGTCTTGGGTACGGGTCCAGTGCGTGGTTTCGGTATTACGCTAGTCATCGGTATTTTCACGACCCTCTTTACGACATTAATTACCTGTCGAGGCCTGCAGGAGTTTGCTTTGCAGCAGGGAATTATGAGTCGAATTTTCGGTCTACCTGTTTTCAAGCCGACCCTGAATATCCAATTCCTTAAATACGCACGCGTCGCATTTATCTTTTCATGGATAATTGTCGCGATGGGTATTAGTGAGCTGATCTACAAGGGTAAGGATGCCTTTGGTAAGGATTTTCGCGGTGGTGAATCGACCTTGGTGGCTCTAAACAGTGGGGCGAAGGTGGACACCAATCAGATTGTACAAATTGCGGCGAGTGCGGGTCTGCCTGACACCACGGTGACGTTGCAATCGCCGGTGGGTGGAGGTGAAACCCGTTTACGGATCGAAACGGAGTTAACCCAGGATCGCACTAAAGGCGACTTTGCTAACCTCACTAAAATTGTGGCTGGCATTAAGGAGAAGCATCCAGAAATTTTACAAAACGCGGAGTTGCCCGTCGAGAAGCTGATGCTTTCACGCGAAGCCATTGGTGGTTCGGTCAGTAGCGATATGCGCACCAACGCAATACTCTCGGTGCTTTACGCACTCATTGGTATCGGGATTTACGTCTCGCTGCGTTTTGAAACGGGTTTCGGAATCGCGGCGATGGTCGCGACCTTACACGACGTTTTGATGACGATTGCGTTGTTCGTTTTCTTTGGCGGACAATTCAACGCGGCTTTGATTGCGGCGATTCTGCTCATCATCGGCTACTCGGTGAATGATACGATTGTCGTCTTTGACCGAATTCGGGAAGAGTTGACGCATAATCCGGGTCGTTCTTTGCGTGATGTGATTCACTTCGCTATCAATCGCACTTTGTCGCGTACAATTCTGACCTCATCGACCGTTTTCCTTTGTGCCGTGGCACTCTGGGCTTTCGGTGCCGGGGATGTTCGCCTTTATGGTGAAGTCTTTATCTATGGTGTGCTGACCGGCACATTCTCTTCAATCTTCATTGCGAGTCCGATTTTCTATTGGTGGCACAAGGGTGAACGCAAAGGTGTGGACGCTGCGGAACTCCCTCGTCGCTACTCATGGGAGGCGGGCTCTGACGTCTAAGTCATTCAAGCTTACTGATTATGGCCGCATGGTTACATCGGGCCGCAGATGCTGAAAAGGTAAAGCGTCTGTCGGCTACTTTAGGGGTCAGTGACCCCGTGGCTCACGCCTTGGCGCGATTGTTTACTGATGAAGAAGCCGCGGAGCGACACTTGCGTCCGCAGTTGGCGCACGTCTCGGATCCCTTTGCCGTCGGTAAGTTAAGAGCCGCCGCGGAGCGAATTGTTCAAGCCGTGGCGCAGGGAGAGCGCATCGCAATTTTGGGTGACTACGATGTGGATGGCGTATCGAGTACGGCAATCTTGATGCACTTTCTCCGTCGGCTCGGTGCGACGCCGGTGGCCTTTGTGCCGCGACGACTAGAAGAAGGTTATGGTTTGTCGATGGCAGCGCTGGAACGAGTTCTCAGTGAAGCTCGGCCCCAGCTGTTCATCGCCTTGGATTGCGGCACCAATTCGATCCCGGAAGTGGAGCGTTTATTGGCAGAAAAAGTGGAGGTCATTATTGTCGATCACCATGTCGCCAAAGAGAAAGCAGCACCCTGTATTTTGGTGAATCCACGTGTGAACGATCCTGCGGATGCGCCTTGGCAATCGCTTTGTACGGCGGGTTTAGTTTTTAAACTCGTCCATGGAATTTTAAAAGTGCTCCGTCTGGCTGGCGACGAGCGTGGCTCGAGTATCGCCGTGAAAGATTACCTTGATTTAGCTGCCTTGGGTACGATTGCGGACTTGGTGCCGCTACTGGCGGAGAACCGTATTTTAGCCGCGCATGGCTTAAAGGCGCTCGGTGAGGCCCGCCGTCCCGGCGTACGCGCCCTGATTAATGTCAGCGGCATGGAGGCCGGCGGTATTTTAACATCGGTGGACGTTTCTTACCGACTGGGGCCGCGTATCAATGCCAGCGGTCGCTTGGCTGATGCCTCTTTACCGTTACAGTTACTTTTATCCGAATCAGCCGAAGACTGCGAACGCGATGCGGAAATGTTGGATCAGATTAATCGCGAGCGACAAGAGATTGATAAGCGGGTGACCGAAGAAGCTACCGCACAGGCCGATGTAATGGGCGATTTGCCCGGCTATGTTTTGCATGGCGAGTGGCACCCCGGAGTCGTGGGCATTGCGGCCGGCAAGATTTGTCGAGCGTTGGACCGACCGGTCATTGTGTTGGGTCAGGAGGGCGAGATGGCAAAAGGCTCTGGGCGCGGTGTGCCGGGCACGAATTTGGTGGAAGCGTTGAATTCGTGTGCGGCGCTCCTAAAAACCTTTGGCGGACACCCGATGGCCGTCGGCGTGTCGCTCAGTGTTGCTGATGTGTCGGCGTTTCGCGAAAAATTTGCCGCAGCGATTGCCGCTCAAAAAGCCGCGGGCGTCGCCATGGCCGATGGTCGCGACTTAGATATCGTGCACTGGATTAAGGCCCACGAGGTAACGGACCGAGTTTTGGATGACCTCGAATTATTGCAGCCTTATGGAGAGGCGAATGCGGAACCTGTTTTCGGGGTGCGAGGTTTTATTTTTGATAAAGCCCCACAAATTTTCGGTGATGGAAATTTCCGTTTCCAATTGAATGTTTCTAGCGCACGTAAAATTAATTTTATCGCCTGGCGGATGGCAACGCGTCTGCCTGAAGTGGGTCGTCCAGTTGACCTCGCAGTAAAGTTACAATGGAATCGCTGGCAGGGGCGGAAGCTCCCGCAGGTGGAAATTCTGGATTGGCGCTATGCGGGGTGACTTTCCATTTCTCTTCTGGTTACGTATGGGTCTGCTTTCGTTCGGGGGGCCGATGGCACAGATTGCGATGTTGGAGGAGGAATGTGTGCGTAAGCGGGCGTGGCTAAGTGCCGAGGAGTTTAGTCGAGGCATGGGCCTGTGTATGTTTCTACCTGGTCCCGAAGCACAGCAATTAGTGGCCTGGGTGGCGTGGCGACGCTTTGGCAAAGTCGGGGCGGTCATGGCCTCTCTGCTTTTTATTCTGCCGGGATTATTGCTCTGCGGTTTGTTGGCATGGGCGTATGTTTTGACTAATCAACTTCCTGTGGTCGGTGGTGTTCTGGCGGGTGCCCGGGCGGCGGTGGCAGGTATTATTTTGGTCGCTGGCTATAAAATGTTCTTTCGCACCTGTGTGCGGCAGGAACTGAAGGTGGCAACGGGTGTCTCCTTGGCAGGGCTATTTCTGGCCGTCCCATTTATATTTTTAGCCGCGGTGGGTGGGCTGTTTGCGTGGTTTGTGCGCTCAGAAGACGAGGCGGATTTACCGAAACTTTCGGAAGTGTTGTTAGCGGCGCTTCGCCGGGTAGGGCGCTACTTAGTGCCAGTGGTAGGTTTATATTTAGTTTTATGGTTAATCTTCAAGCACGAGCATGGAGTCGTGAGGTTGGCAGAGACCTCGTTGTTCGCGGTCTTAGCATCGTTTGGTGGGGCTTATGCGGCATTGGGGATTTGGCAGGTGAAATCGGAAGCCGCGGGTTGGCTGAAGCCGGGACAATTTGGCGATGCTTTGATTGTGGGTGAGGCCACACCTGGTCCTTTATTACTCGCGGGAAGTTTCGTGGCGTTCGTCGCTGGGTATCACGGAAAAATCTTTGCCGGAAATGAGAACATCGTCTGGGGTGTGACCGGATTAATCATTGCGGCCTTGTTTACATTTTATACCTCGACCGCCGTGATTCTGGCATTCGCACCGTTGGCCGAAGATGGGGTGGGGGATCGCCGTTTCCATGATGTTGTCAGTATGGTGTCAGCCGTGGCGGTCGGGGCGATTTTGTACCTTGGACTTACCTTGCTACTGGCCGTGTGGACGATGCCACTGTTGGTCGCGGTGGCGGCGGTTACGGGATATATATTTTATAATGGTAGGCTATCGGTCCCCGTATTGATTGGTTTTGGGGCCCTGGTGGGACTTTTAAATGCGCGGTAAGTAGGCATCGGCTTGCATGCGGTTAGCAGAAGACTTAAATGCACAAGAACTACCCCCATGTTACTCCGTACTTTACTGTTCAGCTTGGTGACTGTTGCGCTTGGTGCCGCAGAAGTCCCCACTCGCAAAATTCTCTTCTTTACGAAGTCGAGCGGCTATGAGCACGAAGTGATTTCGTGGGCAAAGGGTCAGCCCAGTTTTGCGGAGAAAGAATTGCTGGTCTTGGGTAAGGAAAATAATTGGGAATTCACGTTCTCTAAAGACGGCTCGAAATTTAGTCCAGAGTACCTAACGCAGTTCGATGCCCTGATGTTCTACACGACGGGTGATTTATGTGACCTGGGTCGCGATAAAAATCCGCCGATGACGTTAGCGGGGAAGCAGGCCATTTTTGACTTCGTACGTGCAGGTAAGGGATTTATTGGTGTGCACTCGTGTTCGGATACCTTTCATACCGACAACGAATCCCAGAAGGGGCCGGAGCGTTACGTTAATCACTGCGAGAGGGCGGACCCATTTGTGAAATTCCTTGGGGCCGAATTTATCATTCACGGCAAGCAGCAGGTAGCGAAGAACACGGTCATTGATCCGACGTTCCCGGGCTTCGAAAAGATCGGGGAGTCGTTCTCCTTTCAAGAAGAGTGGTATTCGCTCAAGGATTATAATTCCGATATACATGTGCTCACCGTGATTGATGCGCCGGCTATGGAAGGCACGATGTACCAGCGTCCGCCGTACCCTAATTGCTGGGCACGTAATGAAGGTAAGGGGCGGGTCTTTTACACGGCCATGGGTCACCGTGAGGATGTCTGGACGAACCCGATTTTCCGTCAGATCTTAGTGGGTGGTTCAAAATTTGCTCTGGGTGATGCGAAGGGTGACACTACGCCTAATTTAATGAAGGTAGCGCCGCAGGCTTCGGTGAACCCGAAGTATGTGCCGCCGAAGGCGCCAGCGACTCCAGTACCCGTGGTTCCGGTTGCTACTCCAGCGGCTAAATAATGAGCGAGAATGAGTTCTAGTGCTGACGCCAAAGCCTCGGTGGCGCATTGGCGTCAGCTTAGTTCCGCCCAGAAGAAGTCGGGCCTAGCCGCTTGGTTGGGTTGGTTCTTTGATGGGTTGGATTTGCACCTGTATACTTTGGTTGCGATGGTATTTGTCGGACAGCTGCTGGGGACGGCGGATACGAAACGGGACGATGTCGCGCATTACGCTTCAATTATTCAAGCGGCATTCTTGGTGGGTTGGGCAGTGGGTGGCGTCTTTTTTGGCCGACTGGGCGATTATCTTGGGCGCAGTCGAACCTTAGTACTTACCATTTTAACGTATGCGGTTTTTACGGGGCTGTCATTTTGGGCGACGCAGTGGTGGCACTTAATGATTTTCAGATTTCTGGCGGCTTTGGGTATTGGTGGTGAGTGGGCGGTGGGTGCTTCTTTATTATCAGAAACGTGGCCGAAGCATTGGCGTCCCTGGATTGCGGCCGTTTTGCAGTGTGCGGTTAATTTCGGAATTTTAGCGGCAATTTTTGCAGTCTACTTCTTGCAGTCATTTTCGAGCTACGAACCTAAGTGGGTGTTCTTGGTGGGGTTGTTGCCCGCGTTGGTTACCTTGTGGATTCGGAAGGCGGTGCCGGAAACGGAGGAGTGGCACGCCGCTAAGGTGGGGCGAGTGATGCCACCGATGTCAGAATTATTTTCGAAGGTTAATCGGCGGACGACTTGGCTAGCACTTTCGATTTGTGCGATCTCACTCACGGCACACTGGACGTTTATGTTTTGGCAGCAGGGATATATTTTACACCACCCCGAAGTGGTTGGCTTAGAGGCCGCATTAAAACAGACGGTACCGTTGACGGCACTCTTCTGGATTATGGTGGGGTCGCTCGTGGGTAATTTTGGAGCGGGTGCGTTGGCCCGATTGCTGGGTTACCGCTGGGCCTTCATGTTACTGTTTACGCTATACGCGGTTTTAATGTGGATCACCTTCTCGACGGTATGGAGCTTGAGTACAACCTACGTGCTTTTTGCAGCGATTGGTTTTACGCAAGGGGTGTTTGGGCTCTTCACCATGTGTTTGCCGCCATTGTTTCCAACGCTGCTGCGCACCACAGGGGCGGGCTTTTGTTATAACATTGGCCGTATTTTTGCGGCGGCTGGCACGGTTTTTTTTGGCATTTTTGCCCACGTGGGCGATTACACGCAGTGTCTCTTCTACGCCTCCTTCCTTTTTATTCCAGTCGCCATTTTATCTTACTGGCTCCCGCAAGAAAGGGAGACTCAGTTGCCGAGTTTTTGAATCTGTTTAAATTCGGCGGCCGTGACGGGCGTGACGGAGAGTCGATTACCTGGGCGCATGATGAGCATGCTTTTCAAGCCGGGTGTGGCTTTTAGCGTTTCAAGGCCAACGTGCTTCTTAAATTTCTTATAAAACGAAACTTCGATGCAGTGCCAGCGTGGTTCATCACGTTGGGATTTCGGATCAAAGTAATCGGACTTGGGGTCGAATTGGGTGGGGTCGGGGAAGGCTAACTTAGAAACCGTGGCCAAGCCTGCGATGCCAGGAGCGTCGCAGTTGGAGTGGTAGAATAAAACGGTATCACCCACCTGGGCGGCGCGCATAAAATTGCGGGCCTGGTAATTGCGCACGCCGGTCCAGGGTTCGCGGCCTTTACGTTCGAGGTCGGCGAAGGAAAATTCGTCGGGCTCTGATTTCATTAACCAGTATTGCATGAGGCACTAAGTAAGAGGGAGGGGATTTTGACAAGGAAGGAGGTGGTTAGCGTTGCCACGGTGAGCGTTTTGCCAAAGAGGTAGGTGGTCGTGCGTTTACTCGATTCACATTGTCACCCGGTCGCCGTTGCCCGCCAGGGAAAGCTGTCGGAATGGGTGACGAACGTGAAAGCGGCAGGCGTGGAGGGCGTCGTGGCGATTGGGACCGACTTGGATGATTGGTCGGAGTATCGAGACATGGCACAGGCCCAGCCCGATTTTTTTAAGCACACGGTTGGCTTACATCCCTGTCATGTGACGGAAGGTTGGGAAGAGACGGTCGCGGCAATTACGCCCTATTTTGCGGATCACACGGCACCTGCGGCACTGGGTGAAATTGGTCTGGATTATTATCGGCTGCCCTCGGATCCCGCGGAAAGTGCGCAAACCAAGTTAATGCAACAGGGCGCATTTCGCCAGCAACTCATGCTGGCTTATCAACTTGATTGTCCGGTGGTGATTCACTCGCGTTATGCCTTCGCGGACTGCGTGAAGATGATTGACGAAAGTGGCGTGGATTGGCGCAAGGTTGTGTTCCACTGTTTTGTAGAAGGACCAGAGGCGGTGCGGGAATTGAATCGTCGCGGAGGTCGGGCCTCGTTCACGGGCGTGATTACGTACCCCAATTGTCCAAATATTCTGGGAGCATTAAAAGCACAGGGAGTGGCGAGGTTGATGTTGGAGACCGACGCACCGTACCTTTCGCCACAATCGAAGCGTGGTAAAGAAAACACCCCAGCTAATTTACCCGAGATTGCCCTTAAGGCCGCGGAGGTTTTGGGTATTCCGGTGGACGAGTTAGCTGAAATTGCCACGCTGAATGCTCGAGCGTTTTTTGGTTTCTAGAACTTCGACACCTAATTGTCACTCATTCGAAGCCTGAAATGGTTATCGGTGAGTTAAGTTAAGGGGAATGATGAATCACGCCCACGGTGCCAATTTAGCTGAACTTAAGAGTCGTTTAGGTTTCATGCACTGGCTCAGTCCGTTGGTGAATCAGTGGGTGAAAGCCCATGAATTTGATGAATTTTTAAATAAAATACAGACTTCAGGTCGGACGGATTTCTTCAGTAGTGCGAAAGAATTTTCGCAGCTCTCGGCGACTTGGAGTGACGAATGCCTCGCACGGATTCCGCGGGAAGGTCCCTTGATTATTATGGCTAATCACCCGCATGGCTTGGCCGACGGAATTGTGGGGATGGATTTTATATTGCGGGCAAGGCCGGATGCTTTGGTGGTGGGTAATCGCTGGCTGGCGCAAATCCCTGGGATTCGCCCGTGGTTAATTGAAGTGAATCCGTTCGATGATCGTCAGGCCGATTGGGGTAATGTATCGGGCACACGTCGCATCCTGAATCATTTGAAGGCAGGCGGGTGCGTTTTTACTTTTCCCGCGGGGGAGGTTTCCAACTTTAAACTCCGTTCCCTTTCGGTGCAAGAGTCGCTGTGGTCATCGCAGTTGGTGAAATTAGCTAGAAAGCTTAAGGCGAGTATTTTACCGCTCCACATTGAGGGTAAGAACTCTCGTACGTTTTATTCGTTCGGTTTACTTAATCCTGGTTTACAGACCAGTATGTTGTTGCGTGAGTTTCACGCCCAGCGTGGGAAGGTCATTCGATTGCGCACGGGCAAAGCTTTGCAACCTATGCAATTAGCGGACCACCCCGACGACAATGAGGCGACGAAGTTTATCAGGCTTAAATGTGAGTTGTTGGCGAAGAAGAATGAACGGACTGATACTAAAGTAGTTCCCCGGTCTACTTTGCTTCACGCTACGCCAGTGATTCGTCCTGCGCATCCGAAGGTTTTACGAGCGGAGTTGGAAAGTTTACCAGCAGAAGACATGCTTCTTTCTTCGGGTGATTTTAAGGTTTTTCGTTTTATGGGGTCGGAGTTGCCGCACATGATGCGAGAAATTGGCCGATTGCGTGAACTAACTTTTCGTTCGGTATCCGAGGGGACGGGGAAGGATTGTGATGTTGATGCGTTTGATGCCTGGTATGATCAGATGGTCTTATGGGATGATAAGGCATCGCAGGTGGTGGGCGGCTACCGATTGGGTCCGACCGACCGGATTTTGCCGCTGAAAGGCAAGCACGGCATGTACACTTCGACGCTTTTTGATTTTAAGGGAGATTTCTTTCAGCGCATGGATCCGGCGTTGGAAATGGGACGTTCGTTTATTCGCGAAGAGTATCAACGTCGTCCCACGAGTTTGCCGTTGTTGTGGCGTGGCATTGGGCGTTACGTGGTACGTTTTCCGCAGTACCATCAGCTGTTCGGTCCAGTGAGCATTAATCCCGAGTACGGTCAGGCTTCAAAGGAACTAATCTTAACTTACCTTAAGCATAACTGCTCGGCGGATGATTTGGTCAACCTGGTACGCGCCAAGAATCCGCCCCGTTCCATGAGTCTGCGCGACGCGGACATTGAAGTCCTGCAGCGTTGTGCCTTCGACTTGGAACACGTGTCGGGATTAGTGAGCGATTTAGAATCTGATGCCAAATCGGTGCCAATTTTATTGAAGCATTATCTAAAACTTAACGGACGTTTAATTTCTTTTAATGTCGACCAAGGTTTTGGCGGTTGTTTGGACGGTTTGATCTTGGTGGATTTGACGAAGACTGAGCCCAAACTGTTGGAAGCTTACATGGGCGAGGAGGGGGCCCGACAGTTCTTAAGTTATCACGACTTCGACGTCGTTAAGCAGAAATAAAATAGGCAGACCGGTGAGGGTCTGCCTAGGTAACGCCTGACAAGCTATTTAGGCGTTGGCCAGTGCCTGCTCGAGGTCGGCGATGATGTCTTCGACGTCTTCGATGCCCACAGAGAGGCGCACATAATCGTCAGTCACGCCAGCGGCCTGACGTTCGGCTGCGGTTAATTGCGAGTGCGTGGTGGAAGCGGGGTGAATCGCGAGTGAGCGGGCGTCGCCGATGTTGGCGACGTGGCTGTGCAATTTAAGTGCGTTGATGAACTTCGTCCCACCTTCGTGTCCGCTCTTCACGCCGAAGCCGACGAGCGCACCGAAACCATTGGTCAGGTACTTTTTGGCGAGGTCATGATACTTAGAGGATTTCAAACCGGGGTAGTTGACCCATTTTACTTTCGGGTGCGACTCGAGGTATTGGGCGACCTTCATGGCGTTGGCGCAGTGACGTTCCATGCGAAGGTGAAGGGTCTCCAGGCCTTGCAGGAGTAAGAAGGCATTGAAGGGTGAGAGGCAGCTACCGACGTCGCGCAGGAACTGCAGGCGCATTTTCATGATGAAGGCGATGTTCGCACCACCCGCAGGTGCGAAGGCTTTGAAGGCTTCCCAGTGAGGTAGGCCGTGGTAGGACATATCGGGCTCGGTGAAGCCAGGGAAGCGTCCGCTACCCCAATTGAAATTTCCGCCGTCGACAACGATGCCGCCGATGCTGGTGCCGTGTCCACCGATGTGTTTGGTGGCCGAATGAACAACGATGTTCGCGCCGTGTTCGAGGGGGCGATTGAGAAAAGGAGAGAGTGCGGTGTTATCGATGATGAGGGGAATGCCGAGTTCCTTGGCAATCTTTCCGACTTCTGCGAAGGGGAAGATGTTGAGGCGAGGATTGCCTAGGCCTTCACCGTAGAAGGCTTTGGTATTGGACTTAACGGCTTTACGGAAATTTTCAGGATCATCTCCGTCGACGAAAGAAACTTCGATGCCGAGCTTAGGGAGCGTGTAGTGGAAGAGGTTGTAGGTGCCGCCGTAGAGTTGGGCCACGGAGACGATGTGATCGCCGGCACCGGCGATGTTGAGAATGGATGCGGTGATGGCGGCTTGGCCCGAGGAGTGGGCGAGGGCGCCAGAGCCACCTTCAAGGGCAGCGAGTCGTTGCTCGAGAACGTCGGTGGTCGGATTCATAATTCGAGTATAAATATTACCGAGTTCTTTTAGGCCGAAGAGGTTGGCGGCATGTTCCGTATCGCGGAACTGATAACTGGTGGTCTGGTAGATGGGCACAGCGCAGGCGCCCGTGGTGGGGTCTGCTTTTTGGCCGGCGTGGAGGGTGCGGGTTCCGATTTTCATAGTGGTTTAAGGAGTGCAGATATAGGCGGTGGGGTGGGGTGATTTAAATCAAAATCGAAGTTATGACTTATTTTTATGGGGGTGACGGATTCATTCTCGCCCATCGACGGGGCTTTTATCTAACTGCGGGTATGCCCATTGTGCTCCACGATACCTTGTCGCGTGAAATGCGCCCCTTGTCACTCAAGGCAGGTAAGTCGACCTTTGGGATGTATTGCTGCGGACCGACGGTTTATGGACCGGCACACATTGGCAATTTCCGCACCTTCACCTTGCAGGATGTTTTACGTCGGACGCTTGAGGTCGATGGTCTCAAGGTGAAGCACGTCCGTAATATTACTGACGTGGATGATAAGACCATTCGCGGAGCGCAAGCAGCGGGGCAGACGTTGACGGATTTTACAAAAAAGTGGACCGAGAAATTTCATGCCGATTGTAAGGCGTTGGGTTTGTTGACACCGCAGGTTGAACCCAGTGCGGTCGCTCACATCCCGCAGCAAATCGCGATGATCCAGGCCTTAGTGGAGCGTGGACACGCTTACGTGTCGAAGGATGGCTCGGTTTACTTTAAGGTCCATAGTTGCAAGGGCTACGGCAAGTTAAGTCACATCGATTTCTCTAAGCAGGAGACGCAGGCAACCAATAGTGCGGGTGAGGCTAATGACGCCGATGAGTACGAGCGGGAGTCGGCTTCGGATTTCGCCTTATGGAAATCGCGCAAGCCGGAGGATGGAAATAATTTTTGGCCCAGTCCGTGGGGCGAGGGTCGTCCGGGTTGGCACATTGAGTGCTCGGCGATGTCCTTAGCGCACTTAGGTGCGACCTTTGATCTGCACGGTGGTGGTATTGATTTGTGCTTCCCTCACCATGAAAATGAAATTGCCCAAACCGAATGTGCTACGGGTATCAATGGGTTTGCGGCGCATTGGTTTCACAGTGCGCATTTGTTGGTGGAGGGTGAGAAGATGTCCAAGAGTAAGGGGAACCTCTTCACACTCGATGAACTGGTGGCGAAGGGCTTTTCGCCGATGGAGGTGCGCTACGCCTTGATTGCGGGTCACTATCGCACGTCGCTTAATTTCACGATGAAGGGCTTGGAAGATGCCCGCTCAGCACTGGGGAAGATTGAACGTGGTGTGGAAAAACTTTTACAGGTGGCTGGATTCACTAAGGCGGAATTTAGCGTTCCCACGGTAATGGAAACGCAGACCGCATGGGGTCGTTTTGCGCACGCCTGGGAAGTACTCCAGCACGATTTAAATATTCCTGGATGCTTGGGGCAGGTCTTTACGATGTTAGCGGATAAATCCGAATTAACCGAAGCCCAAGCCCGTCATGACCTAAGCGGTTTAGGGAAAATTTTGTATGCCTTAGGCTTGGTGCTCTTTACTGAAGTCGCGGGTCCGAGTGCACCGGCAAATGTGGTAGCCTTGGCCGCACAACGTTGGGCGGCTAAGCAGGCTAAGGATTTTGCGGCTGCAGATCGTCTACGCAAGGAACTGACGGAGTTGGGTTGGACGATGTTAGACCACAAAGACGGCTATGATTTAAAGAAATCGGTCTAGCCTCCGTTCTTGCCCTAAGGGCTAACTGTCCCTAGCAAGTGAGGCATACTTTGTTATGTCTACCCGTCCGCAAATGACTCCCCTTGAGGAGATTCGTCACTCCGCTGCCCACATTTTGGGTGCCGCGGTGCTTCGCCTGTTCCCTGAGGCGCAATTGGACATCGGACCTCCCACGGACAATGGCTTCTATTACGACTTTGATTTGGCGCATGCCTTCACGGCGGATGACCTCATTAAGATTGAAGAAGAGATGAAGCGTATCTCGAAAGAGAATCAGAAGTTTGAGCGGGTGGAATGTTCTCGTGAAGAAGCCGAGAAGTTGATTCGCGAGCGTGGACAAACCGCTTATAAGCTTGGCCGGTTAGCGGATGTGCCTGCGGGTGAAACCATTTCCTTTTATAAGAACGGCGAATTCATGGATCTCTGTGCTGGTACGCACGTGCGTTACTCGTCGCAGGTTAAAGCCTTTAAATTACTTAGCATTGCCGGTGCGTATCACCGAGGTAACGAAAAAAATAAACAGCTCCAACGTATTTACGGAACGGCGTATGCGACCAAGGATGAATTGGAGCAGTCCCTTTCGCGGGCGGAAGAAGCCAAGAAGCGTGACCACCGTAAACTCGGTAAGGAGTTAAAGCTTTTCCACATCGACGAAAAAGTAGGGCAGGGGTTGATTCTCTGGACTCCGAATGGTGCGGTGATTCGCCAAGAATTACAGAACTTCATTGCCGGACAGCTTTTCCAGACTGGTTACAAGCAAGTCTTCACACCGCACATCGGTAATTTAGATTTATACCGAACCTCGGGCCACTTCCC
>CANBWJ010000017.1 GCA_947373115.1 Opitutia bacterium | reverse complement strand
GTTCGACGAAATTTCAGGGCAGACCGTTTACGTTTCCGCGACACCTGCCGCACATGAATATAAAGTTTCTAGCGTGATTGCCGAACAAGTCATTCGGCCCACCGGACTCTTAGATCCAGTTATGGAAGTGCGACCCATCAAGGGTCAGGTCGAAGACATCATCGGCGAAGCCAAACAGGTCGCTGCCCGGGGCTGGCGCACCCTCGTTACCACCCTCACCAAACGGATGTCGGAAGACCTCTCTAACTTCATGCGTGAGCATGGGTTGAAGGTTGAATATTTGCACTCCGACATCGATGCCATCGAACGCGTCGAAATCCTCCGTCGTCTGCGGGCAGGTAAATTTGATGTGCTTGTAGGGGTGAATTTATTGCGCGAAGGGCTCGACTTACCTGAAGTGGCCCTGGTCGGCATCCTTGATGCCGATAAAGAAGGTTTTTTACGTAGTGAAACCAGTCTGATCCAAACCTCGGGTCGCGCCGCCCGACACGTCGATGGTAAAGTCATTCTCTACGCCGATGTGATGACCAAGTCACTGACTCGCACCCTCACCATCTGCGGCGACCGTCGTAAACGCCAAGCGGCCTATAACCTTAAACATGGCATCACTCCCAAATCAACAGTGCGAGCCATTGAAGAAAGCTTGGTCGACGAAGAAGATGATGTACTCGCCGTGGCGGAAGGCACCAGCGACCACGACGTCGCACAGGTCTTAGCGAACATGGAAGTGGAAATGCTCGAAGCGGCGGATGAGTTACAATTCGAAAAAGCCGCCCAGCTGCGGGATCAAATCGAAGCCTTACGCAGTGGCAAACCAGCAAGTGCCGCCAAGCGTAGCCGCGGTCGGAGACGTTAACCGAAGCGTCGACCTAAGTCGGCGTCGGTCCACTCAATATAAGTGCGACGGCCACGCGGATCCGATGATGGTTGCGAAGTTTTAAATAACGCCTGCAACAGCTCCATTAATTCCGCATCCGAAAACGCATCGCCTTTGCGACGGGCCTTCTGAATGGCCAATTGAGCCAAGGCATCATAGGCTAAAGCGGGTCGACCGAAATCACCTTCGCGACGGGCCATTTCCGCCAGAACGTCGCGGAGAAAACTCAACGTCTCTTCGGGATTTAACCAAGCAGGTAAGGCTTCGATACGCCAAAAATTGCGACCGTATTCTTCAAAGCAAAATCCAGCGGCAACCAATAAAGCCATGCGCTCTTTCAACACCGCGGCGGGCAACGGTTCTAATTCTAAACTCAACGGCAATAACAGTGGCTGACTCACGGGCGTGCCGTCAGAAAACTGTTTCAGAATCGATTCATACAGAATGCGCTGGTGGGCCGCACCGATATCTAAAATCGCCAGACCCGTCGGCGTTTCAAAGACCGCCCGCTCTTCACGCACCCGCGAAAGCAATCGCCAGCCGAGACGTACTGGCGTAGCCGATGGTGGATTCGTCGCTGCGGACACCGGCACTGATGGCGTTGGTATACCTTGCGACGGTACTCGTGGATTGGAAACTGGGGCCGCAATGGGCGTTAGCACGCTTACACTAGGTGCAATCGAGGGTACTGTCTGGGTCGGCAAGCCATCGCCAACATTGGAACGTAGGACCGAAAGCACCGATTCGATCAGGAAGCCCCGGACTCGAGCTTCGTCACGAAAACGCACCTCACGCTTGGCGGGATGCACATTCACATCCACCCATGCGGGGTCGATTTCAAGAAAGGCGAAAACCAGCGGATACCTTCCCTTTGGAATTAAGGTATGGTAACTTTCGGTCAGGGCAAAAGCCATGGTCCGGCTGTCGACTGGGCGGCCATTGACCACGGTAACTAAATCTTGGCGAGTGCCGCGACTCACACCGGGCTTTCCGAGTAACCCACTGAGTCGCATACCTGAGCGTTCAAACACGGGCATCAGTGAAACTTCATCGGCCACCTGCCGACCCCAAATGGCACGCACCCGCTCGAGCACGGGCACATTACCCGGGGACCGAAAAATTTCACGTCCGTCTTCACGCAATAAAAAGCCGACCATCGGATGGGAGACCGCATAGAGTCGGACCAACCGAATAATGTGTGCGGCTTCGGTTTCATCGGACTTTAAAAATTTAAGTCGGGCCGGCACGGGGTGAAATAGATTAGCCACTTCAATCCTTGTACCGACCGCCATGCCATGGTCGCGTTGGTGGATAACTTTTCCGCCATTCACGAAAATTTCGGTGCCGTTGGCCGCCTCTTTAACCCGCGTCTGCAAGGTAAAACGTGCCACGCTGGCAATCGATGGTAACGCCTCACCACGAAAACCAAAAGTGCTGATACGGTCCAAGTCGGCCGCCGCGCTAATTTTGCTCGTGGCGTGTCGCTCCAAACTTAACAACGCGTCTTCGGGAAGCATCCCCTTGCCGTCATCCTCAATAATAATGTAAGCCTTTCCACCACGGGAAAAATCGATGATCACACGCGTCGCTCCCGCATCGAGTGAATTTTCTAATAATTCTTTCACCACCGCGGCGGGCCTTTCCACGACCTCTCCTGCCGCAATCTGATTGGCAACATTAGGGTCGAGTAAGCGGATGATAGACATCGAACAATCCACCCTGCAGGCGGACCTTTAGATTTGGCGAGCCCACGGCCGCCTGCAAGACGAAGCCAGCAAAATGTCGAGATTGCACACCGCCCAGACTGTGTAAATGTACCGACGTGCCCAATCGACTTTCCAGCGAGCCCTCCCTTTACCTCCGCCAACACGCCGATAACCCCGTCGATTGGTGGCCTTGGTGCCCCGAAGCGTTCGTCGCCGCCAAGGCACAGGACAAGCCCGTCTTAGTCTCGGTCGGCTACTCCTCATGTCACTGGTGTCACGTCATGGCTCGTGAATCTTTTGCCCAAACCTGGATCGCAGAGCTAATGAATAAACACTTCATCTGCATCAAGGTCGACCGCGAAGAAAAACCCGAAGTCGATAAACTGATGATGGATGCGGTGCAAATGATTCAAGGTCACGGCGGCTGGCCCCTCAATTGCTTCTGCCTGCCTGACGGCCGTCCATTCTTCGGCGGCACGTATTTCCCGCCCGAAGACCGCGGCCAAGGACAAGTGCCCTGGCCGCAATTGCTCATGCGCGTGGCCGACTTTTATCACACGAGCAAAAATGAATTGGCCGCGAATGCTGATGCGATTGCGAAAAACCTGACGCATCTCACGCAAGCACCGGATGCCGATGGTACTTTGCCGACGCATGACGATTTAATTAAAGCCGCCGAACGTTTGTGCGAAAATCACGATGATACCCACGGCGGTTTTGGGGCGGCACCTAAATTCCCCTCTCCCTCCACGCTTGATTTCTTACTCGCCATTCGGGCCACGGCGGCGGCAGAAAAAAATCGGGCCCTCGCGACCCGCCTCGACGCCGTTATTACCGTGACACTCGGTGCGATGGCACGCGGCGGGCTATTCGACCAAATCGGTGGCGGCTTCCACCGCTACTGCGTCGACCGTGATTGGACCGTACCGCATTTCGAGAAAATGCTCTATGACAACGCCCAACTCATCGGCACATTCGCTGAAGCCTGGGCCCGCTACCGTGATCCACTATACCTACGGGTCTGCGAAGAGACGATTGCCTGGTTGCAACGTGAAATGGTGACTGACCATGGACTCTTCGCTTCCGCCATCGATGCCGACACCGAACATGAAGAAGGACTCACCTACGTTTGGAAGCCGAAGGAAATCGTTGAAGTTCTCGGCGACCAAGCCTTCACTTTCGCTGCAGCCTACGGCATCACCGACCAAGGAAATTTTGAAGGTGCGAATATTCCCAGACTCCGAGGGAAATTTTCGGAACGAGAACAATTACAACCTGCCCGTGCTCAATTACTCACCCGACGCAACCAGCGCACCCAACCCACTCGCGATGACAAAGCACTCTTAAGCTGGAATGCGTTACTGATAAAAAATCTAGCGAAGGCGGGCTGGATTTTTAATCGGAAAGACTGGTGGAAACTTGCGGAGACCACCGAACAAACACTCTGGCTTCATTGTGTTAAGCTGGCGAATGGCACCATCGAATTAAAGCCCGTCGGCCATCAAAATACTTTTGGCGGAAACGGCACGCTCTCCGATTTCGCCTGGCTCGCGGAAGCTGAAATTCACTTAGCCTCTACCGCGGCCTGGGGAGAGGGCCCGGCCCCTTACCTCGAACGTGCGACCCTGCTCATGCAAGGTATTCAGCAACAATTCCGCGATGCACATGCCCTTGGGTATTTCCTGGTACCCGCTCACCGCGAAGACTTATCCGTTCGCCAAAAAGATTGGTTCGATAATGCCGTTCCCTCGGGCAACTCATCACTCCTACACACCCTGTCGGCCCTCGAAGCCGTCACCAACGATGGGCTTTGGACACATGAATACACCGAGCAATCACGTGCCTACAGCGGACTCGTGCGCAACGTGCCCAGCGGCGTAGCCCACGCCCTCCAAGGCTTAACGCATGCTGCCACGGGAGTCGTCGTTTTAAAATTTCCCGACAAGCATTCACGTGAGGAATTACAAGCAGTGATTAATGGCGATGCCCAGACTAGCCCCCATGAAAAACCCTTTCGTTCCGTATTCCTCCAAGCGGAAAAACGTTCTCACGGATTTGAAATTTGCGTCGGAAAAACCTGTGTACCGACCCTCGATTCGGTCAATAAAATCAGGGATTTTATTTAATTATAACGACTCCGCACTTGCCAACGGCATGGTCGCTTCAGACTATTAAACGCGATGAGAAGGAAGCCTGTATCCAATAAGCCTGAATACCTTGTCGATCCAACCATCGAAAGAAAGACCGTAAAAACCATTCTCCTGGGCACGTTAATCGTGCAACAGATTGGCTATCAAAAGAAGATTTATCGCCCCAACTGGCGGCGCATCAGAATTTACTCGCCCTTTTTATTCGTCTTTCTCTGGATTTCCACCGCCGAACTTTTCTATTTCCGCGAGCGCTACATGAACGGGATCACCACCACCCGACGTGGCGACGCTTACCTCTACTTCCCCGATACGCTGATTAATTCGATCATCACCATGGGCCTCAGTAACACCGAGGCCCAGGCTCGTGAGCGCCAACTTTTAACGGAGAGTGATGACACCAAAGACTACGGCCGCATCCCCCACTTACAGCACAAGGGTGATTTCTATTTTGAGGCAGCGAAGAAAGCCCTAAGTAAACAAAACTACATGGAGTTCGCCCGGAATATCGGCACGGCGGCCCTACTCTCACCCCGTAATGCCGAGGCCCAGCGCTTAGCAGCTGAGCTCTACTTTGGCCTCGGTCGGCAAATTGATGCTTTCACCGTTCTCGACAACTCGTTGACCTATTCCATTAACGATTTCGAACACTTCCAGAACTACCTGGCGAAGTGCTTCGCTTTCGACCAAGACGCCCGCATCATCGACTGCGCCAATAAATACTTAGGGCGAACGGACCTGAATCCCGAAGTGGAACAAGCCCTTAAAGTCGCGAACACCCAAGCACACTTCCTCCGCGGGTATTACACTGAAACCGCCAATTTAATCAAAAAGTACAAACTCGAAACTACCCCCGAGGGTTTTCTGATTAACTGCCAACTACTTTGGGAAAGCGGGGAAAGGAAAGAAGCCATCAAGTTAATCACAGCGGCCGCTAATAAATACCCTGACATCTCCCGACTCCTAGAAATTAAAGCCAAGTGGCTGAAAGAGGATGGCGAAATTGCGGCCGCCCGCGACTGCATTGACCTCATTATCATCCAATCGCCGCATGAACCAGGTCCACGCATTCAAATGCTGTATTTATTGTCCGGCTCAGAAAATGCCAGACGGAGAGAAGATCAAATCGAGCTAATGTTTAATACTTACGGCAATAATCCGCAAGCGATGTTAGAGCTCGCGCAATACGCCAACGACACCCTTCAGCCCCAATTAACTAAGCGTTTACTGGACATCGCTCAAGCCCGACGTTTCGCCAATCGTTACAAATTCACCCTCGTTCATGCGGAGTGCTTAATCAACGACAACCACGCCCACGAGGCCATCATGCTGATTAACGAATTGTTGAATCAGAATGAAAGCCAACAGTGGCTTCAAAACGTGAGCATCGCGCTCGATGCTTTACGAGCGATTGCTTATTTCGCCGACAACCAACCCGAAATTGCGTCCATTAATCTCCGCCGACTTATCCAAAATCGGAATATGCCACCAGCGCTTATCGTGACTTCAGGCAAAAAGTTAATCGCCGCCAAACGCTACCTCGAAGCCAATAACATGCTGATTGAGTTCCACCTTTCGAACGAAAGCAATCAGGCCATACTCATGGAGATTGTGAAATTAAAAATTGAACACCCCGAAGTCGCGCAAGACGTGGAAGTGTATTTACGTCGACTGATGTTAACGCGCCGCCCACCCAAAGAAATGTTAGCCAAAGCCCTGGCCCGGATCTCTTCCGACATTTTCCTATTTTCGAATAATCGTGACCAGTTACAGATTGATATCGAAAATATGATTAAGAATTAAGTAGGTGGCTTAAACGAAGCGCAGCAAGGCACCGAGGACACCGAGGCGATGATTATTCATCAGCCAAAGTCCACGCTGTCCGTTTTCCGCCAAAAAATGCTGCACTTCGGTTTCATCTACAACCACACCTAATAACGAAAGGTACTGTGCTTCTTGGGCGGTGGCAGCCAAGGCCCGCACCACGCCTTCTTCTTGACTCAATTCACCGCTACGCGCGTCGAGCAAGACCGAGCCTTGGGCTGACTTCAACCGACTGCTTAAGGCCGAGCGACAAAGCAATAATTCGGCCTGAGCTCCAACCGCAAGTCGCCAGCCAGCCCCTTCTCCCGGCGGATCCAAGGCACGCACGACCGACGAACCAGCCATCACGAGCGCACGGTGAATGCCCCAGGTCGACTCCAGGATCTCCGTCATGCGATCCACCGCATAGCCATAGATAATCGCCTGAAAATTAAACGTGGCACCCGCCTCAACAGCCTGAAACTCGAGCCCCTCCAGACGATACGACGCAGCCTTAAAACCATCCATCGCGGCCAGCCACGCCGTATCATCGGGACTAAAAGAAGCGGGCGACCGTTGTGCCCAATAATCAAAAAGTCCGCCCGCCCTGACATCAATGGCCCCTTGCGATTCCTCACGATAAGCTTCTGCGGCCAGCCACAAATCGGCAAAACTTTGACTCACTGCCATCACTTCGCCGCTGGGCAGTCGATTAACTAAAGCCATTTGGCCTCCGGTCCATCGACCATCGGCCCAACCCATTTCACGACTGAGTTCATCTAAATAAAAAAAGGTGGCTTCGGCCGCGCGATGGGCAAAGGCAGAATCCTCATCCGCCACGCGCACCCAAAAGGTCACGCCCATGGCAGCATGCGAGAAACTGTGGATCCGTGGCGACTCAGTCATCCCTAACTTTTTACGCTTCTGGTGTTTTGCCAAAAAAATCTTCGAGCGCCCGCTTCACTTCGAGCGGAACCAACGCCGCCATCATCGCTCCTTGTCCTTCGCGCCAGGCATAAACCGTCGTCAAGACACCTTGTGCCACCGGACGATTCCCCACCTGGGCCTTAAAACCCCAAACCAGCTTCTTATCGCCAATCTCCTGAGGGCTGAGCGTCACCACCACCAACTCCTCGCGATAAACGGGCGACAAATAATCGCATTCTACCCTCACCCGCGGGAAGCCACTCAATTTATTGCCGTCGAATTTAAGGAAAGGTAATTTAAGCGTACGGAAGAGCGCCTCCTCCGTGGCTTCGACCCAGAAAAAGATAGTCGAGAAATGCACAATACCTGCGGCGTCCGTGTCCGAGAACTGGGCGCGGTGCTCTGCTTGAAACGTGGCCATACCCTATCCAAGCCATCTCACCCCCGGGTGCAATCGCCAAGGCAACCGTTACCGGGATTGGCCCACCGACTGCCGCAGCCAGCCAACGTTGGATGATGCCCCACCCGAAGCCTCAACGCAGGCCTGTAAGAAGCCCTGTGGCGGCTTATCGATGGTAAATAGATAAACCCTTTTACCCCGCGATGAGGCACCCCCCTTAAACGCCTCCAGCCATCGACGTTGCCAAGCAGCCGCAGGAAGTTTCTGACCAACCTTATGGTAGGCACTATCCGAATAAACTTGGGTAAACCCGTTCGTTTTTCGCGCTTCGTAAACCCGAATGCCATCCATGAAATCGGAAAACACCACCAAGGCATCGTAAGACTCGCCGAGCATGCGATCAATCCACGCACCGAGCGAACCCTTCTCGCAGGCATCGCGAATCCTCACCAGCAACTGTCGCCCCTCAACGGTCAATTCGTTCTCCACCGTCTGCGTTGGTGCCTCCGTTAATTTGGGCGCTTCTCCACGAAAATTCCTGCCGAAAATAATTTCGTCACCCAAGGCCACCACTCGTGCACCATCAAAACGAAAAACATCCGCCGTCGGATACTGCTTTTTAATCTCCGCGGTGACGCGTGATAAATAAGGCCGCATCGAGCCCGAACAATCCAAATAGACCGCCACCTTCTGGGCTTTAATCATCGCACCCATCACACATTTGCCGACGTACCCAGCGCCACTTCCCAAGCCAGTGCCGACGCCCTTCAATCCGCCCAACCCGCTGCCGAGTCCTTGACCCAGCCCAGCTGCACCTTGACCAGTCAGAGCCCCTTCGGTAGCTTTAGGCAGCACGGGAATAGCAACGGTCGCACCGGCACTTTCCACCGTCAGACGTTGGGGTGTTATTCGATCCACGCGCTGAGCCTGACTCACCGCGTAGGATGCAGCCGCCAGCGGGGCACTCGAGCCACCTCCTGCCACCACAAAGACTTCATCGCGTCGCTTAACGGAGGCGGGAGGTATACGAAAAATTATCCAACAGGCTAACCAGGCCAGCAACCCATGCACCCCAATTGAAATAATAAGCCCACGCCAGGAGCGCTGGACGATTCGACGGGAAAATAAAGTATCACGTGTGAGCACCACGCTGATTTTAGCACTGCACCCGAACAAACAAGCGGCGGTTCGCTCATTTTAACCTCACCCACGTGGCCCCAGATAGCCATCCGCCCTATCGCTTAGGGAATTAGCCTATAACACTAAAAAATATCTTGCGAGTCGTGCCATCCGCCCTTCTTCTCCACTTCCCACTTATTGCAGGGTGGAGCAGCCCGGTTAGCTCGTCAGGCTCATAACCTGAAGGTCGTAGGTTCAAATCCTACCCCTGCACCCAATTTTAAGTTATTAAATATCAGTCACTTACATAAAGTAAGTATTGGAATTATTCAATATTCCTTGCAAATAGCCCCTAAGTACTTTCTGTTAATCGCATCAATTTGTCCTACGGGGCAATGGGGTAAGTAAGTTAAAATAGTAAAAAACAGCCGGCTTACGTAGGGGTACGTAAGCCGGCTCCTTTTTGGGCCCATGCGATGGGACATAAAAAAGCCCGACGGTGAAGTCGGGCTTTTTTGCGAGCAAGCTCGGAACGAATTACGCCCCGCCAGTCATCTTGGTGATCAGCGCAATCAGCGGTAAGAACATCGCTAAGACGATGGCACCGACCACGACGGCGAGGAAGACGATGAGTACAGGCTCAATAATCGACGTCAGTGCCGTCACGGCATTGTCCACTTCTTCGTCATAAATGTCCGCCACGCGATTGAGCATCTCAGGCAGCTGGCCGGTTTCTTCGCCGACCTGAATCATGGAAGTAACCATTTGCGGGAAAACCCCCGTTTGTTCCAGCGGCACCGAGAGCGGTTCACCATCGCGCACGCGATCATGCACCAGCTCCAAGGAATTGGCGATGACCACGTTGTCCAACGTATCACGTGTAATGGTGATGGCTTGGAGAATCGGCACACCGGACGACATCAACGTTCCGAAGGTACGGGCAAAACGTGAGACTGAAACAATCTGCACAAAGCCACCAACCTTAGGTAACTTGAAAATAATTTTATCAAAAATGGCCTTACCCTTCTCCGTCGCTAACCAAGTTTTGATGAAGAAATAAAAGCCGAAAACGACGAAAGGCGTGACATACCAAAACTCCGTTAATGCCTTCGAAATACCGACGACAAACTGCGTGAGCGGCGGCATCTGTGTTTTTTGTCCGTCTAGGAGTTTCTGGAATGAAGGCACAACTTTCACCATCAGAATATAAACAATGACGACGGCGACCGTCACAACGACCCCAGGATAAACCATCGCTGATTTAACCTTCTTCTGAATGCGTTGGGCTTTCTCGCGGAATTTCGCCAGACGGTCCAAGACCTTATCTAAAACACCACCGGCTTCACCGGCCTTAATCATGTTAACGTAAAGGCGATCAAAAACCTTGGGGTGTGACTGTAAAGCCTCGGACAAGTTGTTACCCTGGGAAACACTCTCGGCAATATTTCCTAAAATTTCTTTGAAGTAAGGATTACGCTCCTGACGGTGAATCAATTCCAGCGCCCGCAACAAAGGCAAACCCGCCACAATCAGCGTGGCCAACTGCCGGGTCATGATCGTGACTTCGTCGGGCTTAACTTTCGCCCCAAAGCTCAAACTGAAACCCGATTTCTTAGGAGCCGAAACCACGGCGGCGGCCTTCGCGGCGCCACCATCGGCGGCCAAGGTCGTCACCATCAGGCCTTTGGCCATGAGCTTCTGACGGGCCTGCTCATCGCTGGCGGCCTCAATCTTACCGGAGGCTTGAGCGCCATTGCGATCAATCGCGTTATACTTATATTCGGGCATGGGATTGTATGGGGGAAAGGATTAGGTGTATTTCAGGACTTCTTCAATGGTGGTTAAACCATCGAAGATACAACGCAGGCCGTCATCACGCAAGGGGCGCATACCGACCTCAATGGCCTTCTGCTTCAGCACCAAGGTCGGTGCCCGTTGCGTAATGAGCGTTCGAATTGAATCACTGATCGTCATCAACTCGAAGAGGCCTTGGCGACCGCGGTAGCCCGAACGATTACACTCGGGACAGCCCTTGCCGAAGTAGAACTTTTTGTTGGCAATTTCGAGTGCGTCCACGTCGAGCATGTTGACGACTTCTTTGTCGGGCTCGTAGGCGGTGCGACACGACTTACAAATCTTACGCAACAGACGTTGGGCCAACACGCCTTCCAGCGAGGCAGAAATTAAGAAAGGTTCGAGTCCCATATCAATCAAACGCGTGACGGCACCGGGTGCATCGTTGGTGTGCAGCGTGGATAAGACCACGTGACCCGTCAGCGAAGCTTGGACCGCGATTTGGGCAGTCTCAATGTCTCGAATTTCCCCCACCATGATGGTGTCAGGATCTTGACGCAGGAAAGAACGTAAAGCGGCGGCGAAAGTCAGGCCGACCTGGTGATTGATCGGCACCTGCATGATGCCTTCGACTTCATATTCCACCGGGTCTTCGGCGGTTAAAATTTTCACGTCTTCGGTGTTCACCTCGCGCAACGCCGAATAGAGCGTGGTGGTCTTACCCGAACCCGTCGGACCGGTCACAATGAAGATACCGTTCGGACGGTTCACCATCGTGCGAATACCTTCCTTGATGTCTTCCTGCATGGAGAGCGCATCGAGGCTAAGGTTAACAACGGTCTTATCCAAAATACGCAGCACGAGCGATTCACCAAACTGCGTCGGCAAAGTCGAAACACGCAAATCGATCGCCCGACCACCAATGGTGGTTTTAATCCGTCCGTCTTGCGGCACGCGACGTTCGGCAATGTTCAAGGAAGATAACACCTTCACGCGCGCTGTAACGGCAGGGGCTAAGTTCTTCGGCGGAGGTGCCATTTCGTAAAGCGAACCATCAATTCGGTAACGAATACGGAACTGATCCTCGAAAGGCTCAAAGTGAATATCGGAGGCCTTGGCCTTCACCGCTTCTTGTAAAACTAAGTCGACGAAGCGAATAATCGGCGCCTGATTGGCTGCCTTGGCGGCGTCTTCTTCACTGGTGGCTTCAGCGTTCAGTTGATCGAACTCTCCCAGCAAATCCTCCATCGAAGTGGCGGAGGGCTCACCATAGACCCGGATAATCGCGGCATCGACCATGCTCGGGTCGGCGACGGCTAACTCGATGTCGCGCTTTAAAATAAAAGTAAGCTCGTTAACCGTGGCCGAGTTAAAGGGGTCTTTGGCCACAAGCGTAACCTTGCCTGCCTCATCCGCCACGGGCACCACCGCATACTTGTGAGCCTGAGGCGCCTTTAAGAGCTTGGTGACTTCTTCATCCGATGCGGTCGGAATGGCAGAATAATACTGCACGCCCAAGTGATCGGCTATTGCTTGTAAAATCGCCGGACGGTCCGCCAAGCCTGCATCCACTAAACTATCGGCGAACGATTTACCGGTCGTGGTGTGCGACTCCCACATCTCGTCGGCTTGGGTCTGATTCAAGAGGCCAACTTCAATGGCAATGTCGCGGATAATATCGCTGTGGTCTTCAAACATGGTGTGTTTTATTAAAGTGATTGGGATTAGTTTACGGTGCCACCGTGCAGTTTCAGTCGCGCCTTCATGGCCTCAACGTCCTGACAATAGGTCATGACTTCAATTTCATCGACATCGCCCTGCTTAAAGAGGTTCAGCAAATCTGAATCCAGTGTGCGCATGCCGCGGGCAACGCCCGTTTCAATGTCAGAGGAAATCAAATAAGTCTTCTTGGCTCGAATCTTTGCCGCAATCGCGTCCGTGCGAATCATAATTTCAAAGGCGGCCACGCGCTTGCCTTCCTTGGTCTTTAAGAGGACCTGCGAAATAACCGCCAACAAGGATGAAGCTAACTGTGTCCGAATTTGTTCCCGGGCATCATCGGGGAAGGCATCAATGATACGATCGACGGTGCGACCGGCCCCAGTGGTGTGTAACGAGGCCAATACCAGGTGCCCCGTTTCAGCGGCCGTGACTGCAGCCGACATGGTCTCTAAGTCTCGCATCTCACCGACTAAAATAACGTCAGGGTCTTGGCGTAAGGCCGAGCGAATACCTTCTTCAAAAGTCGGAACATCCGTCAAAACTTCACGTTGACTGATAATACATTTTTGAGGCGAGTGAATGAACTCGATGGGCTCTTCGAGAGTAATGATGTGACCGGCTTCGTTGTTGTTAATCCAATCGATCATGGCCGCGAGCGTGGTCGACTTACCAAAGCCGGTGGGACAGGCTACCAGAATTAACCCACTCGAACGACGCAACAGGGACTTAATTTTATTGGGCAAACGAAGTTGATCCAGCGAGTAAAGTTTGTTCGTGATGAGTCGTAAAACTAAACCGAGGGCATCCTTACTGCGAAAAATATTGGCGCGAAACCGTCGACCTTCGGTACCATGCATGAAACCAAAGTCACAACCACCGTCGCGCGCGAGGCGTTCATTCTGCATCGCCGGCATAATCGTCTTCGCCATGGCTTCGGTATCCGCGGGCGTTAAAGGGGGCCCCTGAACCTGAACAATTTTACCAGCAATGCGCAACGCGGGCGGTACGCCGACGTGTAAGTGCAAGTCGGACCCGCCATTGTCGACCATGGCTTTCAGCAAATCTTGGAGGTCGTACGCCATGCCGATTAGATGACATCATCCGCCACCGTGGCACCCATGACTTCTTCCACCGTGGTCATACCCGAAGCGACTTTGCGCTGACCGTCTTCACGCATCGTGCGCATGCCCGATTCGCGGGCCTTGCGACGGAGCTCCACTAAACTGGAGCCCGAATAAATCATTTCCTGAACTTCTTCGGTAATCACGAAAAGTTCGAAGACGCCGCGGCGACCCTTGTAGCCACGTTCGTTACACTTCGGACAGCCCGCACCCTTCATCGGGGTCGCACCGGCAATGTCCTGCTCCGTCATACCAATGGTATAAAGCTCCTTTGCGGTTGGCTTATAAGGCTGGGCGCAGGACTGACAAACGCGTCGCACCAGTCGTTGGGCCAGCGCCCCACGTAACGCTGCGGAAACGAGGAAGGGCTTCACGCCGATATCCACCAAGCGCGTGACGGCGCTCACCGAATCGTTGGTGTGCAAAGTGGAGAACACCATGTGACCAGTGAGTGCGGCGTTGATCGCGATTTCAGCGGTTTCTAAATCTCGAATTTCACCGATCATCACGATGTTCGGCGCCTGACGTAACATGGCGCGCAGTGCCGCCGCAAAGGTCATGCCGACATCGCGCTTCACTTGCACCTGATTAATCCCAGCCATCTGGTATTCCACCGGATCTTCGACCGTAATAATTTTTCGGTCTGGTTTATTAATATAATTCAGCGCCGAATAAAGTGTGGTGGACTTACCCGAACCGGTCGGACCGGTCACGAGGAACACACCGTCCGAACCGGAAATCAGGCCCTGGAATTTCGCTTGGTCATCCGCAAAGAAACCCAACTCAGGCAAGCCGAGCTTCAGGCCTTCTTTATCGAGAATACGCATGACAATCGACTCCCCATAAACGGTCGGCAAAATCGAAACACGTAAGTCGATGTCACGCCCACCGGTACGGGCTTGAATGCGTCCGTCTTGCGGAATGCGTTTTTCAGCGAGCGAGACTTCGGCCATTAGTTTCAGGCGCGAAATGACCGAGGCCTGCAGGCGCTTGGCGGGGCCTTTCATCTCCTGCAGCACACCGTCGATCCGGAAACGCACCCGGAAACGCTTTTCCAGGGGCTCTAAGTGAATATCCGAAGCCTTACGACGAATCGCATCCACAATCAGTGAATTCACGTAACGAATAATTGGTGCGTCTTCCTGCTTCACGTCGCCCGTGGAGGGCAACTCAACGCCATCGGCTCCACCCATGCCGCCCAAAATATCATC
This sequence comes from Opitutia bacterium, assembly GCA_947373115.1. Classification (GTDB taxonomy): domain Bacteria; phylum Verrucomicrobiota; class Verrucomicrobiia; order Opitutales; family UBA953; genus UBA953. The sequence goes on along the minus strand of CANBWJ010000017.1, from coordinate 4,752 downwards.
TACCCCACCCGCCGGCTGGCCACCCGTGTAACAACGCTCGATGGCAATTTTTAATTCATCCGGCGGAGCTAACTTGGTGTTCAGAGTTAATTTTAAAACCCGTGAAAGTGAATCTAAGGTCTCCGTATCCAACGGATCTGCAATGGCGATTAACAATTCCGCTCCATCCATTTGCAGGGGCAGAATATTGGAGCGCTCAGCGGCTTCACGGCCCACCAATTTCAAGAGGGCGTCGGCTGGAGCCACCACCGAGACATCGATGACCTCCATGTCGAATTCTTTACCCAATTCCTTGGTAATGTTCGCCCAGCTCACCTTCCCCGTCTCGACCAATTTGGCGATGGCCAGGGTATCTGGATTTTGTCCGTCAGGAATGCTGGTTAAAGCGGCACGGGCCTCAGCCACGTCGGCCGAGGAAACGAGTCCTTTGTCTTGAATAAATTGAATGACGAAATCGTCGGCGGTCGTCACGGGGAGGTAATCCTAGGCGGAAGAAGGGGTGAATGGGACTCCACCGTAAACGGCAGAGTGAGGTGTAAAGTTAACGGTAAAACCGCTCACCCCTACCGCAACCGCAAACTGGGTGATTTATAACGAGTTTTTTACGGCCTTATGGTTGCGACCAAGCGATCCACTTCGGCCTCTAAAAAATCGAGGTCTCCGTCGTTCCATATGACGTATTTAGACTTCTTAACCTTTTCATTGATAGGCATTTGCGTATTAATACGAGCCGTAGCCTGCTCTCGAGAGAGTCCGCGCTTCTCGAGTCGATTTAAACGCACTTCATCCGAACACGCGATGCACACAACGGCATCAAACGTGTTTTCGAGACCCAACTCAAAGAGCAGCGGTATTTCCACGATGTAGGAGCGCGTCCGATCGGCCGTCGCCTGCTGACGTAATACCGCAACCCTCGGATGCAAATGCGACTCCAAGAAAGCGCGCTCATTGGCATCCGTAAAAACTTTTCGTCCAATCCATTCCCGGTTGGGGGTACCATCCGGTCGCATACAATCACTCCCCCATCGCGCCTGGATGGCCTGTAAGCTTGCTGGCTCTTCTAAAGCCTGACGTGCCAATTGGTCGGCTTCCACAATGACGAAACCGCTGGGTTCAAAAAACCTAGCCGCTGCGGTCTTACCGCAACCAATTCCACCCGTAAGCCCGATAACCATAATCAAAGCTTAGGGTGAAAACGGGAGGGTGCAAACCTCAAGCAGGGGTGGGCGATGTCTGCGTACCTGCCTCTGGCTCAGTGCCCGGGGCGTTCGGCTCGCGCACGAGGTTAGGCACGGGCGTACCGACGATCGGCGTCTGCATCGCACCGGTCTTTAAAATTTCCATCACATGCACGCCATCGAGCGTCTCATGCTCCAAGAGTGCCTCCGCTACCTTGCGGTGCGCATCCGCGTGCTCTGCGATAATCTTTTCGGCACGGGCATACTGCTCACTCACAATTTTCGCAACGGCCTCATCGATGCGACGCGCGGTCTCATCGCTGTGGGATTGAGTACGGGAAATTTCGCGACCCAAGAAAATCGTGTCTGAATTTTCGTTATAAGAAATGGGACCCAAGTCACTCATGCCCCAATCACAGACCATCTGACGGGCCATGCGGGTAGCTTGTTTGATATCCGAGGAGGCACCATTGGAAATATCGCCCGTGACCACTTTCTCGCCAATGCGACCAGCCATGGCGGTGCAAATATAAGTGAGCAAGCGAACCTTGGAGTAACCGAGGATATCTTTCTTCGGCAAGAACATCGCCATGCCTAAGGCACGTCCACGTGGTAAAATTGTCACCTTGTGTAAGGGTAACGTGCCATCATCAATCACGGCTTGGACGATGGCATGGCCCGCCTCGTGATAAGCGGTGCTGCGGCGATCTTCTTCATCCATCGCACGACGACGTTCACGCCCGTAAGCGATTTTATCGCGCGCTTCTTCGATGTCCGACATCTCAACTTTGTCGCGATTGCGACGACCGGCATGCAGCGCACCTTCATTTAAGAGGTTCGCTAAATCCGCACCCGACATGCCAGTGGTGATACGTGCGACTCGGTTTAAATCCACCGAGGCACCGAGTTGGAAACGCTTGGCGTGCACGGCCAAAACCGCTTCGCGGCCTTTTAAATCAGGCAAATCCACATACACCTGGCGGTCGAAACGACCAGGACGAAGCAAGGCTTGATCCAGTACATCGGCACGATTGGTCGCACCGATGACAATCACACCGGCTTGGCCGTCAAAGCCGTCCATCTCAACCAACAACGAGTTAAGGGTCTGTTCGCGCTCATCATTGCCACCACCGACGCCCGCACCGCGCTGGCGGCCCACGGCATCGATTTCATCAATAAAGATAATGCATGGCGCCAGCTTGCGGGCTTGCTCAAACGTATCGCGCACACGGGCGGCACCAACACCGACAAACATTTCCACGAAGTCGGAACCGCTGATGCTTAAGAAAGGAACCTTGGCCTCACCCGCTACCGCTCGAGCCAATAAAGTTTTTCCAGTGCCAGGAGGGCCAACCATTAAGATGCCCTTCGGGATTGTGGCGCCCATTTTAGTGAAGCGCTTGGGGTCCTTGAGAAAATCAACAATCTCTTTCACTTCTTCCTTTGCCTCATCGCAACCAGCCACGTCCTTAAATGTCGTGCCTTCGGTTTCATTGGCATTCAAACGTGCCCGCGATTTTGCAAACTGCATCGCCCCGCGATTCGCATTCTTCAAGAAGCGATACATCATGTAGAGCACGATGCCTGAAATCAGTAACGTCGGCAGCACGTTATAAAGGAACATCGTGAAGCCGGTTTGCGCCGGAACTTCCTTGAAGGCGTCCTTCGCTACCGCACCGCGCAAAGCTTCAAATTCTTTTTCGGTCACTCGACCAGCCGCCACGAAGCGTGCCTTATCATCCGCTGATGCACCCTTAACCTCGAGTTCACCTGAGAGCTGATACCAGCTGTCAGATCCCGCCGAGGGATCGGGCTTAACGGTTAAATTCTTAATCTTCTTCTCTTGGGCCAACGATAAGACCTGACCCACTCCCAGCTGCTGCACGCTGTTACCAGCGGGGGCGCTGTAATTCACCAACAAAGCGACCAATCCAATGAGGATAACCCAAACCAGCAGGGGCTTAGCGTTAATACGATTTCCATTATTATTGTCGTTATTGTCTTGGCTCATTGGCGGAGGATTCAACCTAAGCAGGGGGCAAGCCAAGTCAATCGGAGAGCCCTATCTGTTGGCCCCTTTAACTTGTATAATTCCGCTGGCGGAATCGAGGGTACCCATAAAATTTCCCCTCCTAACATCACCACCGGCAGGGTTTCCCGCTGAGCCAAAGGAACCTTTCGGTTAATTAATAAATCAGAAATTTTGGCCACCCCGTTTAAACCGAGCGGCTGATAGCGGTCCCCCTCCACCCTCCCGCGCCAAGTTAAGGCACCCAATGCCGAGGCCGATAAGTACACCTCGCGGCTGGGCGGAATGTCGCCGCGTGACAACTTTTCCCAAAGCGACGCATCAACCGTAACTTCTTCCGCCAAGAGGCCACACTCATCGTCGAGCACGCCCAATTTTAAATTTCTCAAATCGGAACCAAAGGGCACCGAGGCTTCAGCCACGAGTCGCACCACTCCTTGCTTAACTGTCACCTGCCGACCCAAAACCGAAACCTGAATTTCCATGCCGCACTCAATGGCATCGACCAAGAGTTCAACCGATCGTCCACTGGCTGCACCCAAACCGTGGTGCTGTAAGAAACGAGCAAGGGCGACATGGATCAAGCCGCGCGGACGATTACGTAGCGCTTGGGCTGACATCGCCCCATCGATTACGTCAGCACCTAATTCGTCAGCCCAAGCGAGCAAAGCCTGACGGGCCTGCTCAATCACTTGTGCCGAATGCGCAAATCCCGAGGCATAACGCTCACCCAAAACCTTCTCGGCACCACCGCTCAACCAAGCGCGAATACGATTCCGCCAAGCAATAGGCAAGGCATTCGTGGCGTCTTCACACCAAGGAATGCCTGTGTCCTTCAACCGGTTTAAAATTGTTTGCTTACTCAAGCCCGCTGCAATCAGGGGACGATAACGCATGTGGCCGTCTTGCAAGGTCTGCCAAACTCGCGGGGCCGATAAGCCACTCAAGCCCGCACCACGCGCCAAACGCATGAGCATCGTTTCCGCCACATCATCAATATGGTGTGCGGTACAAATGATTTTAAAGCCGAAGGCCTGACGTTGCTGCGCGAAGAATTCATTACGTGCCTCACGCAACGCCCATTCGCTGGCCGCGCCGGCTTCCGCCCGTCGCCCCACTACGCAGGGCACCCCGAGTGCCTCTGAAAGATTTCGGACAAAGGCTTCATCTCGTTCCGCGTCCGCCCCACGTACACGGTGATTAAAATGCAAAACGCATAATCGATTTCGATAAATCGGATTTGCCCACATAGCCGCCAATAAATAAATCGAATCCGCTCCACCCGAAACCGCCACCCCAATGGTTTCAAATTTCTCCATAGCCGACAGGCTCAACGCTGGCAACTGAGCACAGGCATGACGTAAATCGGCGGCGGGTGGCAACTCTTCGGACACGAGCTAACGTTAGCGCTCCACCCTGCCCTGCCAATCTAAAGTGAACTTAAAACTTGAGCGTTTCTTTGCCGTACCAGCGACGCAAGGCCTCGGGAATAATCACCGTGCCATCGGGCTGAAGATTATTTTCCAAAATCGCCGCCAAGACTCG
>CANBWJ010000016.1 GCA_947373115.1 Opitutia bacterium | reverse complement strand
TCATGGGCACAGCGCGTAATCCAATTCATCAAAAAGTTTTCGCTGGGGCCCTCAATTAACCAAACATCGATGCCTTCGGCCTCATACCAACGCAGGTCGGAAGCTTTAGCGGCACTCTTCAGCCCAACCACCACCGTGCGATCGCGGTAAGCGTCCTGGAATAAGTTTAGGCCCACCTTCCCAGCGGAGCGGAAATTCCGATCCAACACGAAGCGACGAGGGCAGGATTCCTGTCCGGGCACACGCGCAGTGAGACGAGGGTTGTCGGCGAGCAACGTATTCACGCTCACAGCAATGGCAGGGAAAAGTTTGCGCCACGACTGGACATCAGCCCGGGCCAATTCACCCGTAATGAAGGGCTGTGCTTTATCGCGATTAACCAAGCGGCCATCCATGGTTGAGGCGACTTTCAAGGCGACGAACGGCTGACGGTGTACAATCCAATGATTAAAAATTAAATTTAAGTCCGCACAATCATCGGCCAGCACGCCTTCGGTAACCTCGACGCCACGCTGTCGGAGAATATCGATGCCCTTCCCTGCGTGCTGCGGATTAGGATCTTGGGCACCCAGCACGACGTGACGAACTCCTGCGGCCACAATCGCATCCACGCAAGGCGGCGTACGTCCATGCGTGCAACAAGGCTCGAGCGTGACGTACAGCACCGACTGTGCCGTGGGGGCTCGACCCAGCGCACGCAGTGCCATCACCTCGGCATGCGGGGCACCAGCTTGGGCGTGGTAACCTTCAGCGACAATTTTCCCGCCCTCCACGATAACCGCACCGACCATTGGGTTAGGGTGCGTCTGACCCCATGCTTGACGTGCCAGTTCAATGGCCCGTCGCATGAAGGTCTCGTGATCGAGTGGCGGCACTTTACCGATTGCGCTTACGCGACACCGCAGCCTTGGCTCCACCTGGAGTCAAAATCGGCTCAGAGAAATAACGGAACCCTTCGAGCTTACGGCGCTCAATGGGGCGACCGAGTAACTGTTCGATTTGTTGCATGTGGTGCAACTCATCGGGTGAAAAGAGTGTGTACGCCTCGCCTTCCGTGGCGGCTCGACCCGTACGACCGATACGGTGAACGTAATCCTCTGGGTGCTCGGGGACGTTGTAATTAATCACGTGCGTTACACCCGTGACATCGAGACCACGCGAAGCGATGTCGGTTGCCACGAGAATTGGATACTTACCCGATTTAAAACCTTGGAGCGCTTCGGTGCGTTCGGTTTGCGAACGATCGGCGTGCATCGTGGCCACTTGCGTGCCGTGACCTTCAATCCATTCGGTAATGCGGTCGGCATCGCGCTTGGTGCGCGTGAAGACGATGACAGACTTATAGCCGCTGCGTTTTAATAATTCTAATAAGAGGTCGTACTTCTGAAACACATCCACGGGGTAAATCGCGTGGTCGACGGTTTCAGCCGCCGTCGAACCAGTGCGAACATCGACGAGGGTCGGATTACGCAATGCCCAGTTGGCGATTTTGCCGATACGATCATCAACGGTGGCTGAGAAAAGAAGTGTTTGGCGGTCCTTGGGACAGGAACGGATGATGCGAGTGACATCTTCAATGAAGCCCATGTCGAGCATGCGGTCCACTTCGTCGAGAATCAGAACTTGAATGGAAGAAAGATCCAAAATGCGTTGCTCTTGGAGATCGAGCAAACGACCAGGCGTCGCGATAACCACGTCGACGCCTTCGGTGAGCGCTTTCACTTGCGCGCCGTAACCCACACCGCCGTAAAGCAACGCAGTTTTGGTACCGAGGTACTTACCGTACTTCTTAAAGTTTTCGTCCACTTGCACCGCGAGCTCTCGCGTGGGCACCATGACTAAGCAACGAGGCTTGCCGGCGGCGGGGCCGAGACGAGCGAGAGTGGGCAATGCAAACGCAGCGGTCTTGCCCGTACCGGTCTGGGCAGCACCGATTAAATCGCCGCCCGCGAGGATGACAGGGATGGCCTGCACTTGGATGGGCGTGGGGTTCACGTAGCCCGAGTCGGACAGTGAGCGCAGGACTGGCTCAGGGAGGCCAATTTCAGTAAAGGTGGGCATTGTTAAACAGTAGAAAGGGCGAGACACCGACAAAGGGAACAACAAATGATAAAATCTTCGCGGTCGGTGCAAGAAATTGCCTCGAATGGGTCAGAGATTGACAGGTAAGGTTGATTTGCCTGCATTGAGCCCTTCCCTTGTGGATGTTTTGCACGGTGGTTGTAGCTCAGTTGGTTAGAGCACCGGTTTGTGGTACCGGGGGTCGGGGGTTCAAGTCCCCTCAATCACCCCACTTTCAAAACAGAACCCCCGACACCCTCGGGGGTTCTTAATTTCGGGCATGAACCATCCACCCCGACGGTTCAACGGTAAGACGTTCCGAGCGTCTTGAGTTCACGATTGGTGAGAAGCAGGGTTAGGCCATCGTCGTGGGCACGCTTCTTTACGTAGGCCTGCAGTTCGGTTTTTTGCGGATACTCGATGAGGAGTACTGGCTTTTTAGTTTCTAAAATACGCTGGAGGTTACCCAGAACCTCACGTGTGTCCCGGCCTGGCTGCTTCTTGTCGCCGACGGTGTAGAGGTCTTCGATACCGATACCGCTAATGTGCGAAAGGAAATCATCGGACTCCAAAAGCGCGGAACCGTTTTGCGGAATCACCAAGGCATCGGGCTTAGTGGCACGCGCTTGAGCAGAAACCTTCTTCACCCACTCAATCATGTCGCGGCGATAGGATTGTTTGGTCTCGGGGTTGATACGGTTCTCTTCAAAATCTTTGCCGTCGTTTTCAAAAGTCTCAAACCCGTCGACGATGTCCAAATAGACACCGTCGAAACCAGTGGCCATCGCCTCTTGCACTGCGTCTAAAATTACCTTCTGCCATTCGGGGTGCCAATACTTCACCACGAAGTTCCCCTTCCATTCGGGGTTTTCATGCAACAACCACGAAGGAGTTTGCGCGGTAGCCTTACCGTTTTTCAACCAAACCTTTCGCCAATAGGGACGGTAGTTCTCCGCCTCACCAATGGAAATGTAGGCGAGAATTTTTCGCTGCGGATTATTGGTCCGCATTAATTTCAGATCCGAAGCTTCCCAGGCCACGTCCTCCGAGAAATTGGCATCGACCACAATCCAGTCGCGATGCGATTGATTGAGTTTTTCGGCGGCGATAGCCGGAGTGGCACCCAACGCATCGGCCTGTAAAACATAGGCAAAGGAAGCAGGCGCAAGGGTTGCCGATTTCTCTACGGCACTCAGCTGCAGCGCGTCCCATCCCACGCAGAGGTTTAAACAAAACACTAGGGGTCGTAGCGTCATGACTTTATTCAGTCGGTCTCGCGTCCGCAGGCAAACTAAAGTGTATACAGATTATTAGGCTAAAACAAAACGGCGCCCGTGAGGGCGCCGTTGTTTAGCGAGCTAAGCGTTTAGGCTCAGTGGTCGTGCTGTTCGCCGCCTGCTGATGGCTTATTGTCGTCTGGCAGATCGGTAATCAGACACTCGGTCGTGAGCAATAATCCGGCTACGGAGGCAGCATTGATAATCGCGGTGCGAGTGACCTTAGTAGGATCGACGACGCCACCTGCCACGAGGTCTTGGTATTCGCCAGTGGCTACGTTGTAACCGTTGGCGCCCTTGTGCTTGAGCAGAACTTCTTGAACGATGTGAGAGCCTTCGACGCCGGCATTGGCACAGAGCGTACGCAGAGGCTCTTCGATGGCCTTGCGAACGATTTGGGCACCAATCTTTTCGTCACCCACAAGGGCATTGATCACGCCGTCGATGGCTTTAACCGTACGGAGCAGAGCGACACCGCCACCAGGGACGATACCTTCTTCAACGGCGGCACGCGTAGCATGGAGGGCATCGTCAACGCGGTCTTTCTTCTCCTTCAATTCAGCTTCAGTGGCTGCACCCACGTGGATGACTGCAACACCACCCGCGAGTTTCGCGAGGCGCTCTTGTAATTTTTCCTTATCGTAGTCGGACGAAGTTTCTTCGATCTGACGGCGAATGAGTTTCACACGGCCTTGGATGTCGGAAGACTTACCTGCACCTTGAATGATGGTGGTGTTTTCCTTGTCGACGACGATGCGCTTAGCGCGACCGAGGTCAGCGACTTTCACAGACTCGAGTTTGATACCGAGGTCTTCGGTGATGAAGCGACCACCGGTAAGAACGGCGATGTCTTCCATCATCGCTTTGCGACGATCACCAAAGCCTGGAGCCTTAACGGCACAGACGTTGATAGTACCACGGAGGCGATTGACGACGAGCGTAGCGAGGGCTTCGCCTTCAACTTCTTCGGAGATGATTAGGAGGGGCTTGCTGGATTTAGCGACCTCTTGGAGGAGAGGCAGCAAGTCCTTCATCGAGCTAACCTTCTTCTCGTAGAGGAGAACGTAAGCGTCTTCGAGGATGGCCTCGAGGGTTTCAGCGTTGGTCGCGAAATAAGGCGAGAGGTAACCCTTGTCGAATTGCATACCTTCGACGACGTCGAGCGTCGTTTCGATGGTCTTGGCTTCTTCAACCGTGATTGTGCCGTCTTTACCGACGCGATCCATGGCTTCAGCGATGATATCACCGATAGAGGAATCCCAGTTAGCGGAAACAGTCGCAACCTGCTTAATTTCTTCGCGGGTCTTGATCTTCTTGGAAATATTCGCGAGCTCCTTAACGACGGCCTCGGTGGCCTTATCGATACCACGCTTGACGAAGATAGGGTTCGCACCAGCCGCTACGAAGCGGAGGCCTTCTTTGTAGATGGCTTCGCCGAGCACGGTCGCAGTGGTCGTTCCGTCACCGGCCTTGTCGGCGGTCTTGGAAGCGACTTCGCGCACCATTTGGGCGCCCATGTTTTCATAAGGATCAGCCAATTCGATTTCCTTGGCGACAGTGACACCGTCCTTGGTGACCTTAGGAGCGCCGAATTTCTTATCGATCATCACATTCCGGCCCTTGGGACCGAGGGTGACTTTGACCGCGCGGGCCAGAATCGAAACGCCATTCAACACCTTGCGGCGAGCGGCTTCATCAAACAGGATTTGTTTCTTAGACATAGGAGTGGGTTGGGTTTGAGTTTAAAATTATTCGACGACGGCGAGGATTTCGTTTTCCGAGAGCAGCAGGTAAGTCTCGTCATTGAGCTTCACTTCAGTGCCGGCGTATTTACCGATGAGCACCTTGTCGCCCGCTTTCACGGAGAAAGGAATTTTCTTACCGTCCTTGTCGAGGGCACCGGTACCGAGAGCGATGACTCGAGCCTCTTGTGGTTTTTCTTTGGCGGAATCAGGGATGATAATGCCACCCTTGATTTCTTCGCCCTCTTCGATGCGTTGTACGAGAACGCGATCCGCGAGGGGCTTGACCGTGAGTTTAGTGTTTTTAGCCATTGGTTGTAGTGAGTTAGGGTTGTGAGAGTGTGCCCAGCGGGCAAAATGCAATATGCAGAACAGATGCCAAAGCGGCTTTAGGCGGATTAAGCAACCGTTTACGGGGGTTTTTCGGGGTGCATCGGGGTTAGAAGGCCTTAACCGACCTTTAACCGAGCGGTTTCTCGTGACACGGTGTCACAACCTAATTTCAGCCTGTCCCAGTTAATTCACCTAGGAAATGTCCCCAGGCTGACCGCCCTCGGGTTGCTTGATTTGGTCACCCCAACCCAAAATACGAGCCTGCGCACCGTGATGCTCCGCCTTCGTCTTGTCGCCCCGCTCCATCCAGATGCGCGAAAGCGAGGTATGAACGTGAATGTCCTTCGGACGTAATTGGACGGCGCGCTCCCCTGCTGCCAAAGCCTCATCGAGTTGTCGCAACGAGAAATGGACTTCGGCTTTCGCCAACCAGGCTTCAAAACATGGCGGATCAATGGTCACCGCCTCATTGAGCTTGGCGAGTGCGGCGGCCTCGTCGCCCACGGCAAAATCAAACGCAGCCTCATCGGTTAAGGCTTGGGCACGTATGTCGGGACTCGCGGAAGACATGCAAAACCAATAAACACTTAGATAAAAAGTCGCAAGCACCCCTTTCACGCTTGGAAAGGTGAAAGCGGGTGACAAGTGTTGGTCGTATTATGGATTCACGCTATCATCAGCTGGCCGATGTGCTCTGCGGCTTTTCCACCGCCTTAAAAAAGGGCGAGAAGGTTTTGATTGATACGGCAGAGGTACCCGAGGATTTCGTCATCGCCCTCATTCGTGCCGCCCGCAAATGCGGCGCCGTCCCCATGGTTAATTTACAGAAATCACGCGTCACCCGCGAACTCGTTCGCGACGGCACCAAGGATCAATTCAAATTAGTGAACGAGTTTGAACTCGCCCGCATGAAGAAGATGCAGGCCTACATCGCCGTGCGCGGTGCAGAAAACATTTTTGAGTCGAGCGACGTTCCTTCGGCCATGGCACGAGCCAACGGCGAAGCCATGCAAGCGACGCTCGACTGGCGCGTGAATAAGACACGATGGGTCGTACTACGCTGGCCCACTCCTTCGATGGCCCAACAAGCCAAGATGAGCACAGAAGCTTTTGCCGATTTCTTTTTCAAGGTCTGCACCCTCGACTACTCACGCATGATTCCAGGCATGGAGGCCCTACGCGAAACCATGATGGCAGCGAAGGACGTGCAATTGCTGGGTCCGGGCACCGACCTTAAATTCTCAATCAAGGGCATGAATGCCGTACCCTGTGGCGGTAAGCACAACATCCCCGATGGCGAAGTCTTCACCGCTCCAATTCGCGATTCGGTGGAAGGCGTGATTCAGTACAACTGCCCCACCATTTATCAGGGTACTTCGTTTGAGAATATCCGTCTCGTCTTCCGTAAAGGAAAAATCGTCGAAGCGACCTCGAATAACACCAAGCGACTCAATGAGATCTTGGATACCGATGATGGTGCCCGCTACATTGGCGAATTCGCCCTCGGGTTTAATCCACACATCACCAATCCGATGCAGGATATTTTATTCGACGAGAAAATTGCAGGCTCTTTCCACTTTACCCCCGGAAAGTGCTACGAAACGACCGATAACGGTAACCATTCGTCCATTCACTGGGACATGGTCTGCATTCAGCGCCCCGAATACGGTGGCGGTGAAGTCCGTTTTGATGGTAAGGTCATTCGCAAGGACGGACTCTTCCTACCTAAAGCCTTACAAAAATTAAATCCCGACTACCTTTTAGGTAAAAAACGTTAATGCCTCCCTCGCAAAAACCTGCGTCGAAACCCTCTCCGGGCTCGATCAAACACCAAGCCCAGACCCGCAAGGTATCGCCTAAGGTTCTTCCGCCTAAGCGCACCGTCATCAAGACTTCGCGCAATGGCAACAAACGTGCGCCCGTCCTACCCACGGCAGCGCATGAAATGCATCACGTTCAATTAGCCGCCGATGCAGCGCCCGCACGTGCCGACAAAATCCTCTCGGGCTTGCTCGATGGCATCAGCCGCTCCCGGGTGCAAAAAGCTTTAGACTTAGGCTTAATCACTCGCGAGGGCGTGGCCATTGACCGTCGCACCGTTTTAAATCCATCCGACGCTTTAACCGTCGCCCTGCCCGCCCCCGAAGAGCCCACGGCGAGCGCGGTGAAGATGAAGTTAGAAGTCATCTTCGAAGACGCACACATAATCGCCATCAACAAGCCCAGCGGCTTGCTGACGCACCCCGTACAGGGTTCGGACGAACTTTCGGTGGTGCACGGACTCCTCCATCACACCAAGGGTAAACTCGCTCCTGCGGGCGGTGCGCCGCGTCCTGGCGTTGTCCACCGTCTCGACCGTGAGACCTCCGGCGTCATCGTTTTAGCCAAGACCGACAAAGCCTACCACAACCTCGTGGAACAATTTGCGAATCGCACGGCCCAGAAAGAATACTTGGCCCTCGTCGATAAGAGCCCTCGCCTGCTGGGCGGTGAAATCAATGCCAACATCGACCGTCACCGTACCGTACGCGTGCGCATGGCGGTGCGTGAAGACGGACGGCATGAAGCCATCACCGATTGGCGCGTTGAAGAAAAATACGGCCCCCAAGCGGCCCTCGTTCGCGCCTTCCCTCACACGGGACGCACCCACCAAATCCGCGTGCACCTCGCACACATTGGTCACCCGATTCTCGGCGATCGCACTTACGGTAAATTCGATGTCCCCGCGTTTGATAACTGGCCCATGCCACGCGTCATGCTGCATGCACATCGTCTGACTTTAAAGCATCCACAAACCGGCAAGACTTTAACCTTCTCGGTCGAACCACCGAAAGACTTTAAGGACTTACAGGCTTGGCTAACGAAGAAGTACGGCGTCCGTGCTTTTGCGTCGACCTAACGCCTGACTAGTTAGCTAAGCCGTGATGCCCATCGCGTTTGCGGTGTTCGGGCACATCCGGTTCAACGTGCACGAGCACGGAAATCACTTCGGGGTGTAAGCGGAGAATATCCGACTTCACCTGGCCGGCGATGGCGTGTCCTTCGGCGACGGTGGCCGTTTCGACAACTTGCAAATGGAAATCCACTTCGAATCGATCGCCCAAGCGACGGGCTCTAAACGCGTGAAAACCTTTCGCACCTGGGACTGCGAGGATGTGCTCACTGAGGTCGTGTAACACGGCAGCTTCGGGTGCAGTATCAATAAGGTCAGCACTCGCACCTTTAAATAATTTAACACCTTCCGCACCGAGCCAACCCGCCAAGACCAAGCCCACCACTTTATCGACCATGACCCACTCCGGCTGAGTGTGTGCCACGATTACAGCAATTAAGGCGAGCAACGACGCCACTGCATCGGCACGGTGGTCGGCAGCATTCGCCAACAATAGGCGCGAGCCCAGACGCTCGGCCTGTCGGCGGGCAAATTGGTAAAAGGTTTCTTTAAGAATTAAAGCGATACCTGCCACCCATGCGGCCGCGATGCCCGGTGTCTCAATTTTATCGGCACGCACGAGACTGGTCAATGAGTGCCAGGCTAGGCCGATACAAAAAATCAGCACCAGCGTCGAAATAAAGAGGGTCGCGAGCGTCGAGAAGCGATGATGTCCGTAGGGGTGATCGTCGTCTTTCGGCAGGTGCGAAAAACGGATACCGATAATCGCCGCAATGTCGCTGGCGATATCCACTAGCGAGTGAATGCCATCGGCGATCAGGGCGTGAGAATTGGCGATCAGGCCGACAATTAACTTCACGGCCGCCAAGACCACATTGACCACCAAACTCAGTGCCACCGTGATGCTGCCCTGCTTTTGGAGGTCGGACTTCATCATGGTGCGGTATTGGCTCTAATTAAATCGGCTTCGGCCTGCCAGTTAATTTTCGTGAGCTCGGCCGAGTCCACGGCTGATAGACGATTCACAGCTTTCACTAAATCAGGGAGCGATTTCCAATCGGTGGGCTGAGTCGCCTTCTGCCATGCTTTTAAAAAGACAATCGCATACCCAGGTTGATTTGCCAGCGGCACGGCGACATCACCCGAGGGAAGCACAACTTCAGCAGCAGTGTGACCGGACTTAAGTTTTATCGTTAAGCGATCTGCAAATGTAAAAGTGTAAGCCTTAACTGGACCCGACTCAGCCAACGCGACGCCAGGGGCATAGGTTTCTTCAATCCAGAGTCGATCTTCCGGAAGTTCAGTACCATCGGCCGCGTAATGTCGACGGCCACCCGTTACAATGGAACGCACCTTCGAACCATCGGACAAGGTCGCGACTGATTCATGTAAAACATAGTGACCGTAAAAACCTTTCTGCATGACCGCGAAGTCGAACATCATGCCGGGCAGATTGAGTTGCTCGCGGATGCGACGCTTCTCATCACGCGCCGGATTACTCCGGGTCTGCACCACCCAAAGAATGCCGACGCCGACGAGGGCACCGATTAAAAAGAGAATCCAACGCCGACGCTGTTCCATGGGCGTATCTTCACCCTCGGACCACGGTCGGCAAGGAGAAGCGTGGAAAATCCTGCCTTTGGCATTGGAAATTTTGTCGGAGCACTCACTGTCATCGGTATGTTGCAAGCCACGGTCGAAACTCGCGTTCGCTTTGCGGAAACCGACGCCATGGGCGTCACCTACCACGGTAATTACCTGCCCTGGTTTGAGATGGCACGCGTGGCCCTCCTAGATCAAATCGGCTGCCCCTACCGTGAGCTGGAAAAAGATGGCTTCCTACTTCCGGTCCTTGAAACCGGACTAACCTATCATCGCCCTTCGCATTTTGACGACCGACTTAAAATCACGGTAACGGTTGCGGAAAAACCCAAGGCCCGCCTCCGCCTAACTTATAAAGTCGAACGCGGCACGGAACTCATCGTGGAAGGCTTCACCGTGCATGCGTTTGTCAGTCGCGACTTCAAGGCAGTCCGGCCGCCTGAAAAAATCGAAGCGGCCTTTAACCGCGCCTTCGCCAAATAATTTATGAAAATCGAGGTCTGGTCCTTAGGACCCTTTGAAACCAATGCCTATCTGCTGACGGCCGATAATGGAAAAGACTGTTGCGCGGTCGATGCCCCACGCGATGCCGCCAAGACCTTGTTGCCTGAAATTAAAAAGCGTGGCCTTAAGTTAACGCATCTTTTAATCACGCACGGTCACTGGGATCACATGTGCGATGCCCACGCCTTCGCCACCGCCGGCGCCCAAGTGCTTGCTCACCAAGACGACCAGCAAATGATTGAGAATATTGAGGCTTATCGTAATCGCTACGAAGCGATGATGCCCTTCCTAACCGAAGGCGATTTTCATTCCGTCAAAGTGAATCAATGGCTCAATCAAGGGGATCGCTTCAAGGCCATAGGACTCGACTTCGAGGCACGTCACGTCCCCGGACACTGTCCGGGCAGCTTACTCTTTTATTCCGCCCAGGAAAAATGCGCTTTCGTGGGCGACGCCATTTTCAAAGGCTCAGTCGGTCGTACCGACTTACCCAACGGCAATTGGAATGAATTATTAAAATCCATTCGCTCCCAAGTTTACACGCTGCCCGATGACACCGTGCTACTTCCCGGTCACGGCGGACAGACCACGGTCGGCGACGAAAAGAAGTCCAACCCCTACGCCAAACCGTAAGCAGTGGCTGCTCCCTGCCCTTACCTACCTGCAGTTAAGCGCAACCTTTCGTGGCGCGACCTTAATGCGCTACGAGACAATCAAGGTGCAGAGTTATACCAGCTTTGTTTAGAGTACGGACAACAATTGTGGCTCGAGCAATTACCCGCCCGTGCACTCTTGGCGGTGGATCGGGCACTGTATTGCGATGTGCTGGCCGATGCACTGTGCCTGAAACTTAATCCCCTGCCCTACGCGGCGATTGGTTGGCTTGTCGCCCAACCCACCACTGAATTCACCGGCAATGCCCTCGTGCATTATCAACACCTGGCAGATCGGGTGAAGGGCGAGCGTGCCGCACAGAAGAAGTGGCGGGCGTGGGCAGCCTGGGCGATCGTGCGCCAAGTCCGTCCTGACCTACCTGGCGACCTCAAACACGAAGTCACTGAGCCCAGCTTGAATGAAATCAAATCAGGCTTAGAAACTCATGGCATCGCTGGTGAAGTCGACGCCTGGCAGCAGGCACTTACTTCAGACGCTTGAAGACGAGTGAAGCGTTGTGACCACCGAAACCTAAGTTATTCGAAATCGCGACATCGACCTTCATCGTACGAGCCTTGTTAGGCACGTAATCGAGGTCGCAATCGGGATCAGGATTTTCGTAGTTAATCGTCGGTGGGACTTGACCGTGGAAAATGGAGAGTGCGCAAACCGCAGCTTCGACGCCGCCAGCGGCACCGAGCAAGTGACCCGTCATCGACTTAGTCGAGGAGATGGCAATCTTCGGAGCGAGGTCACCAAAGGAACGCTTAATAGCGAGCGACTCACAACGATCGTTGATTGGAGTCGAGGTGCCGTGCGCGTTGATGTAACTGACTTCAGATTTTTGGACACCGGCGTCGGCAAGGGCGCGATCTAAGCAAAGGGCTAAGCCCTTACCTTCCTGGTCTTGGCCAGTGATGTGATAAGCATCGCAGGTGGCACCGTAACCAGCGAGTTCGCAATAAATACGGGCGCCGCGTGCTTTAGCGTGTTCGAGTTCTTCGATAACGAGAACACCCGAACCTTCGCCCATGACGAAACCGTCGCGGAGTTTATCAAACGGACGTGAAGCCTTTTCAGGCGTGTCATTAAAGTCGGTCGACATGGCCTTCATGTTACAGAAGCCAGCGTAGCCTAGACGCGTAATAGCGGCCTCAGAGCCGCCAGAAAGCATCACGTCGGCGTGGCCGTCACGAATGTGACGCATGGCCTCACCCAGAGAGTGAGAACCTGAGGCACAGGCAGAAACGACACCGAAGTTAACGGACTTAGCTTTAAATTCAATGGCCACTACGCCCGAAGCGATGTTGGCGATTAAGGAAGGAATCGTGAAAGGCGAAACGCGCGATGGGCCACGTTCAATCAGAACGCGGGCTTGGTTTTCAATGGTCTCCATGCCACCGATACCGGAACCGATGATCACGCCAAAACGTTCGGAATCGACTTTGTTGATGTCGAGCTTGGCATCTTCAACGGCCATGCGAGAAGCGGCGACGGCGTACTGCGTGTAACGGTCGTTACGCTTCGCCTCTTTGGGATCCATGAATTTACCTGGATCAAATTCTTTAATCTCCGCACCGACCTTCGAAGGGAAGTCGGTTGGA
Source organism: Opitutia bacterium (assembly GCA_947373115.1). Taxonomy (GTDB): domain Bacteria; phylum Verrucomicrobiota; class Verrucomicrobiia; order Opitutales; family UBA953; genus UBA953. Next base: position 7,036 of record CANBWJ010000016.1, on the reverse strand, counting down.
TCAAAACGGGTAAGACGCGAAATTCCCGAACGACCCTTCAACAGGGCATCCCAGAAGGTAACCGTGTCGGGGCCAAGGGCAGATAAACAACCGATGCCTGTTACGACGACTCGGCGAGTTTTGCTGGGAGTGCTCACGGTTGCGGGCCGATGTTAGCCCGTCAGAGTTACTTGGTGGCGTTAGCCTTAATGTACTCGATTGCGTCGCCCACGGTCTTCATGGACGCCGCTTTTTCTTCAGGAATCGAGGCGATGCCGAACTCATCCTCGAAAGCCATGATGATCTCAACGAGGTCGAGCGAGTCGGCCTTGAGGTCAGTTTGGAAGCCAGCCGCAGGGGTGACTTGCTCAGCGTTGACGCTCAATTGTTTAACGATGATGTCGGTGACGCGTTTTTGGATGTTTTCAGCCATGGTAAAGGTGTGATTTGATTGGTTTCTGGGTGTCAGATAGCCATTCCACCGTCAACCGAAAAGACCTGTCCGGTGATATAACCCCCCTCTTCCGAGGCGAGGAAATCGACCATTGCGGCGATATCGGTGGTGGTGCCGAAACGACCCAGAGGGATAACGCCCAGAATCTTCTGCTTAATCTCGTCAGAAAGCTCCCCTGTCATGTCCGTGGTAATAAACCCAGGGGCAACAGCGTTGGCGGTGATACTGCGACCGGCGAGCTCGCGAGCAAGGGTCATGGTGAGGCCGTGGAGGCCAGCTTTAGCGGCAGCATAGTTAGCTTGGCCAGCGTTACCCTGCACGCCCGTTACGGACGAAATACTGATGATGCGACCCCAGCGCTTCTTGGTCATGGGGCGAACCAAACCCTTCACCCAGAAGAAGGCCGATGAAAGGTTGGTTGAAATCACGTCATTCCAATCCTGTTCCGACATGGCCATGACAAGTTTGTCGCGAGTGATGCCAGCGTTATTGACTAAAATTTCTACCGCTCCGAATTCAGCGTTAATCTGTTCGCACGCCTTCGCGACTGCAGCCGCGTCAGAGACGTCGACTTGCATGGCCTTAGCTTTAAGTCCTTTAGCCAAAATATCATTGGCGACTGCGACGCAGGTTTCGGACTTCGAAACACAAATCACGGTGTGACCGTGGGAAGCGAGTCTTTCGGCGATAGCCTTACCGATACCACGACCAGCACCTGTGACCAGGGCGACGCGAGGAGTGTGCGTGAGTTGCATTAGAGTTTATGTGCAGAAAAAATGCCGATTAGGCAAGTGACTAAAACAGGCTCCCCAGATAGGCTAAACTCAGTAAACGTCGCGTTGGTAACGGCCGTCTTTCTTAAACTGCTTCACCCATTCGATGGCAGCCTCGGTCGACATCTTACCGTGTTCAGCGACAATCGCGTGAAGGGTCGCATCAACGTCTTTGGCCATTCGCTTGGCATCACCACAAACATAAAAAAAGGCACCAACGGAAATCCACTGCCAAAGTTCGGCCGCGTTTTCGCGCATGCGATCTTGGACGTACACCTTCTCGGCTTGGTCGCGCGAAAATGCTAAGTCGAGTCGGGTCAGTGCACCGGATTTTAAATACTCAGCCCATTCATCGGCATACAAGAAATCATGGTCCTTGCGCTGATCACCGAAGAATAACCAATTACGCCCTTTCGCTCCACGAGTCGCACGGTCCATCACGAAACTGCGGAAAGGCGCCACGCCCGTGCCAGGTCCAACCATGATAACGGGGGCGTTGTCATCGGCGGGCAGGCCAAAATGAGAATGCGCCACAAAGACGGGCACCTCAGGGGTATTTAAATGGGCACGGTCGGCGAGAAAGCTGGAACACACGCCCTCACGCTTGCGACCATTGGTTTCATAACGCACCACGGCGACCGTCAGGTGAATTTCGTTCGGATACTTAGATGGTGCCGACGAAATCGAGTACAAGCGAGGCATCAACTTACGCTGCAGCTCAATGAGTTCTTGGGCGGTGATTTTTGCTGAGGGGAATTCAACAAATAAATCGAGGTACTCGCGCTGCTCAATCCAGGCCTTCTTTTTCTCGGCATCGGGCTCAGCAATCTGTGCGGCTAATTGTGCTTTTTCTTTCTCCGCGGCGGCACGGTCATGCAACAGCTGCACAAACTTATAAGTGGGTCCATTCAACGCCACGCGCTTCGTCAGGGCGTCACGCAAGGTAATAGCCGAAGTATCCTTGGGAATCGTCACACTTTCATCACCGGAAAAACCGGCAGCCTGAAGCAAGGCGGCAACTGCTTGCGGATTATTGGTCGGAAAGACGCCGAGCGAATCACCACACTTGTAAGTCAGTCCACTGCCCTCGAGTGACACCGAGAAATGCTGCGTGTCTTTTTGGCTGGCGGATGAACTCAGGCGACGACGGTCCACCAGGCAGGCGGGAAACGGATTATTCTTATCAAAATTCGACATAAAATGTAGGTGAGACTATGAAGGTAGTTGCAGTGGCAAGACCCATTTACAGCAGAGCCTTAGTTAATAAAAATATCGTCGATTTCCTTACGTGAAAGCGGACGGCAATCGCCGACGGGCATTTTACGTAACACGAGGCTTCCAATTTGGAAGCGACGAAGGATTTTAACGTGGAAGCCGAAAATTTCGAAGAGGCGACGGATCTCCCGCTTACGCCCTTGGTCTAAGTGCACCTCTAATTGCAAGGGGCTATCGGGATTGCGAATGACTTTCTTAAAACGTAAACGCTCCCCTTCTTCCATGGCACCTTTGAGTAACTTAGGGGTGAGCTTCGGATCGTAGTCGCGATTAAGGTGCACTTCGTAACGCTTAATCACGCCACCCGACGGATGCATCACTTTATTAGCCAGTGCCCCATCGTTTGTTAAAAGCAGAAGCCCTTCTGAATCTTTATCTAAGCGACCCACGCAAAATAACCGGATCGTTTTATACTCGGGCGGCACCATCTCGAAGACCGTGTGGCCACCGTGAGAATCATCGTTGGTGCACAAGAAGCCACGTGGCTTATTCATCATCAAAACCACATTACGCGTGACGGGTTTAATTTCCTTACCGCGGCAGCGCACGACATCGACCGCGGGGTCAACCGGCTGACCGACCGCAGCGATTTTGCCGTTAATCAGCACCCCGCCCTCAGCGACCAGTCTCTCTGCGTCGCGACGGGAGCACACCCCCGCCTGAGCCAGGAACTTGTGAATACGCATGGTGCTACTTTCGGACACCCCATAGCCCTAAAGGCATCCGGGGCTCGAGGGCGAGACAATCAGTATGGCTTTAAATAACTTATCTCGCCCTACCCTACCTCATTGTTCTACTTAATGTCCATGCGACTCATCGACGGCAATGCCATCGCTCAAGAAGTTCTCGCCGAAGTAAAGGCTCGTGTAGCCAAACTCGGTGCGACCGTGCCACACGTGGCCTTTGTGCGCGTGGGCGAAGATCCTGCCTCCGTCTCCTACGTCACCAAAAAGCAGAAGACCGCGGACGAAGTAGGCATGAAGGCGAGCCTCAAGGTTTTTCCCGAGACCGTCACCAAGGCAGAGCTCTTTGCTCACCTTGACGCACTCAATGCCGACTCCTCGGTGCATGGTATTTTGATTCAGGCACCTTTGCCTAAACACTTACCAGAGACCGAAGTCTTTAATCGAGTTTCGCCCAACAAAGACGTCGATGGCTTTGGCACCCAGAGCATTGGTCGCCTCGTCCAAGAAGTCCCTGGTGCTTTCGCCGCTTGCACGCCTGCCGGTGTGATTGAATTACTTCGTCGCTCAGGCGTCGTCACTGCCGGTAAACACGCCGTTGTTGTTGGTCGCTCCTTAATCGTCGGCAAACCTGCCGCCATTCTCTTGCTCGCCAAAGGCTGCGATTGTACGGTGACGATTGCTCACTCTCGCACCCAGGACCTGCCCAGCATTGTTCGCCAGGCCGACATCGTCATCGCGGCGATTGGTAAACCGAAATTTATTACGGCCGACATGGTGAAGCCCGGTGCTGTCGTCATCGACGTCGGTATTAACCGCGTGCCCGATGCCACTAAAAAGACTGGCTACCGTATCGTGGGCGATGTCGACTTCGACACCGTTGCCCCGAAGTGCGAGGCCATCACACCTGTTCCAGGTGGCGTGGGCCCAATGACCGTAGCGATGTTGATGAAGAACACCCTCGACGCCTGCGAACGCGCTCAAGCCCGTGGTTGAACAAAGTCCGCCGCCGATTCCGCTGCCGCCCGCTGGCTATTTCTGGCGTACGTTGGCCTGCTTAGCGGACATCATTCCCCTGCTCTTTCTCGGTGTCATGATTGCGGGCCTTACCGCCGGACCCGATGAATTAGCCGCCAAGGCGAAGGTCACTCAATTTGAGCAACGCTTCGTTGCCCAATACACCAAGGCAATCACGCACCCCTCCGAGCGGGAACAGAAAGTGCTGATGGATATGATCCTGAAGCCCGACGAAAAAGACCTCGATGCCGTGAGCACCTGGTACACGCACCAAGGCGAAGTCTGCTTCTTCGTCATGATGTTCGCACTCATGTTACAAGAAGCCCTTTGGTCGGGTCAGACCATCGGTAAGAAAATTTTCAATCTGCGCACGGTCGACTTCTACACCCAGGAACCGCCACGCATCATGTCCTGCATTCTACGCTCCGCCTGGAAGTCATCCTTCATCGCCCTAGCGAATCCCTTCACCGCCATTTTAGGTATCATTAATTTTCACGTGCCCCTCTTCCGCAAGGATCGTCGCGCCTGGCACGACATGTTCACCCGCACTTACGTGGTGGATAATAAAAATATTAAAAAGTAGAGGCCGCTAAAGCCGCCAAACAAAAGACCCCGGTTACCCGGGGTCTTTTTCTTAAGTTTGGTGAAGCGAATTACCCTTCGCCGCCTTCGCTGTCGCCACCGCGTTCGCGGAAGGGACGGCGAGCCGGACGGTCGTCGCGAGGACGATCGAACGAGGGCTTAGGAGCAGGGGTGTATTCGCGACCTTCTTTCTCGGCGATGGCGGCACGACGGGAGAGACGTACGCGGCCCTTGTCATCGATGCCCACGCACTTGACGATGATTTCGTCACCGAGCTTCACGATGTCTTCCACGCGATTCACGCGGAAGTCAGCGAGTTCAGAGATGTGCACGAGGCCTTCTTGACCAGGCAAGCATTCCACGAAGGCACCGAACTCCTTCACCGAACGGACAATACCTTTATAGGTCTTTTCGAGTTCGATTTGAGCAGAGATGAGGTTCACTTCGTTAACCGCACGAGCGAGTTTTTCGCCATCGGTCGCAAAGATCGTGACCCAACCCGAATCGTCTTGGTCGATGTCGATTTGGCAACCGGTGTACTCGGTGATGCGCTTGATATTCTTACCACCTGGACCGATGAGGGCACCAATCTTGTCAGAAGGAATCTTGATGCGGTGGGTGCGAGGGGCACAGGACTTGAGCTCCGCACGAGGCGCAGCGAGGGTCGACACCATATAACCGAGAATTTGGTCACGCGTGACCTTGTTCTGCATGATGGCTTCCTTCGCGATTTCGATCGGCAGACCGTGAATCTTAAGGTCGAGCTGGAAAGCAGTGATACCTTCGGTGGTACCACAGATCTTGAAATCCATATCGCCGTAGTGATCTTCAGCACCGATAATGTCGGTGAGCACGCGGTGCTTCACGACTTTACCGTCTTTCTCTTCGGTCACGAGACCACAAGAGATACCGGCCACAGGGGCCTTGATAGGTACACCCGCATCCATGAGCGCCAAGGTACCACCGCAAACGGAAGCCATCGACGTTGAGCCGTTGGACTCCATAATTTCGGAGACGAGACGAATGGAATAAGGGAAATCTTGTTCCGAAGGTAAGACGGAGAGCAACGAGCGCTCCGCGAGGTTACCGTGGCCCGTCTCGCGACGGCTGGTCATACCAAAACGACCCGTCTCACCGACGGAGAATGGAGGGAAGTTGTAGTGGAGTAAGAACGAACGAGTCTTCGGGCCACCGGTGATGGCGTCGACTTCTTGAGCGTCTTTCGAAGTACCGAGCGTTGCCAAGACGAGGCCTTGGGTTTCGCCGCGTTGGAAAATCGCCGAACCATGCACGCGTGGAAGTACGTCCACTTGGCAAGAAATCGGACGCAGGTCCTTGGTGCCACGACCGTCGGCACGTTGACCATTTTCAACGATAGCCGAACGATAAACTTTCTCTTGGAGTTTTTCGAAAGCCATCTTGATTTGGCGGGCGTCAAAGACGGCACCTAATTCAGCTTGGCAAGCAGCCTTGGCTTTTTCGACAACGGCCTTAACGGCGTCGCCACGTTCTTTCTTGGAAGCCAAGAAGATAGCCTTCTTGAGTTGTTCGCCTTCAGCAGCCACGCGTTCGCAAATGGCCAATGCCTTGGACTCGCAAACTACGAGAGGGAAAACACGCTTCTTCTTTGCACAGAGGGCAGCCAACTTGCGTTGAGCAGCGATGATTGGCTGAATCGCCTTGTGGGCGTATTCGAGGGCCGCAATGAAGTCGGCTTCAGGAATTTGGTCCGCTGAACCTTCGATCATCATCATGTCGCGCTCATTGCCGACGTAGATTAAATCGAGATCCGAAGCGTATTGTTCTTCGTGGGTAGGGTTAGTTACGAATTGACCGTTAATGCGGCCGACGCGTACGCAACCGATTGGGCCATTCCAAGGAATGTCCGAGCAAAGCAAGGCAGCCGAGGCGCCGTTAACCATCAAGACGTCGGACTCATTCACGAGGTCGGTCGAGAGGAGCAAGCCGATGACCTGGACTTCATTTAAGAAACCTTCAGGGAAGAGCGGGCGTAATGGGCGATCGCAAAGACGTGAGGTTAAGATTTCCTTATCCGAAGGTTTGCCTTCGCGACGGAAGTATCCTCCCGGGAAGCGACCGGCAGCCGCAAACTTTTCGCGGTAGTCTACCGTTAACGGGAAGAAGTCTTGGTCAGGTGAACGCAGGTCCTCTGCGGCGGTAGCAGAAACGAAGACCGTGGTCTCGCCCTTGCTGATGGTGACAGAACCATTGGCCAAACGGGCCAAGGATCCGGAGCTGATAGTGATACCGAG
>CANBWJ010000015.1 GCA_947373115.1 Opitutia bacterium | reverse complement strand
ATTCTCATTCTCACTTACCCCGGAGATAGAGACGAGAGGAGGGGATCGCCTGCGTTAACCGAACTGATCTAGGGATACAGGTCAGGCCCTAGGGTCCGTCGCTGTAATTAAGCAGCGAGTGCGAGAGCGTTGTCGTTCTCGAACGTGATGGTGTTTTTAGCAGTTAATGCTGCCAGTTGGATTTAAGAGGGAGCTGACATCCTCTGCATGCCGTCATGATATCTTGGTTGGAATCGAATCCGGAACACCCCCGAAATGGTTTCGTCGACATTATCGGGGTCGACTGAGAAGGAACTCATTTATTGTCGCCGAAACGACAGGGAAGTCAAGCGACCCACAGAATTCAGGATAAAGCCAACTTTACGCTTTCAAAGTCGGGGGGAGTCGGGTGGGCTAATGGCGGATGAATGTTATCAGCCTTGAATTAGCACAAGCCTTGGTGCGCATGGGTCTGCTGGTGGCCATCGGCTGGTTTATGGCGAGTCGTGGTTGGGCGGGCCCCGCTTCACGCTTACCATTAATGCGTTTAGTGATTTGGATCTTTTTCCCGGCGCTCATTTTTTCGCGGGTTTGTAATAATAAACTTCTGAATACCGGTGCACAAGCGGGACTCTACTTGGGTACGGGGTTCTTGATGATTGTGGGCGGCATCTTAATTGGGCAGCTATTGGCGAAATTATTGGGCTTTGAGGAAGGCGTGGTGAAGCGGACCTTTGCTTACTCTGCGGGCATTAATAATTTCGGCTACCTGGGTATCCCGGTGACGGCGGCATTATTTAACAATGATGTGGTTGGCGTTCTGTTGGTGCACAATGTGGGTGTCGAAGCGGCCGTGTGGACCTTTGGAGTGGCTTATTTATCGGGCAAGAAAGGGTGGAAGGGGCTAAAGAATTTGGCGCAGCCCATGACCATCGCCTTGGCGATTGCATTGGCGTTGAATTTGATGGGTTGGGGTGACGCCGCTCCAGTGGCGTTCATTGCGCAATTCTTACACGCGGTCGGCGAGTGTGCGATTCCCGTCGGCACGATTCTCACCGGGATTTATTTTCATGAAACCATGAAGGGCTATCGGTTCTTTGCGGAAGGCCGGGTGACGCTGGGAATTATTTTAGCCCGCTGGATTATGATACCGTCGGTATTATTGTTGCTTGCCGCTTTTGTGGTCCAGGATGCGGAACTGAAAAAAGTGATGCTCGTACAGGCCGCCATGCCAGCGGGAATCTTTAGTTTCCTGATTGTCGAAATGTATAAGGGCGATGTGCCGATTGCGCTACGCTGCTCGGTGTTCACGATGGCACTGTGTCCAGTGATTACCCCGCTTTGGCTGTATGCAGGATCGTGGTTTCTGGGTATGAACGCTAAAGTTTAAGTTGGAACTGAGCATTAATTCACTCTAATTCATGGCACTCCGATGCTCGCCCCTGATACATCCGTGCACATGTTTTGGGCTTATGGCGAGCTCAGTAAGCTGGAGCGACTTTGCATTTCAAGTTTTGTACTCCAAGGTTATCAGGTTAACTTATGGACCTACGGTGCGACGATAAATGCCCCGAGCGGGGTTGTGTTGCGTGATGCACGCGTGATTTTACCAGAAGTTCGCGTGTTTAAAAATAAGTCAGGCTCCTTCGCTTCATTCTCTGATTTATTTCGTTACAAGCTATTGAATGAGGTGGGTGGGCTGTATGCGGATACCGATGTCATTGCACTCGTTGGTCCGGGGGCATTTGTAAGACCCACGATTGTTACTGAGCGACTGCCTTTGAATGTCGATGATTGGGAAAGCGATGGCAGTAATGATGTTATCGTAAACAACAATTTAATCTATAATCCCACTCCGCAGCGCGGTAACCTCATTGATTTAGCGCTGGCGGTAGCAGACCGTTTTCCACCCGAAAAAATTACTTGGGGGGAAATTGGCCCTCAGCTCATGACTGATTTATTAAAATTACAACCCGAACACGGTTACGAAATTATGGGTCCAAATTTTTCTAACCCAATCGTTTATTGGAAATGCCCGAAGGCGCTCATGGCAATGGGAGTCGTACTTTCGCCTGAAGCTCATTTTGTGCATTGTTATTCATCATGGTGGGGTCGCACGCAGACCGATAAGAATATGTCCTACCCGAAGGGCAGTTTGATGGCTCAATTTGAAGCAAGGTTTGGTTCTTTGCTTTGAGTTCGCCGTCAGAGTTCAAAAACATTAATATCCTGGTCTTCCTTGTGAGCGATGAGGGGAAGTTTTAGGTTATCAGTGCTAATTTTTAAGATGTCCTAACCTTTGATTACGACAGCGTCCAGACAGCTCCCGTCGGTCTGATGGGGGGGCTTAAAGCTTCCGACGACGTGCCGCAATTGCGAGTGCGAGTGAGCCGATACCGATTAAACCGTAGGTCGATGGCTCAGGAATCGCTGCTGGGGTGGCAATAAATGAGGTGGCGTTGTAACCGGCATCATATGAGTAGCCCCAAAGGGTGTCGCCGTTGATGCCCAACAGCACGGTCCCGAGGGCGCCGGGGCCGTTGAAGTCGAAAGTGGTAAACGTCAAACCATCGAAGAGGTAGCCGTGATCGATGTAGTCTTCGCCGGCATAATCTCCCACCACGGTATTACCGTAGACTCCAAATATTCTGGTTTTAGAACTACCAGGAAAACTCAAGTCAGAGTAGTCGGTGCCGTCGAACTTAAAGCTATGCACAGGGCCAAATGATCCGTTAACTATGCTCTGGTAGGTTCCATAGATTATACCGTTTGAAATGCCTCGGACCTGGGTGAAACCTGCATCAGGGTATTCGATGGAGGTGTAGTTTGTGCCATCGTAAACGAAGCCGACGGATTTATCGCTCATCGCAACGCCTGGATCCACAACGAGACGGTAGGTTCCGAACACGCTGTTTCCTGAAATGCCTAAAACGGCAGTATCCGTTGGTTGATTGCGCCAAGGGTTGTCGTTATCCGTAAAACCACTTAATGGGTGATCGTAGCTGGTGAATTGATTGCCACTTAAACTAAAGCCGTGTGAGAAGTAAGTATATCCTGGCGTGGTGTAGTCGCGATAATATCCAACAACGGTGTTACCTTGTATGCCCGTGATTCCAAATCCGGTATTATAAACGGGCAGGGTGATATCTGAGTAATTGCTCCCATTGTAAACGAAACCCTTACCAACCCAATTGGTGTCGTAATAATTTCCGACTAGTGTACCCCCGTCGATGCCGGCAATGTACGTTTCGTTGGCACCGGGGTATTGAACGGTTTGAAAATTATATGATCCGGCTTGGGCCGTTGAAGCCAGTGCCGTGCAGCCGGCTACGAAAAGAAAACGGAATATAGAAGTATGCTTTTTCATAAAGGATGAAGGAGGCTAATTTATTAGGAGAAAGTGTAATTAATGTGGATACGGGCAAGGCGAAAGGGGGCACATATCTTGGATTTACGGAAATTTTATAAAATAAGGGTACAATTATAGTTTTAAATTCTATTAAAATGGGCCCTTTTAGGGCTGGGTTCTGCTTGTAAGTAAACCGCACTCGGTCGAGAATGTTGGTGTACCCTATTTTACATATGAAAAAAACCGCACTCTTTCTTTTAGCAGGTCTACTCGTCGGTTGCACCACCTTGATTAAGGTGGCAGACAAAGCTGAGCGGGCGGTGACACCAGCTGATGCAGAGAATTTCTTTACCACTCAAGCAAACGGTTCATTTAAATCTGAGATTAATGATAGCCGTATTGCGCGAAAGATTGAGGTAACTGCGGCTCGCAAATCGAAGACGGCCAATGGCTTTTTAGAAGTTCAATTTGATTTACGTAGTGTATCTTACATGAGCCAAACCGTAAAAGTTGCCTGCGAGTTTCTCGGTGCGGACGGTGCCGTGGTTGAGCGTCAAGAGAGTTGGACGAATTTGCCTTTTCAGCCAAGTGCGATGCAGACCTTTACGGTGATGGCTTTAGACGCCAGGGCGGTTGAGTGTCGCCTGCGCTTAATTGATCGCTAAACCGACTGATTGCAGTGCGAAGGCTGTTGGTAGGTTTGGTGGTTATTGTTTTGGCAGGGTGTGTTGACAGCTTGCAGAGTCGGCACCCCGTCAGCCTGTCGTCCGATACTTTGGTGTCGGGTGATTTTGTTGTCACCGCCTCGGCGATTATGCAGGCGATGTCCAATAGCCCAGCGTTGAATCAGCAACCGCCAGCGACCATGCAATTAGGGGCCGTAGCGAACGAAACGACCTTGAGCTTGGACGTAGAGACGATGTTAGCCCAGGCAACCTCTGCCATTTTTAAGTCCGGTCGGGTGGAACTATGGAGTGCGCAGGCGGAGGCGAACGTACCGCCGCAGTTATTATTGCGTGGTCGAATTTATGAAGTGCGGAGTGGGGGTAGTAAGTCACGTCCGCAGGGTTTCTATTTAAGGCTCACGTTGGTGGAGCGATCGACGGGGGTATACCTCTGGTCGGAGGAGCGCAAAGTGAAGAAGTGGGTTAAGGTAGAGGCGGAAGGTTTATAAGATTAATGTCTGCAGGGTTTGACCTTTCGCATTCGTCGGCCTCTCTCGGGGCATGCAGGTGGATTTCCTCATTGTTGGCCAAGGCCTAGCTGGCACCTTGCTGGCGCGGGCGTTGCGTCAGCAAGGTCAGCAAGTTCTGGTGGTTGATAATGGTCGGAAATCAGCGGCCTCTCGGGTTGCCGCGGGTTTAATGACACCGCTGACGGGGCAGCGCTTCACTTTAACACCTGAATACCCTGAACTTTTCCGTTTTGCCCAAAAGGATCTGGGCGAACTCAAGGTATTTAGTCCGATCAAGGTTTACCGCATGTTTGTGGACGCTGAGCAGCGGGCACGGGGTCTGAAGCGCGCTGAGTGTGTGAGCTGTGCGCCCTTCATCGAAAAAATCACGGAGGATGTGGGTCAGATTTCCGCCGAATGGTCGGATGTGCATGGTGGAGCGTTGATGCACGGAGCCTGGGTGGATTTACCGAAACTCATGGATGATGGTGCTGAGCAATTAACGGCAGCGCAGTCACTTCGTTTAGCAGAATTTAATTATACCGATTTGCAGGTAAAAGCCGACGGTGTGAGTTGGCATGACGTCACAGCGCGTGGCATTATTTTTTGTGACGGTTATCGCTCGGCTGCGAGCGGTCCATTTTCTTATTTGCCATGGCAGCCGGTTAAAGGTGAGGCGATCAGTTTTAATTCCAATGCCCCTGATGCCTCGGTGGTATTGAACCGTCAGGGCTGGGCGTTGCCGATGGGGCAGGGCCGTTGGCGGGCCGGGACAAACTGGGAGTGGACGGGTTTGGATGAAATTCCCACTCAGGTGCAGAGTGAGAAATTTCAGAAACGTTTTAAGGATTACTTTAAAAGCGAGGTCAGTGTGGAGGTGACCGATCACGTGGCGGGCGTGCGGCCTTGTACCAGTGACAATCACCCGTTCATCGGCACGCACCCGGAGCATGCAGTATTGCATCTCTTTAATGGCATGGGCCCACGCGGTACGATTTGGGCTCCTACGCTGGCACAGGAAATGGCCGACTACTTAGTCGATGGTAAGCCTCTTAGGAGTACGTGCGACCTCCGTCGGTTTCCCGTCGCTGGTTAGCCTTACTTCTTCTTTTTAGGTTTCACCGACTTAGCTTTGCCATTGGCCACGAGGTAATCGATGGCCAACAGGTAGCCGTCAAAACCCAGACCGGTGATGACTCCGACACAGGCGGAGGCGGTCACGGATTTATGGCGAAATTCTTCGCGCTTATAAATGTTGGAAATATGTACTTCGACGGTGCTGAGGCCGCTTCCCGCAATGCTATCGCGCAGTGCCACGCTCACGTGGGTGTGGCCACCGGGATTAATGACTAGGAATTTAACGCCGTCATCGGCCCACTTGGCGATGGTGTCGATGATTTTACCTTCGTGATTGGACTGGAAGAAGCGGGTCTTTGCGCCAGCTTTCTTGGCGTGTGCGGCAATCTTCTTTTCGAGGTCGGAAAGTGTCTGGGTACCATAGACCTCCGGCTCACGTTTGCCGAGTCGGTCGAGGTTGGGCCCGTTGATAACGCCAATTTCCATATGCAGACGAATAAGTGCCTGCCCCGTCGGGGCAAGTCGCAATGGTTAGTCGTGGGGCGTCTTACTTGAGAATTTGGCGCAACACGTAGGGCAGGATGCCACCGTGACGGTAGTATTCACCTTCAATAGCGGTATCAATACGGGCCACCAGAGGGATGCGATCGGTCGTGCCGTTGGTGCGGTGGACGACGAGCGTGACCGCTTGGCGTGGCTTAACGGGGTCGGTTACGCCTTCGAGGTCGAAGGTCTCGGTGCCGATAAGATTAAATGAGGCGGCGTTCTTACCGTCGATGAACTCGAGGGGCAGTACGCCCATGCCGATGAGGTTGGAGCGGTGAATACGCTCGAAGGATTGTGCGACGACGGCTTTGACGCCGAGGAGGGCGGTGCCTTTGGCAGCCCAATCGCGAGAAGAGCCCATACCGTAATCGACACCGCCGAAGACGATGAGTCCGACTTTGCGTTGTTTGTATGATTCGCAGGCATCGAAAATCGTTTCGGTTTTTCCTTCGGGTTGCAACTTGGTGAAGCCGCCTTCTTTGCCTTCGGCCATCAAGTTCTTTACTTGGGTATTGGCGAAGGTGCCGCGCGTCATGATGCGATCGTTACCGCGACGTGAGCCGTAGGAGTTGAAATCTTTTTTGGCCACTCCGGCGGCGAGCAGGAATTTCCCAGCGGGGGTTTCTTCTTTGAACGAACCAGCGGGTGAAATATGGTCGGTCGTGACGGAGTCGCCCAAGATAGCCAAGGGACGGAGTTGGTTGAGTTTCGGTGTGGGAGGAGGCGTCATCGAGAAGCCCTTAAAGAAAGGAGGTTCTTGGATGTAGGTAGATGACTCTTTCCAGCTGAAGCGGGCACCCGCGCCGCCTTGCACGCCTTTCCATTCGGCGGTGGCGTTGGCCAATGAATCGGGAGCGTATTTGGATTTGAACATCTCGGGTTTGAGTCCGCGAGCAACGGTGGCGGAAATCTCCGCTTGGGTGGGCCAGAGGTCTTTCAAGAAAACCGGTTTACCATCGGAGCCATGTCCTAGGGGTTCGTGGTCGAGGTCGATGTCGACTCGTCCCGCCAGGGCGAAGGCCACGACGAGAGGAGGCGACATTAAATAATTTGATTTAACGGCGCCGTGAACGCGGGCTTCGAAGTTGCGATTACCCGAGAGCACGGAGGCGGTTACGAGGTCGCCTTGCTTGATGGCATTTTCAATGTCGGCATCGAGCGGACCTGAGTTGCCGATACAGGTGGTACAACCGTAGCCCACGAGGTTAAAGCCCAGTTGATCGAGGTAAGGGGTGAGTTTAACCTCATTTAAATAATCGGTGACAACGCGGGAGCCCGGTGCGAGTGAGCACTTAACGTCAGGATTAACTTTGAGGCCTTTCTCAACGGCCTTTTTGGCGACGAGGCCAGCGGCGACCATCACGGAAGGGTTGGAAGTATTAGTGCAAGAAGTGATGGCGGCGATCACAACGGAGGCGTGACTTAATTTGCGATTGGTTGAGCCCACGGGTGCGGAGGTCGCACGGTCCGATGCATTTTTACCGAAACCATTTTTATCCTTAGGCGTCGTGAAGAGTGTATTGAAGCTCTCTTTGATATTTGGGAGGTCGATGCGATCTTGCGGGCGCTTGGGGCCGGAGACGCAGGGAACAACGGTGCTGATATCGAGCTCGATATTTTGTGTGTAGTCGATGCTTCCGGCTTTCGGAATGCCGAAGAGACCTTGGGCTTTGTAATACTCACGAACGAGGGCGACGTGTGATTCATCGCGCCCAGTTTGGCGAAGGTAGTCGAGCGACTTATCGTCGACGGGGAAGAAGCCCATCGTGGCGCCGTACTCGGGTGCCATGTTGGCGATGGTGGCGCGGTCGGCGAGGGAGAGGGCTTCGGTGCCTTCGCCGTAGAACTCGACGAATTTACCGACCACTTTAGCTTTACGCAGAATTTCGGTGAGGCGCAGGGTGAGGTCGGTCGCGGTAACGCCTTCACGCAGGCTGCCCTTGAGGTTCACGCCAATGACTTCAGGAGTCTGGAAGTAGACGGGCTGACCGAGCATACCTGCTTCGGCTTCGATGCCTCCTACGCCCCAGCCCACGACGCCGATGCCGTTGATCATGGTCGTATGCGAGTCGGTGCCGACTAAAGTGTCTGGGTAGAATACGCCGTTCTTTTCGAAAACGAGTTTAGCGAGGAACTCTAAGTTTACTTGGTGGACGATGCCGATGGCAGGTGGTACCACGCCGAAAGTTTTGAAGGCCTGCATGCCCCATTTGAGGAATTCGTAGCGCTCGGTGTTGCGGCCGAATTCTTGACGTAAGTTTTCGAGGAATGAGTTGGCGGTACCGGCGCGATCCACTTGGACGGAGTGGTCGACGACGAGGTCGACGGGGACGAGAGGTTCGATGACGGAACTATCTTTACCGAGGCGAGCGACCGCTTCGCGCATGGCGGCGAGGTCGACGAGCAGAGGTACGCCCGTGAAATCTTGGAGTACGATGCGAGCCACAACGAAGGGAATTTCAGTGTCGACCGGTTTGGCAGCGTTCCACTGGGCGAGCGTGCGCACATCGTTTTCGGTTACGGCGATACCATCGCAATTACGCAGGACAGATTCGAGGACGAGGCGGATGGAGACGGGCAGTCGGGAAATTTTTCCGAGGCCTGCTTGTTCGAGCGCAGGCAGCGAATAGATGGAGCCGGACTTGCCGCCAGCTGTGAAGGGTCGAAGGGCTTTGAAGGGGTCGGAGGAGGCCATAGTTGGAAAGTATGTGACCTTGAGCAAAAAGCAGAGTGGGTGGGTGGAGCAAGCCCGACCGACCTAATTTAATTGATTCAGAAGCATTGCTTAATCGGTCGGGTAATTTGGCTTCCGTGGGGCCGAGCAAAGGTCGGCAATTGGCTCAATTTTAACCTTAAACAAAACGACCGCCAGGTGGCGGTCGTTGCGAGGGGCTGGGTCGGAAGCTTAGGCTTCGACGGCCTTCTTGATCTTGGCGAAATTAGGCATCGTGGATGGATCGCGTTTCACTTCGGAGTGAATCACGAGGCCATTCTTGTCGGCGACGAAGACTGAGCGCTTGGCGACATTGAGCAGGCCGGTCTTTTCAGGGATGACCTTAGTGTCTTTAACTTTGAAGGCTTTGACCGCAACGCGATTGAAGTCGGATACCAGTGTGACCGAGATATTCGACTGTTTTGCCCATGCTTCTTGAGCGAATGGACTATCAACGGAGATGGCGATGACATCGGCACCGAGCTTCTTGTATTCGTCAAGCAGGCCGGAAACCTTGCAGAGTTCATCGGTGCAAGTACCCGTGAAAGCCAGAGGGACGAATAGGATGACGGTTTTACCTTTGCCGACGTTGCGGCGGAGGCTGACGTCACTGAGACCCGTTTCGGTCTTTTGTTTAAGAGTGATTTCGGGAAGAGGGAGGCCGACTTTGAGGGGCATATTTTTAGGGGTTAAGGGTGAGGCGCCATTTCTGGGCAAATCTCATAAAAGGGCAAGGATGGAGGCTTTAATTGGGGCGGTTTTTTGTCGAATTTACACGGATTTTACAAAACCTAGGTTACAGATGCCTAATAACAAGCTCACCGGCTAATCAGGAAAGGCCAAGTCGTTTGAACCACTTACGTTGTTTTCTGACTAAGGCCCAGGTGTCTAAATTAATTCGTTCGGCTAGCCCGTCGAGGGCGACCTTCTTTCCATCTGCGAGCCAGTCCATGGTGGCGCGATAGCCCACGGCGCGTGCGGAGGCGAGTTCGGGGTCGAGGTTAAGCTGCAGAAGATTTTGTGCCTCTTCAATGAGCCCTTCTTGCAACATTGCACGAGTGCGTTGGTTGATGCGGGTACGCAATTCATCATCCGGGCGCTCCATTAAACGAGTTTGAACCGTGTAGCCTTCGAAAGGGGATTTCTTCTGAAGAAACTCCTCACGGATTTCGTCGAGGCTGAGGTCGGAGGATAATCGTCGTTCGAGTGCTTTGGCGACACGGATGGGGTTTTGTTGATCGAGCCACGCGGGGAGTGGGCGCTGCTCGATTTCTTGGAGTCGACGAAGCAGTGCCTCGATACCTTTTTCTTGCAGTTGGCGCACTTCTTGAATGGTTGCGTCGTTGACCATTAGGTCATCGCTCACGGGTCCGAAAAATGCGGCGAGGTAAAACCCACTGCCACCCGTGACTAAAGTGTTTTTTCCTCGGGACTGATTTTTTCGGACCACTTCTTGGGCATAGGCGATGTATTGTGTAACCGAGTAACGCACAGTCGGTGCAACGAGGTCGAGACCGTGGTGTGGGACCCGTTGTTGTTGAGCGACCGTTGGCTTAGCTGAGCCGATGTCCATGCCGCGATAAACGCAGACCGAATCACACGAAAGGATTTCGGCATTATGCTGCTCTGCCCAACTGAGTGCGGCCTCGGTTTTACCCACCGACGTCGGACCGGTCAGAATGTGCAGGGCAGGTTTAGGCTGACTCATCCCGCAACTTTAGCCCAATCGAGGAAGAAGGAGAGCAAGATTAAGGCAGCGGGTGCGGTCAGAACCAGGCTATCAATTAAATCGAGGGCTCCACCGATACCGGGGATGGTGCGACCAGAGTCCTTGGCTCCGGCTTGGCGTTTGAAGACCGATTCAATTAGGTCAGACGGTACGCTGAGTGCGGCGAGGGGTAAGGCGAGAAGGGCGGCCTTGAAGGGAACCATGAAGTGTAGGCCCAGTGCGGCATTGCAAAACCAGGCGAAAGCGGCCGAGACGGCGGCAGAAATTATCAAGCCACCCAGTACACCTTCCCAACTTTTGGCGGGGCTAATTTGTGGAGCGATTTTGTGTTTTCCGAAGGGCACGCCAATGAGCAGCCCTCCCACGTCGGTGAACTTCGTCGCAATCACCACCCAGAGTACGTAGTACAGTCCAATCGGTTGGCGGTTGAGTAAGACGCCGTCTTCCATGCGAGCGATGGCGACGAGCGGCGAAAGCATTAAAGGCAGGTAGAGGAAGCCGAAGACGGTGGGAAACTTTTTTAAGAGTTCCGACGGTGTGTGCGGGCTGCGCAATAAGCTGAGAAGATAAATGCCGAAAGCGGTGGCCGTTGCGGTTGTCAGGTAATTGGCGCGCAGCCTTTCGTTGCCGATGAAGTACAGAGCGAAGAGTAAGGCGAAGCCGGTGAGGATGCCGGAGTAGCTGGGGGTGCGGGTGCCCGGAATCGATTTGGCTAATTGGTAGAACTCGTACTGCGCCATTGCCACGAGGATGGCGAGTAGACCGAAGGCGGCTTGTTCGGCCAATGAGAAGAAGCCGCCGATCCAGATGATGAGTCCGACCGCAACCCAGAGACCGATGGTGCTAAAGGCACGATCAATCATGATTTGAGGGTGGGCTGAATTTGTTCACGGGTCATGCCGAAGCGTCGTTCGCGTTTGGTGAATTCAAGGAGGGCGGCTTGAAATTCTTCTTTGGTAAAATCGGGCCAATGGGCTTTGACAATGACAATCTCGGCGTACGCGGATTGTAGTAAGAGGAAGTTACTTAAACGTGACTCACCTGAAGTGCGAATGATGAGGTCGGGGTCGGGTAGTCCGCTGGTTTGGAGCCGCGACTCGATGCTCTGCCAATTAACGTCTTCGGGTTTAAGTTTTCCGCTGGCGACGTCCTGTGCCAGTTTTTGGGCGGCCAGAGTGACCTCTTGGCGGGCACCGTAATTAAGGGCGACCACGAGATTGAGGGCATCGTTTTGCGCACTGGCGGCAATTGCCTCTTTTAAAGGTATTTTAACAAAATCGGGCATCGCCTCGAGGTCACCAATCACGCGCAGGCAAACTTTTCTTTTTAAGAGCCGAGAGAGGTTAGCACGCAGAACCCATTCGCCGAGTTTGAACAGTCCGTTGACTTCTTCCTCGGGGCGTTTCCAGTTTTCAACGGAGAAGGCAAAGAGGGTGAGGTTCTTGATGCCTTGGTCGATGCAACTGTCGACCACGTCAAAGATGCGTTCGGCTCCGCGACGATGCCCCTCGAGTCGAGGTAACATGCGAGCGGAGGCCCAGCGACCGTTGCCATCCATGATAATCCCAATGTGGTTGGGTAGATCAGCTGGATTGATTGGCGGAACAGGCTCGGTGGACACGGCGGAAGTATTTTAGAATAAAATTACTTTGGGCAATGGCGACTCATTGCACGTCAGAGGCGATGAGAACACCTGGAAAGCCCTCGGCGCGGATGAGGTCGCAGACGCTCACGAAACTCTGAAGGGTAAGTAAGGCATCGGCCTTCACTAAAACGGGTCGGGATAGTGCGCCAGGGACTTGGGCGAGTTTATGGAGTTCATTCTTAAGTCCCTCGCGGTCGACCACGCGTCCTGCCACGACGTAAATGCCAGTGCCGCGGGCGGAGACGAGGGTTACCGTGGTGGCCGACTTGGCGATGTCGCCCGAATGTGAAATCGGGGTCTTGATTTGGGTCGTGGCGGCGGCGGGTACTTCATTGAAGCCCACGTACATTCCGGGGGCGTAGATGAATGAGGACGTGAGGACGGACACTAAAGCAGCGCAGACGAGAACCAGGATATAGGGAACGGGGTCGACGCCTCGATGAGTCGGTTTCACACGCTCTAAAATGCCTAAAGGGGTCTGCATGGTGCGGCTCACTTATTTTTTTCGGCCGGCAGTTCGTGTTCAACAAAGGTAATAACAGAATGGGCGGCCACTTCCATTTCCATGACAATGGAACGTACCCGACCCATTAAGAAATGGTGAGCCAGGCTGCACGCCGTGGCGATAACGAGTGAAAACCCCGCATTTGCCAGTGCTGCTTGGATTTGCGGAAAGATATTTTTGGCCGAAGCGTAGACGCTGCCATCGCTGAGGGCAGTGACGAGATTGAAGCCGGAGAAGACGGCGGCGGTCAGGCCGATCAAAGGTGCCACGCGTCCGATGGCGGCGATGCTACCGAGTCGACGTTCGAGTACCGGAAGTTCAAGGAGGGCGGCTTCGGTTGCCGCGGCACGCATGGCGGCACTGCCATTGCTTAAGCGAAGCAAGGCGGCTTTGACGACGCGTGGGACTGGGCCAGGTGACTCTTCGCAGGCGGTGAGGGCTTCGAGGGGGCGCCCCGCACGAAGGTTGTTACGCACGCCATCAACGAAGTCGGACGATAGTACTAAGCCACGATGTAGAAATAAACTCCGCTCGATGACGAAGACCAAGGCGAGGAAGGCGAGACCGAGGAGAATCCAGACAAACGGCCCAGCATCGGCAGGGAAAGAGAAAGTAGGGTTCATCGTGATGAGGCTTTATTAAGGGAAGCGTTAAGGGTCGCAAGTTTGCTTTCGGCGGTGGCTTGACCGGGAAGGCGGATTTCGTGTGGGGCAAGACCGCGGTTGAGTTCGGGAATCAAGCGATAAACCGCAATGGCTTCGTTGGCGTCGCCTTCTTCTTCGTAGAAGTTTCCGAGGAGTAAAATGCAACGTGCCACCCAATTCCGACCCGCCACGCCATAATTAAAGTTATCCGATGAGGCGGCATTACGAATGTTGGTGATGGTGCGAACGAGGATGACTCGGGCGTCATTACGAGTCGTTTGGGCGTCGGTCAGGGATTCGGCCTTGGCACGCTCGAATAGCGTGGTGGCAAATTTGTATTGTGCCTCGGTGGCGGTGTCGGGGTCGCGGGCCCAAGCTATTGCCACGCCCTCATAAGCGGCAGCCGCGATGGCGATGCGTTGACGGTCGACTCGCCCGGTGCGATCGCGCCTGAGCTCAGCGAGGCCGAAAAGCGAGTCGGCACGTGCCATTTCAGCTTGGGCGCGGTAAGCGTGGGTGGGATTCTCGCGAATTAAAGTATTCAACACTAAGAGTGAGCGGTCGAAGTCGCCCATGGTGCGCAGGAGTTCGGCGCGACGGAGATTGGATTGAAAGAGCAGTGGACTTTTAGGGAAGGTTTCGCCGAATTGTTCGAGGAGCTCGACGGCTTCTTTAAGTTTCTTTTCACCCTCGGTGGGTGCTTGTTGTGCGGCCTCTTCAGCCGCCTCGTACAAACCCAGTTCAGCAAATTCATTGAGGGTGGCTTCCTCGCTTTTGAAGTCACGGGATAGTTCTAAGAACCTTGCTTGCGCTTCAAGGTGTCGACCCGAGCTGGCGAGGTAACGTCCCTCAACGAGGAGTGAGGCGGCCGCTGCAGGTGTCTTAGCGAAATTTTTTCGGATACTTTCCAGGTCTTTCAGTCCACTGGTTGAACTGTTCCCGAGGGCGGTGCGGGCTTTCAGTAGGGCGATGTGTCCACGAAGTACCGGGGCACTGGATTTTAATTCAGCCGAAGCATCGGCGGGCAAGTCGTCGAGCCTTCGGGCGATATCATCGGCCAACTTTGAAGCGTTAACGTTGTCGCGCACGGCCAGTGCTAAAAGGGCACGTTGCCAATCGAAGCGCAGGGCGAAGTCGGTGGTGGTTTTGGCGATGAGAGGATCCAGTCGCTGTAGGAAGGCGTTGGCGCTTTCGGGTTGAGTGGATTTACGGATATCTTCGATGAGGCACCAGACCGCAATCCAGAGCCGTTGCGGACTCACTTTGGAATTATTCTGAGCTTGCTCGATGACGCCTGCGGCTTGCGACCATACTTTGATGTCGTCTGGGCCTTGAAGCAGGGAGAGGATGCGTTGATGGAAGGCTGAAGTGGCAAGGTCGGCTCCTTGAGTTTCGTTTTGAATCGAGGCGTAGGCTTTCTCGGCTAACGCGTAATCGCCTGCTAAAAAGAGACAATCGGCCGAGACGGTTTTCAGCACATCTCGTGGGATGCCGGTTTTACCTTCGGCGAGGGTTTCGAGATAGGAGGAGGTGAGTCGGTACGCACCCTCATTCCACGCCACGAGGGCAAGCGTGCGGGTGGCTTCACGGCCGAGTGGGCTGGCGGGGACTTCTTTGAGCAAATCGTTGGCGGCTTGGCGGGCTTTTTCGCGATTGCCCGCGATTAACATCAGTTGTGCACGTGCCAAGTGAATGGCATCGAGCACGGCAGGGTCGCGTGGGCATTCGAAACTAAGCTGCCCAGCGCGTTGCTTCATGAAGAAATCGTACACCTCGTTGGCGATGGATTTACTTTCACTCGGTTTGGCTTCGGCGGCGGCGGCGACGAGGGCACGAATTGCGGTGAGACGCAAGGTGGTGTTAGCGGGGTTCTTCGCTGCGTTTTGTAGTAATTTGCGACCCTCGGGTGTATCGATGCCGAGGATGAGTCCGCAGAGAAGGTCGGATTCTCCTTGGCGAATTTCATTTAAGGGTTCGACTGCTTTCAGGGCACTGATGGCGTCGGCTTTGCGATCCAGGCGGGCGAGGGCGAGGGCGAGATTGCGGGCGACGGCAAAAGCCAGCGGTGAGTCTTTAGCGCTGGCGGCACGTTCGCGGAGGGTTGCGAGGGTAGCCTCGTCGCTTTTCCCGCCTAAGATACTGGCGCGGTAACTAAGCATCTCGATGCGTTGGCGGTGCTCTTCGGAGACTGCTAATTTTGTGGCAGTGGTGAAGTGCGTATTGCTCGCGGTGGTGTCGCCTTTGCTTTCGGCGATGAGGCCGCGCAAGACGTAGCACCAGGCAGTCTCATGTGAGGGAAGTTTTTCGGGGTCAGCTTTATCTGCCCATGCTTGGGCCGAAGTTGAATCGCCCGATAGGAGTGCTACTATGCCACTCATTAGTGCTTGGCGTGGTGATTCTTTTAAGCCGACAAGTGCGGCCTGCGCTTCTTGGGTGCGTCCACGTTCGATTTGGGCTGCGGCAATGCCGAGAGCGGCACGTTCTTTTTCCGATGGGTCGATGCCAGCGGTATTAAAAATTTCGGTGTAGAATTTTAATGCCGTGGAAGACAGTCCGGTTGCGAGCGACTCGTCTGCCAACTCCATGCGTGTGCGTTGAGGTGGCTGTTCGGCCGTTGAGATTGCGGCGTTCTGGCCAATAACCGGCACAGGAAACTCTTGCGCCTCAATATGACCGAGGCAGGCAAAAAGGAATCCGAAGACGGTGGCCGAGACACAACGAAACATCTCGGACAGTGTGGTGGATGAATCCACCACGGGCAAGAGGCGAGTGACTGACCTTAGGCCTTATCGAGGCCGAAGGCGGTATGAACCGCACGAACCGCGGCATCCGCTTTAGCAGGGTCAATGGCCACAGAAATTTTAATTTCAGAGGTCGTGATCAACTCGCTATTGATACCAACGGAGGCAAGGGCCTTGAATAAAGTACCAGCGACACCTGGGTGTGAGATCATGCCCACGCCTACGATGGAAAGTTTGGAAATTTCGCCAGCCGAACGGACGGTGCCGGAGCCGAGTTTCTTGAGGGTTTGGCCGATGACTTTTTCGACGCGCGTGAATTGATCGGTCGTCACGGAGAACGTGAGGTTCGATTTTCCTTCTTTGCCGAGGTTCTTAATAATCATGTCGACGCTGAGGCCGGCCTCGCCGAGATCGTCGAAGAGTGCGGCGATGGCCTGTGGGTTGTCGGGCAGGTCGTTGACGGTGACACGGGTCTGCAGGCGGTCGAGGGCGACACCCGCGATGGCGGCGTCTTCAAGGGTTTTGGCGATGGCTTTCACGATGGTTCCGGGTTGGTCGTTAAATGAGGAGCGAACTTCGAAGGGTACGTTGTATTTTTGGGCGAATTCGACGGAGCGCGATTGCATGACCTTGGAGCCGCTGGAAGCGAGCTCGAGCATTTCTTCATAAGAGAGCTCTGGCATTTTCTTGGCGTTCAGGACGATGCGAGGGTCGGCGGTGTAGACGCCGTCGACGTCGGTAAAGATTTGGCAGAGGTCGGCCTTGATGGAGGCGGCGACCGCAATGGCGGTGAGGTCGGAACCGCCGCGGCCGAGGGTAGTGACTTCGCCGTCTTGGGTGACCCCTTGGAAGCCGGCAACGACCACCACTTTTCCTTCCTCGAGTCGGGCGTTTAAATCCCCGCCGGTGATTTGCGTGATGCGTGAGCGGGTGTGAACGCTATCGGTAAAGATTCCAGCTTGGGCTCCGGTGCGTGAAACGGCAGGGACGCCGATGGCGTGAAGGGCCATCACGGTGAGGGCGATGGTTTCTTGCTCTCCGACGGCCATGAGCACATCGAGCTCACGTTCATCGGGCAGGGGCATGAGGGCCTTGGCGCGGGCAATTAATTCATTGGTCACTCCACTGCGGGCGGAGACGACGACAACCATGCGATTTCCTTTGGACCATTGTTCTTTGATCTTGGCCGCAACGTTTTGAATGCGATCAACGCTGCCGACGGAAGTGCCGCCGTATTTTTGAACAATGAGTGCCATCCTAGAAATTAAGATTCAGGCGAAAAGATGCGAAGGATGAAAGGCTCTTCAAGAACTGTCTTAAGCTGGCGAAGTTCTTTTAAGACGGCTCCCATCTTGCGTTCGCTGACAGGGTAGGTGGAGAGGGTAACGGTGCCGCGACCTTTGTGGGGGTGTTCGTATTGAATGACGCGGGCGATGGAAACCTTGTGCTTGGAGAAGATGCGGTAGACGCCTTCCGAGACACCGGCTTTATCGAGCAAGGAAAGTCGAAGGTAGAAAGGTGAGACGATTTCATCCAGTTCCGCCATGCGAATGGCCTTACCTTGTTTTTCGCGTTTGTCTAAATTGTCACCTGACAAGGTGGGGGCACCGCTGGTCAAGGCGGCAATCGCATCGACAATATCACCAATCACCGCCGAAGCCGTGGCATCGCCACCCGCACCGCGACCCGCGAGGGTGGTGGCGCCGACAACGTCACCTCGAAGCGTGATGCCATTATTGACGCCCGAAACGCGTGCGAGGATATCACGATTAGGAACGAGCGCAGGGTAGACGCCCACGGTCATCCAACCTTTTTTGAATTCGCGACGAATCACCGCGAGGTGCTTTAAGGCAAAACCAAAGCGGCGGGCAAAGTCGATATCGGCCGGACCGATATTACGGATGCCTTCAACGAGGGTTTGTTTGCGTGGGGCCCACTTGCCGTGAGCGAGCCAGGCAAGAATGGATGCCTTGTGCCAAACATCGATGCCGTCGATATCAAGGGTGGGGTCGGCTTCAGCGTAACCTAATTCCTGTGCTTCTTTAAGCGCGTCGGCAAAGGTCAGTCCATCTTCGCCCATGCGAGTGAGGATGTGATTACAAGTACCATTAAGAATGCCGACAATAAGCTCGAAGCGATTAGCCGCGAGACCTTCGCGAATGGCTTTGATAATCGGAATGCCGCCGGCGACGCTGGCCTCGAAGAGGAATTGACCGCCATGTTTACGAACGGCAGCGAAAATTTCGGGGCCATGTTCGCAGAGCAGTGCTTTGTTGGCGGAGACAACGACCTTGCCGAGTTTCAGGGCGCGTAAGGTGAACTCTCTTGCCTTGGTGGTGCCACCGATGAGTTCACAGACGACATGAACAGCTGGATCATCAATGACCTCAAAGGGGTTCTTGGTGATTTTGGCTTTGGGGATCTTGACCGCGCGATGCTTTTTGAGGTCGCGTACAGCGACTTTACGTAGGTCGAGTTTGACGCCCAGACGTGATTCGAGGTCGATTTTCTTGTCTGATAAATGTTTCCAGACGCCTTGTCCGACGGTGCCGAGTCCAAGGATACCAATGCCAATGGTGCGTGGTGCGTTCATAAATTATTTCGTAGTTCCGCCAAAGCGACTTTCGGTGCCTTTACGCAGTCGGCTAATGTTCGCACGGTGCGTCCAAATATTAAAAATTGCGATTGCAGCCGCAAAACTCAGGTGGGCGAAGGTGTAACCCCTCTCAGGATAAAACTCGCTTAAGACCCAGCACGAAATGGGCAGCGAAAGCCCAAGCGCCATTGAGGCGACCGAAACGTAGCGGGTGTATTGAAAGACGATGAGCCAGATTATGGCACCAACGAGGATGGGGAGAGGCATGATCACGAGTAAGCCTCCGATGGTTGAAGCAACACCTTTGCCGCCTTTGAATTTTAAGAAAACTGAAAAACAGTGTCCGAGAATAGTGCCAATGAAACCAAGAACGAACATGTAAGAGGTGTTCGGGTTTTGAAAGGCATCTTGGAAGGTAAGTTTGGGGTCGACGAAATTCACGTCCACTATCCAGAGAATGAAAAACGGTACGAAGGTTCCCGTGGCACCCTTGAGTGCGTCAAAGGCGAAGACGAGGTTACCTAGAGTGTTACCGAGAACGCGTTTAACATTTGTGGCCCCAGGGTTTTTAGAGCCTTCCTGCATGATATCGACCCCTTGGGTGCGGGCGATAATGACAGCGAAATTGACTGAACCGATGAAGTAGCCCAGCAGTGCTGAGAAACTAAGTGCGACGGCAATTTCGGTAGACATGTCGCTTAGGCGTCGACCAGCTGAGCGCTGACAATCGCAGGATTGCGCAGGATTTCAGCGAGGGCGTTGGCACCGGGTGCAGTGTCGAGTTGATAGACCGCTAAGGCATGGCTTCCGCCTGTGCGGCTGAGTGCCATATTGGCGATATTAACTTTCTCCTTGGAGAGCAGGGTGCCAAGCGCACCGATGATGCCAGGCTGATCTTGGTTCTCAATGAAGAGTAGTTTGCCTTCGGGAACGAATTCCAGGGTGCGACCGTTAACCGAAACAATGCGAGCAGACTGGGCTTTCCCGAGGATGGTGCCGGCGATCGAAACGGATTTTCCACCAGTGAGCAGTGCTTCCACGAGAATGAGTTCTTTGTAGTCGGCTTCTGCGGATGAGCGAATCGATTGTACTTCCACGCCCAAGGCCTTGAGTTTGCTAGGCGCATTAACGTCATTCACGCCTTCTACGATACCGCGAAGGTAGCCGCGTTGGACGGAGCGAGCAATCGCACCTGAGCCTTGTTCCGAGCCGGTGCCGAAGGTGGTAAGACGAAGGGATTCAACACGTCCTGCAGCAGCGAGTTGACGCACAATCGCACCGAGTTTTTCAGCGAGCGTGAGGAAGGGGCGAATCTGCGTGAGGGTTTGGGAGTCGACCGAAGGAAGGTTAACGGCGTTAGCGGGTGAACCACCGTTGAGCACGGCGATGGCAGCTTCAGCGACTTCGACGCCGACGTTTTCTTGGGCTTCAGCGGTGGAAGCACCGAGGTGAGGTGAAAGGTGAGCCTTGGGAAGGGTGCGCAGAACGTGGTCTTTGGCTAAGGGTTCTTCAACGAAGACGTCGAAACCGCAGCCACCACACTGACCAGATTGTAAAGCGGCAGCGAGGGCAGCTTCGTCGACAATGCCACCGCGGGCACA
>CANBWJ010000014.1 GCA_947373115.1 Opitutia bacterium | reverse complement strand
CGCAGTTAAATTACGAATAATAATTTGGGTGCGGACGCATCTCCCCGCTTGCGCCCTGCGTCCAAGCCCACACGTTCGACCCTCATCACATGGCCCAGCCGTTTGACACCATCGAAGAAGCCCTCGCGGATATCGCCGCAGGGAAACTCGTGATTGTGACGGACGATGAGAACCGGGAAAACGAAGGCGATTTGGTGATGGCCGCCTCCAAGGTGACTCCCGAAACGGTGAACATGATGATTCGTCACGCCCGCGGTTTAATCTGCGTACCCACCGTCGACCATCAACTCCGTCGTCTCGGGATTTCGCAAATGGTTCCGGAGAATCGGGAATCGCAACGCACCGCTTTCGCCGTCTCGGTCGACGCGGCTGAAGGTATCTCCACTGGCATCAGCGCTTATGATCGCGCGAAGACGATTGCGATTCTGGCGGACCCCGAATCGAAGCCCGAGCAACTCGTTCAACCCGGACATATTTTTCCGCTGATGGCTAAACCTGGCGGCGTCTTACAACGCGCGGGTCACACCGAAGCAGCGGTCGACCTTGCGTCGCTGGCCGGACTGCACCCGAGCGGCGTCATCTGCGAAATCTTGAATGAGGACGGCTCGATGGCACGCCTGCCTGAATTAATCGAGCTCAAGCAGAAGTTTAACCTGCGGATGATTTCCATCGCCCAGCTCATTGAGTTTCGTCACCGCCGCGAGCGACTCGTGGAACTGATTACGGAATCCGCTTTTAGTTCTAACTGGGGTGAATTCAAATTACGCGTCTATCGCTCCCTCCCCGATGGTCGCCAACACTTGGCCTTCATTCGCGGCACACCGTCGGCGGGGCCAACCCTCGTGCGCGTGCAGCGTGAAAATCTGCTCGGCGATCTCTTTGGCGGAAAATCTTTTGGGGCCGGCAATTCACTCGAATCCAGTTTTGAAGCCATCGCCAAAGCCGGCAGCGGCGTTGTGGTACACGTCGCCCAACCCTTTGGCGGCGTCACCGCTGATGGTGAGGGTGTGCGTTTGAGCAAAATGGACACACGCGACTACGGCATCGGTGCACAAATTCTTTCACATATCGGCCTTCGACAAATCCGACTCATTACCAACAACCCACGAAAAGTTATCGGCCTAGCGGGTTATGGTCTCGAAATCGTCGAACAGGTCCCCTTCTAAGCGGTTTCATTTATTTCGTCTTGAAGATGGGGTCAGAACCCCTTCCATCTGCCTTTCGTTCTTCCCACACCATGAGCCAAGACAAACCTACCAGCCAGTCCATCAATGGGGCTAACTTTGTCTTCAGCGTGGTTGCGGCAAGTTACAACAGCGTCCTGGTTGATGCCTTGCTACAGCGCACCCTTAAGACGCTCGTGGCCGCGGGCGTTAAAGAAAACAATATCCGCACGCTTCGCGTTCCTGGCTCGGGCGAACTTCCATACGTCGCTCACATGAGCGCCATGTCGGGCGAATGCGATTGCGTCATCGTCCTCGGTGTCGTGATTGCCGGCGATACCCCGCACCACGAAATCATCGCCCACTCCACCGCGCACGCTTTGCAGGAAACCAGTCTGCGCTCCGAAGTCCCTGTCATCAACGGCATCGTTGTTACCAACACGCGCGCTCAAGCCGAAGCCCGCTGCACGGGCGAATTGGATCGCGGCACTGAATTCGCCCAAGCGGCCCTCGTGATGGCTGCCCACCGCAAGGTGTTGGGCGAGCGACTCGACCAGCTCGAAGTCGAAGATGAAAATAAATTTGGCGGTTCCAATCCCTTTGCGCCGAACTAAAATGGAAGAGTCTATCCCCGAGAACGCACCTGTCGTGCCGCCTAAGCGCAATCGTCGTCACGACAACCGTGTCGCCGCGATGCAGTTTCTTTATTCCTGGGAGGTACAACGTCATCCTGATACGGTGACGGCGTTGTTTGACTTCTTCAGCGAACAAGAGCAACCGCGCGATTATTATTCCTTCGCCGAAGAACTCATTCATGGCGTCATCAAAGACCTTTTGCTGATTGACGAGATCATCGTACGCTTCGCCCAGAATTGGACCTTTGAACGCATTGCCAAGGTCGACCTCGCCATTTTGCGTCTCGCAATTTTTGAGTTGATGCGTCGGACCGATATTCCGCCGGTGGTGACAATCAACGAAGCGGTCGACATCGCAAAAGCTTACTCGACCGATGAATCGAAGCGTTTCGTCAACGGCATCCTGGATCGTTATAAAGGCGAGCTCGGACGAGACCCACGCAAAGCGGGAAATATTTAATTATGGCGGGCGGGTTTTTTGATAAAATCAAAGCGGGCCTCAGTCGCACGGCCGAGGCGGTAGCGAATTTATTGGCGAAGCCGATGGATGAACAATCGTCCGAACAATTACGCGAGCGTTTGATTGCGGGAGATTTTGGTTTAGCCACGGCCAACGAAGCCGTGGCTGCGGCCCAAGCGGCCTGGAAGGCGGACGGCGCCGTACGCAAAGCCGGACCTGCCGAAGCCGCGGCGCGCGTGATTGAAGACGCACTCGGCAACAGTGGTTCCTGGCAACCAACGGCACTAAACAAGCCCACCGTCATTATGTTACTCGGCGTCAACGGTGCGGGCAAAACCACGACCGCCGCCAAGCTCGTCGCGCATTGGAAACTCTCCGGACAAAAAAGTTTACTCGGTGCCTGCGACACGTTTCGCGCCGCTGCGGGCGAGCAACTCTCCGCTTGGGCGAGTCGACTCGACGCCGAAATTGTGAATGGTGCAGCCGGAGCGGATCCCGCTGCCGTGGCCTTCGATGCCGTAAAAGCCGCCGTGGCCCGCGGTGTGGATTTTGCGATTCTCGATACCGCCGGCCGACTGCACACCAAGACGCATTTGCTCGATGAATTAAGAAAGGTGGTGCGCGTCATCGATAAAGCCCTACCCGGTGCACCGCACGAAAAGTGGCTCGTGGTCGATGGCTCGCTGGGCGCTAATTCCATCGAGCAAGCAAAAGTCTTTCATGAAGCCGTGGGGCTCACTGGTATTATCGTCACGAAGCTTGATGGCTCCGCACGTGGTGGTGCCATCGTAGCAATCGTCCGCGAACTCGGGGTGCCCGTACGCTTTGTTGGACTAGGGGAAAAGCCTGAGGACCTGCAGGCCTTCGATAAAAAGGCCTATGCACGTTCGGTCGTGGGGCTGACTGCGTAGGTTGGCTTGCCACCGCTGGTACAAAGTCTCACCTTCGGGACATGGCGGTCGAAAGCATCAGCGTAAAACTTGGCTCGCGCTCCTACTCGGTGCGCATCGGGGCCGGCGTCTGGTCCGAAGTCATTGCCGCCGCCACTGAACGCACACAGAAAGGGCAACGCTGCGTCGCGATCACTTCGCCGGCCATCGCAGCAGCCCGACCTGAATCCATTCAGGCCCTGCAGAAACTCATGCCCGTGCTTATCACGCAGCACGATGGTGAAAAAGCAAAGTCAGTGGAGGAACTCGCGCGCGTCTGGAACTTTCTCGCGGAAAATCGTGTGGCTCGCGACGGCGCGGTCTTCGCCCTTGGCGGCGGAGTCGTCGGCGACCTCGCAGGTTTTGCGGCAGCCTCGTATCAGCGTGGCATCGATTTTATTCAAGTTCCCACAACCCTTCTGGCGATGGTCGATAGCTCCGTGGGCGGAAAGACCGGCATCAACCTGGTCGCTGGGAAAAACCTGGTCGGAAATTTTCATCAACCCAAATCCGTTTTCGCTGACACCTCAATCTTATCGACTCTCCCGCCTCGTGAGTTTGCGGCGGGCATGGCTGAAGTCATTAAACATGGTTTAATTGCCGACCATACACTCTTTGCTGAATTACAGACGAGTGCACCGCTGAGTTGGAATAGCCCCAGCTTGCCCAAGATTATTCGTCGGTGCGTTGAAATTAAAGCTGAAGTCGTCGCCGGCGATGAATTCGAAACGCAGGCCTCGGGCGGACGCGCCCTCTTAAACCTGGGTCATACTTTTGGTCACGCCATCGAAGCCGTCGCTGGCTACGGCACTTACTTGCACGGTGAGGCGGTGGCAATTGGCTTAGTCATGGCCGCACAACTTTCCGCCGAACTCGGTCAGTGCTCCGCCAGCGAAGTATCGGCGGTTGAAAAAATCGTAGCGGCTTATCAATTGCCCACCCGCTTGCGCAGTCCATTGGCAGTAGAAGATTTACTGGCTGCGATGCGTCGCGACAAGAAAGTGCGCGAAGGTAAATTGCGCTTCGTTTTATTGAAAGGCATCGGCGCGGCACAGACGAGTTCGGACGTGCCCGAAAGCCTGGCTCGGAAAATCTTTATTGCTGGCGGAGCGAGCGCTTAAAGCTTCGGACCGACTGCGGGCTGAATCGCCCGCCAATCGCCTTCCTGCAGTCGACGTTGATTCTTCTCGTTGGCCTCGCGAATTTGCTCAGTTAATTTTCCGTCGACACTATTTTCACCTGCCAACGCTGAAGCTGCGGGAGATTTTTCGGCGATGAAAGACTTGTCATCCTTGGGCACGGCACAGCCAACTAAACTGACGACCGCGAATAAATAGAGGTGTCGTTTCATTATTTAATCTTAGCACGCTTTTTGGCATCTGTCTCCAACCAAGTCCGCAAGGATAAGGCCGATTGACGGGCTTTTTCACGGGCGGCGGGCAATTGATCGGCGTCGTCCACCTTGGCTGAGGCAAAGGTGTAGAATTTAATCTTGGGCTCGGTGCCAGAGGCTCGAACGGCGATGCGACGACCATCGGCTAATTCGGCGAGGATGAATTCTTCGAGCGGCATACGCTCACCTTCGGCGTCGATCACCTCGTCGTTAAAATAATCGGTGACATGTAAAACTTTGGCACCATCGATTTCCTTGGGGGCGTTAGCGCGCCACGAAGCGACGATGCGCTGAATGGCTGCGGCGCCTTCGGCGCCTTCGAAAGAGATATTTAAAAGATCCTCGTGGTGTGCGCCGTGACTCAGGTGCAAAGCGTCCAGCGCATCGAGCAAAGTGCGTCCGCGGGAACGGAGGACGGCCGCGAATTCACAAAGCATAACGACCGTCGCATTGGCGTCTTTATCGCGCACTGCATCGTCCGCTAAATAACCATAACTCTCTTCGGCACCAAAAATAAAGAAGGTGGAATGACGTAAGGCAAGGGGCACTCGGCGAATCAAGGGCAAGTTGGCAGCGTCTGCTCCCGCGGCCGCCGTTAATTTTTGCGACCACTTCTCGAGCTTGCGACCGATCCACTTAAAGCCCACGAGCGTTTCGAGACACTTCACACCGTGACGCGTGCAAATTTTTTGCACCAATGGCGTGGTCACGAGTGACTTCACGACCACGGCGGACGGCGAACCAGCCGCAGGCAAAATACCGATGTCCTTTAAGGCCGAAATGCGAAACTCAGTGAGCAAGGCAGCGACTTCATTGCCGGTTAATAAACGGTAGCCGCCACCAGGCAAGGGACATGCCGCGCCCACGCGATCCGCATCGGGGTCGGTGGCTAAAACTAAATCCGCATTTACCTTTGCCGCCAACTGCAGGGCTAAGACAAACGCCGCCGGGCTCTCGGGATTAGGCGAAGGCACAGTGGGGAAACGTCCGTCGTGTTCGCGCTGCTCGTCGACCAGTTCGGGGTCGAGGCCAATCCGACGAAGGGCCGGGATTACCATGACATCGCCCGTACCGTGTAAATTCGTGAAGACGACTTTAGGGGTGTGGCGGGAAAGAATTTCTTGATCCACCACGACGCCCGCGAGGCGAGCCAAGTAAGCATCTTCGGCGGAGGCGGGTACCGCTTGGACCTGATTGAGGTCGATGGCTAAAAACGGAATCACATCGGCCACGCTGATTTTACCAACGTGAGCGACGATTTCGACGTCGGCGGGCGGCGTCACTTGGGCGCCGTCGCTGAGGTAACATTTAAATCCGTTATCGTGTGCCGGATTGTGACTCGCGGTAATCACGACGCCCGCCTGGGCTTGTAGGTGACGCAGCGTGAAACTCAGTTGCGGAGTGGAGCGCGGGCCACTGAAAAGAAAGGCCTCGCCCCCCAGCTTCGTCCACGCCGACGCCAACAATTCGGCAAAATGCTGAGAGAAATGTCGAACATCGTGCGCAATTACCAAGCGTGGCTTGGTCTGTTGCACGGAAACCTGACGCCAGAGACCGAGACCAGCGCGCAGAATATTGATATCGTTCAAACAGGCCGAGCCCACCGCCGCACGGACTGACTTGCCGCTGGCGTCCAATTCGTTGCTCGCGCTCACGCGCCCCACTGTGCGACCGCGCATCCCGCCCGTGCCGAAAGCGATACCCTTATAAAATCGGTCTTCGACTTCAGCCCAAGCCGCCTTTGAAGCTAAGTCTTGTAAACTGGCGACGACCTCAGCGGGCAGCCCCTCGGACTCAAGCCAGCGGGTTGCGTTGGCCAATGAAGCAGCGGAAATTTGCCCTTTGGATTTGGCCGACTTCAGCGCAGCCAGAACAGCAGAGGAATCACTCATGATTGGGGCTTATCCTTACGATGGAATCGCTACGCACAAGCCATTTAGACGGGGAGGCGGGGGTTGACACTGGGCGGGCAATGTTAAGGGTTTAAGCCCCATGGCTGACGACCGCTCCAAGCAACGCTCCGCAAACGATGATGACCGCAATTTAGTGGTAGTGGACGATGATTTTGTGCACGCCGACACGGAAGATAAACTTTGGCTATTTTGGCAGCGTAACCAGACCCTCATCATTCGCGGAACCACCGCGGTGGTGGCAGGCATCATCGGCTTCCTCGCTTTTCACTTTTGGCAACAAGCCCGACTGGTGTCGCTCGGCGAATCCTACATCGCCTGCCAAGATGACACCGCACGTCGGGCGTTCGCCGCGGCCAATAAGGGTGAAGTCCTTGCGGGCGTGGCACTGCTCGAAGTGGCAGACAATTTAAGAAAGACGAATAAGCTGAACGAAGCGGCCCAAGCTTACGATGAAGCGGTGTTCAACATGAAAGACGCCGAAGCACCGGCACTCAAAGCGCTGGCCGTTCGCGCCAAACTTTATGCGGCTTTAACGAAGTTGGACCTCGGACAAGCTGGTGCCGAAGCAGGCCTAGTCGGCGTCGCCGAAGATGCCTTCGCTCCCGAAACTTTACGCGGCTATGCGATGATTGTGCTAGCCAACAATGCGCTCACCAAAGGCGATAACGCCAGTGCCGCTAAGTGGATCAACTTAATGGATAAACGTCTCCGACCCAGCAACGTCTGGGCGGGCGATAAAAACTGGCTCGTGCGTTCGGAGCCTGGTTTGCTGAAGCCCATCGCGATACCGTTCTCGGAAGCACCCGTTAGTCCATAATTTGCAATGCCCGAAACTGACCCGCAGCCAACAGCCGCCGTGGTGGCGGAGATGCTCACCAAGCGTTACGGGTCGCTAACGGCTATTGAAAATCTCAGCTTCTCCGTCGCACCCGGGGAAATTGTCGGCTTCCTCGGACCCAATGGTGCGGGCAAATCCACGACGATGCGGATCCTCGCTGGCACCATGGCTGGCACGTCGGGTCGCGCGAGCATTTGGGGCGAATCCGTCGCACTGAATCCAGCGGCGGCCAAACGGCACATGGCCTACATGCCCGAGAATAATCCGTTACCCGAGGATTTGCGCGTTGAAGAATACCTAACCCTACGCGCGCGTCTTAAAGATGTGGCGGCAGAAAAAATTAATGAACGGGTAGCGAAGGTCATGGATGACTGCGACCTCACTCGCCGAGCCAAAGGTCGACTCATCGGTCAACTCTCGAAAGGGTTTAAACAACGCGTGGGCATTGCCGACGCCTTACTGGCTGAGCCCAAAGTTGTGATTCTTGATGAGCCCACCATCGGACTCGATCCCCACCAAATTCTCGGTATCCGCGATTTAATTCGCTCGTTACGCGGCAAGATGGCGGTCCTCATCTCGAGTCACATTTTATATGAAGTCGAACAAGTGTGCGACAAGGTGGTGATCATCAATCGCGGCAAACTCGTAGCCCAAGGACGGACGGAGGACCTCCGACGTGAACTATTCCCGCAGGCCATCTTTAATTTAATCACGCAGGCTACCGCGGCGGAATTAAAAGTTTTAGTTTCGATACACGAGCCCGCCGCCACGGTCGATGCCATCGATGCCATTGACGCCCATTGGCACCGCCTCAAGGTCACCCTCCCCGCTCACTCGCCGCTGCGCGAAACTTTAGCGACGCTCATGATTTCGGCGGGCATGTCGTTACGCGAAATCGCCGAAGAGCATTACGGGCTTGAAGATATTTTCCTCGCCGCCACCCGACGGGCCACCACCGAAGGAGGCCGAATTTAAATGCGTCACTTTCGAACACTGTTGGCGCATGAATTGCGTTCCGCATTTTTCTCTTGGAACACTTGGGCCGCGGCGGGCTTGTTTTTAACCCTGATGGGCACCCTGCATTGGTTTGCGGTACTCGAGTGCAGTCGCACCCCACAAGCGTGGACGCCCATTGAAGCCACGTTCCGACTTTTCTGGCTGCCGCTCTTGTGCGTATTGCCATTGCTGACGATGCGCAGCTTCGCCGACGAACGTCGCCAAGGCACACTTTCCGCATTGCTGACCACGCCCGCAAGCCCCGCCGCGATTGTCTGGGCGAAATTCCTGTCGGCATGGATTACCTGGGCGCTCTTCTGGATAGGCTTCACCCTCTTTCCGTTACTCGTAAACCTTCGCCTAGGCACGAGCGGTGACGTAGCGCTCTTTGATACATCAGCACTCATCGGCGGACTGTGCTTTATTTTAGTGAGTGGCCTGCTGCATGTTTCGATTGGCATCCTCTGCAGCTGCGTGACGCGCAGTGCAACCTTAGCGGCCTTACTCACTTTTATTACGTTGCTCGCGCTGACTGCGGTCGGTGGCGCGATGGAGTCCTTGCCCATTGAAAGCTGGGCATGGCTGGGCTGGTTGCGCGAACCCGCGGCCCACCTGCGCACCTTCGGACACCTTCAAGATTTTGCCGCCGGTATTCTCGATTCGCGCCCCTTAATTCTCTATTTAACGGGCACTTTATTATCCATCGGTTTGGCGGTGCTCGCCGTGGAGGGCCAAGAATAACATGGCCCTGCCCTCTGATGATTTTAGCACCGTGCGACCGATCCGTCGGTGGAATCGATTGCTGCAAGCCGTCTTGGCCATCGGGCTGGCGGTGATGATTAATTTTTTAGCGTCCCAATCCTCTTTCCGTTTTCGCCAAGACCTCACGCTTGACCACCGCCACTCGCTCGCCGCCGAGTCGGTTGAAACCATTCGCACGGCTGGAAGAAAAAGTCCGCTCGGGGCAAAGCAAAATCGAAACTGGGTACGTGCCCTCATTTTGAATGACAACTTTACGGAAGGCGACGTGGGCCTGCGCAATCAACTCGGAAAACTTCTGGAAGCTTACAAGCTGGAGTCCAGTCAAACGGGGGCAGAGTGGTTTAATATTTCGCAAATCAGCAACGGCTTAAATCAGGAATTGCTCTCGGAAGTCGCCGCTCAACACGGTCCGCCCGCCCGCACCACGGTGTTGATTCTTACCTGCGGTAATCGCGTAAAATACATCAACGCGACTGAACTCATCGGCACCTCGAGCGATCAACAAACCGTCTTTCGCGGTGAAGAAGCGGTGACATCGGCACTTTTAGAAGTCACCGAAGATCAACCCGCTATTTGCTACATCACGCGCGGACACGGCGAATTAGGACTCGAAGACGCCTCGACCCTGCGTGGCATGTCGCAACTCGCGCGCCAACTGCGCAATCGCAACTTCGTCTTACGTGCACTTGATTTAACCTCCGCCAACGAAATCCCGCGCGATGCCTCGATGGTCTTGATTGCGGGTCCGCAATCCACCTTCTCAACTGCGCAGGCCGAACTCCTAAGAACCTATTTATTTGAGCGCAACGGACGCGCGCTCTTGCTCCTCGACCCAGGACGTGTTCATGGCCTCGAACCTGTTCTGTCGGACTGGGCAATCTTCTCCCCCGAAGCTGAGCTTCAAGAACCCAGCCCCGCTTACCGTACGCCCGATGGCGACATCGCCCTGCGCCGACTCACCGACAAGCCACATCCGTTGACGCGCGTCCTACGGGAACAAGATTTACCCTTAATTGCAGCGCGCATTCGCCCGTCGCGCTTTGATGAAGGAAGTGCGCCCGACAGCACCCTTTCGGTCACTCCGCTTATTTTTAGTTCCGACCAATCTTGGGGCGAAGCGGATCCGCAAATCCAACCGGTGAAATTTGATCCGAGCCGCGATCAGCCCGGCCCCGTCTGCATTGCCACCGCCGCCGAACGTGCGGCCGGCATTCGTAAGGGTGGCAATAGCTCGGGCGGACGGCTCGTGGTGATTGGAACCTCCGAAATTGCATCGAACTCTCGGATTAATCGCGGCGGCAATCAGGCCTTCTTGGTGCAATGTGCCGCTTGGCTCTCCGACCGCGACCGTGCGGTCTCCCTACCCTCGCGGGCAACGGGCGCATATCAGGTCAATGCTACCGCCTCAGACTTCTGGACCCTGGCGTGGCATTTCTGCTTTATTCCCTTGGTCGTCCTTGCAGTCGGGCTTGCGATTTCCGTTTGGCGTCGCAGAAGTTAAGGGCACATGCGGATTGCCCGCTCCACCGTCATTCTCCTCATCGCAAACCTCCTGGCTTTCGCCGTGGTTTGGCAGTCGACCTATGAGCACAACGTACCCGTTGCCACGCAGTCTTTAGTTTTCCCGGTGTCGATTGAGAAAATTGAAATCACCGACGGCACAGCTAAGTTGACGATAGAAAAGAAGAACCTTGCTTGGGTGGTCACCTCACCCTTCACGTGGTCAGCCAATTTATGGTCGGTGCAGCGCCTGCTCGACGAACTTCGCCTAGTGGATAGCGAAAAAGGTTTTGCGGCTAGCGAGGTTAAACTGGGCAATGGCAACCTCTCAACCTACGGCTTGGAGAAGCCACGCTGGTCCGTTCGAGTTGTGAGCGAAAACGGCACCGCCGCCGAAGCGAAGATTGGTGAAAATAAAGAAACGCGTCGGATTTTTCTGATCACCTCTGACGGACAGCGCATCATCCCGCTGGGCGATGCGTTGGCGGCCGCACTTGAAACCAAGCCTGAGAATTATCGGGTCGATAAAATTTTTGATATTTCTGAATTCGAAGTCCGAGCCATCTCCATCCGTCAGCACCAAACGGGCGGCGACGCTTTAACCAAACTCAGTTACGAAGAACGGCCACGGGTGGGTCGACGCAATCAAGGTGCCGAATGGCACTTCGAGGCACCGTTTGTTGCCCTCGCGGATGGTGACCGGATGACCAAAGCGATTGGCAACCTCGCCAACTTGCGCGCCGTTCAGTTCGTCGAAAAAACCACAGGCGATGACGGACTGGCCGCACCTGAATTCCGTATTGGTGTTGAGGGTAATGCCCGCCGCCAAGTACTCCTCATCGGCAAAGTTAGTATCGAAAATAGTACGCAACGGTGGGCGAAGTTGGAAGACAACGACGCCGTGTTCTTCATCGACACCAAAAATCTCAACGAGTGGCTAACTCCAAACTCTACCCTAACCGCCACACACCCAGCTGATTTTGATCCCGAGCTCGTCACGGGCTTCACCCTCACATCGCGCGGACGCTCGCTTACTTTACACCGCCTAGAAGGTGGCGCCAATGAAGCGCGCTGGGAAATTCCCGTCGCTCCCGGCACCACCGCAACGCAACGCCGCGAAGCCGACGCCCGCAAAATCCGTACCTTCTTAGCGAGCTTAAGCCAGCTGCGCGCCCTCAACCAAACCAATGCGACGACGGGTACCGCCACACCTTGGGTGATTCCTGCGAGCACCCTAAGCGGCGACCCCTTGCATAAAATCGAAGTCGAATTTGGCGGGGAGAAATCCATGGTTTCCATTTACGATGGCCCACCCAATCAAGCCAATGGGTCGATTTTAATTCACCAGAAAGGTGCTTTCTTTGCAGCACTGTGCGACGGCTCTTTCCTGCGCAATGACTATCAAGAAGTCAGCCCGCAAGCTTGGCGCAGTAAGACTTTGGCCGAGTTGGCCAGCGGCAACAAAGTCAGTGGCCTACGCTTAAGCGAACGCAGCGAGGGCAAGGTTATCGGCGAAGCCCGGCTCGGGCCGGACGGTAACTGGGCGGGCACAGGTCGACTCGACCCCGCCAACAGTCGACGATTGGCCGAAGCCTTAGCCCAAATGAAAGCGAGCGAATTTGTGACGCGTGATATCGGAGCGGGCGAGTGGAAGTATGAACTTCGCGTAACCGATCAAGCCGCCGCTGGCGCCACGGGAGCCAGTGAAAAATTCCGGACCTATCTTTGTTCCGCACCCTTAAACAAAACCACCATTCTCATGCGGGATGAAGGCGACACGGATAGTTTTTTACTCGAGAGTCAGGCCGCTGAAATTCTGATTCCTGCCATCGAACCGAACGGGAAATGAAATCGGGAAGCGCCGCTTTTAATTTCAGGGGTTTCTGCGAGAAGGTACTTATTGTCGGCCTCTATTGTTTACTGCCCCTGCAGTTGGGGTTGATTTGGTTTTCAACCTTCAAGCAACCGCTTCGCTTACCTGATTTTGTTGCTTCCTTTGTGAGCCAGCAAATCAGCAAAGAAGGCCTGCACCTGCAAGCGCGCAGCCTCTGGATTCAGCCTGACCTTGATATCGCCGCTGACGATGTGAGCATTGAATTCGACGGCATCAGCGGCGAGATGGTGACCGCGAAGCACTTAGAAGTCGGCATCAGTTTCTTGGGGTTGATGAGCGGACACACCATGCCGCATCGGCTCAGCATCCAAGGCGGGCAAGTCTGGTGTCCCGCCAGCCTATCACGACTGGGGCAGAAAAACCTTTTGCTTAGTGAGATTGACGGCGACTTCCATCGCGAGGGCCGATGGATTCTCACGCCCGGCTTCATCATTCGCTCCGGGCCAACCATTGCCACCATTGAAGGCGAAGTGCCCGTCACCCTGTTTGATTTTAAAAACACCGAAGCGGCCGACTTAGCCGCCCTGCGGGCACAAATTGGCTCCAGCCTTCGGGCGCTGGAACAATTTATTGATGTCGCCAAACAAGCCGGCGGTGCCTCCCTGCACTTACATGCGGAAGGCCAAGCCGACGATGG
The DNA here is from genome assembly GCA_947373115.1 of Opitutia bacterium. Taxonomy (GTDB): domain Bacteria; phylum Verrucomicrobiota; class Verrucomicrobiia; order Opitutales; family UBA953; genus UBA953. The sequence goes on along the minus strand of CANBWJ010000014.1, from coordinate 7,391 downwards.
CTCGCAAATCACTCTCAGTGGTCAGCTCGGAAATCAAAAAGGCGATTCTGATCTCGGCCTGCTCGAGGCCCATGAGCTCACCATCCTCGGCAAGATGAAGCTCAACCGTCGGTGCGGTTTAGAGAGCTGGTCGCTAACGGGCACGAGTAACAACCTGAAATATAAACACCTCCAAATTGAAAACCTATCGCTCGAATTAATCGGGGGCACAGAGTGGATGCCCACCCGCGGAGAGATTATCGGCAGCAACGCGAGCTTGCCTGGGCTACCCAACCTCCACCTTTCCATCGACCTCACCTCGGCCACCCTGGCCGACGAACAACAGCGCCTGATTGTCGGCTACCAAATCCATTCGCCCGACTCTTTTATCGACGGCAGAATTTTGGAAATGCCCAAAGGGTGGAATCAAGAAAAGGGCCTTGGGGAATTGGTTTGTCGAATTGATTACGCGCAACTCTCCACCGCGGAATTAAAAAAAGTTCCGTTCCTCCAAGATGCTTTAACCAAAAGTCAGGTCAGCTGCGACGGGGTCATCGGCCTGCGCGACGCCACTCTATATTTTAATAATGAATTAAAGCGGGGCTCTGGCTGGATAAGTTTTAGCGGAGTTGAAACCCCAGGACGCAGTGCCTCGCGTATCAGCCACCAGCAGAATTTGCCACTGCTGGCCTACGTGGACTATCAGCAAGAACGCCAGCCCTACGCCCTGCAGTTGAAGGAAATCCAGTTAGCCACTTTACGCGGCGAACTGGATTGGGCGCTGACGCCGCAGGCGTCTTTTGGCATTCGCCTGCGGGGCGACCTCTTACCCGGCGCACTGGATGAAGCCCTGGGTTCGTGGTGGACCGACCTGTGGACGCGCTTGCAAACGCCTGGAGTGCTCACCGCCGCGATTGATGTCAGCGGGCAACTCCAACCACCCCAGTTCACGGTGTGCGGCGTCGTGCACTTAGCTGAATTCGATTTCCAAAAAATCCCTTTTCAGTCGGGCGACATCCAAATCAATTCCGACGCAGCTGGGATTCAAATTGGGTTAAAAAAATTAAAAGGTCGCAGCCCAGAAGACGTTGGCTCGCTCGACGGCAGTCTCAGCTGGGATAATAAAAAAGTCGCCAGCGAGAGTGGACCCTTCGTGGAGTTGAGCGGCAACCTGGCACCTTGGATTCTCGCAAAAGCTGTCAGTGAAGAACTAAGCCTCAAACTAAAAGAGGTTAAACTTCCGGACGCTCGACAAATCTCTGTGCGAGCCAAACCGGGCGTGCAGGGCTTGGAGGTTGAAGCCGAGGTGAGCTGCATTCCCGATTTTACAACTTTTGGTATCCCCAGCCGAAACCTCCTCTGCAAGATTCAGAATAAAAACGGCGCGACCACCATTCGCACCACCCTCGGAATTGCCGAAGGACTCGGGTCGCTTTCCATTCTCGGCGAACCTGAGCACGACTCTAAAATCTCCATCGCCCTCAAGGACTGCGACTCCAACCTCATCGCGCGGGGCTTGGGCTACACCAAGATTCCAACTCCGAAGAAGAATGCCCCCAAAGATGCCACGCGCTTCAACTTTAACTTAGACGGCACAATTAACCTTCAGTCCCCCGAACAGATTCGCTGCCTAGGAAGTTTTGAAATCGCCAACCCCGAGATTAAGAAAATCCGGATCCTGGGAGGGCTATCCACGGTCCTGGAAGCCATCGGAATCGGGGCGACGACCTACGAACTGACCCAGCTCAGCGGACAGTTTGGCTGTATTAATGGTCGGGCCTATTTCCCTGATATCCTCATTTCGGGCCCTCAGTCCCAACTCACCCTTGCGGGGGAAGTCGACCTCACCACCTCAACCGTGGACTTCGCTGGGGTATTCAATATCCCCCAAAAAGAGAATTCATTCATCCCCAACCCCTTTAACCTCAACCGCACCATAGCGGACAACACCCGAATCAGCATAAAAGGGCCATTTTCTGACCTTAAAACGAGTGCCACACCCTCCCTGTTTTTCTTACATAAGTTGTTCAAGAGGATAGGTTTAGGTAAAATACCTTCTGAATTAACTGAATGAGGGATTGATTTGTTCCTTAAGTCCGATGTATCAAGTGGGACACCCCCTCACGGAGGACACTACATTGGACCTAACTAAGATCAAACAAGTCGTGGATTTAATGAAGAAATCGGACCTTTCCGAATTCGAAATCCAAGACCAAGAATTTAAGCTGCGCATCAAGCGTGACCTCCCGGGTCGTGCTTTTGCCCCGGCTCCAGCCCCGGCTTACGCTGCCCCCGCTGCCCCCGTGGCCCCTGCCCCGGCTGCACCAGCCGCCCCCGCCGCCGCTGCGCCGGCCGCCGACCCCAATGTGAAGACCATCAACTCCCCGATGGTCGGCACCTTCTACGCCACCCCTTCTCCCGAAAACCCACCCTTCGTCGCCGTCGGTACGCCCATCAAGGTCGATTCCGTTGTCTGCATCATCGAAGCCATGAAGGTGATGAATGAAATTCCTTCCGAAATCGCTGGCACGGTCGTCGAGTGTCTTGTCGCTAACGGTACCTCCGTAGAGTTCGGCCAGCCCCTCTTCCGCGTGAAGGTTGGCTGATCCCCGAATTTTCCGATGAATAAAATCCTTATCGCCAACCGTGGCGAAATCGCCCTTCGCATTATTCGCGCCTGTCGTGAATTAGGCGTGAAGACGGTGGCCGTCTATTCTCAGGTCGACGAGCAATCGATGCACGTCCAACTGGCCGATGAAGCAGTCTGTATTGGTCCTGGCCCCAGCAAAGATTCCTACCTGCGCGAAGACCGGATTATCTCCGCTGCTGAAATCACCAACGTCGACGCCATTCACCCGGGTTACGGCTTCCTTTCGGAGCGCGCCGGTTTCGCCGAAAAATGTGCCTCGGCTAATATTAAATTTATCGGTCCTCGTCCCGAAGCGATTCGCATGATGGGCGACAAAGCCGTCGCTCGCCAAACCGCGGCTAAATATAAAGTGCCCACGGTGCCGGGCACAGACGGACCCGTCGATAACCAACGCGAAGCCGTCAAAGAGGCGCAGCGGATTGGTTTCCCCGTCATTATTAAAGCCGTCGCTGGTGGTGGCGGTAAGGGAATGCGCATCGTGCACAACGCCGCCGCCTTCGGTAAAGAATTTGAAGCGGCTCGCGCCGAAGCCGAGAAAGCTTTCGGTAATGGCTCTGTTTATATCGAAAAATATATCGAGCAGCCCCGTCACATTGAGTTTCAGATGCTGGCCGACGAACACGGTAAGGCGATTCACCTCGGTGAACGCGATTGCTCCGTCCAACGTCGCCACCAAAAACTCATTGAAGAGTCTCCCTCTCCCTTCCTGACGCCTAAGTTGCGCGAAGAAATGGGTAAGGTTGCAGTGCGTCTCACCGAATCCATCGGCTACCACAACGCGGGCACCATCGAATTCCTCGTCGATAAGAACGGCAAGTTCTACTTCATGGAAATGAACACCCGGATCCAGGTCGAACACGGCGTCACGGAAGAAGTGACCGACATCGATTTGGTGCGTCGTCAAATTCTCATCGCCTGCGGCGAGAAACTCGAACTCAACCAGAAAGACATTAAGATCACGGGTCACGCCATCGAGTGCCGCATTAACGCGGAAGACCCCACCCGTAATTTCGCCCCCAGCCCTGGCACCATCGGCCTGTACTACACCCCTGGTGGTCACGGCGTACGCGTCGATTCCCACTGCTACTCGGGCTACACCATTCCGCCTACCTATGACTCCATGGTGGCTAAGCTCATTTCCGTGGGCGCGAATCGCCAGAAGGCGATGGATCGCATGCACCGTGCCTTGGGTGAATACATTATTCGCGGTGTTCACACGACCATTCCTGTTTGCCGTGCCATCATGAAAGACCCGGTCTTCCGTCAAGGTGGAGCAACTACGAAGTACCTCGAAGATTTCTTTGAACGTACGCCGAAGGAACTCTGGTCAGCCGCCCCCCTCACCTGAGGAAGCGTACACCAGCCATGAGCGCACCGTCGCGCCTCTCTCGCACGCAGACCGATAAACTGCGCACGGGTAGCGACTGCCTGCATTTTGCCAATCGCTTGCTCAAGGCCAACCGGGTCGCCCACGGACAAGGCTTCATCAATGAACAAGAAGAGTCGCTCACGCTGATGGGTAAGGCTACGGGCCTGGCTTGGGAGAAATTGCCGAGCTGCTTTGAGCGGGCACTTCGTGCCGTCGAGAAGTCGACCTTCCTTAGTCTACTCGAGCAACGCGTCTTTGATCGCACTCCCACCGCTTACTTAGTCGGCGAAGCTTGGCTCGGCGGCCTGCGCTTCCACGTGGATCAACGCGTGATCATCCCGCGCTCGTACTTCGTCGAACTCATTCCCGAAGTCATTCCACAGTGGTTGCCAAAAATTTCCGATATAAAACACGTCGCCGACATTTGTACGGGTTCGGGTTGCTTGGCCGTCCTACTCGCAAAACATTTTCCCAAGGCTAAAGTGGATGCCACCGAACTTTCGGCTGAAGCACTCGAGGTCGCGACCATCAATATCAAGGAACACAAACTCCAAGCACGGATTAAGTTGCACCGCACCGATACGATGACCGCCCTGCTCAAGGGACCTAAATTCGATCTCATCATCAGCAATCCGCCCTATGAGCCCGAAGGAATTTACCAGCGGCTACCCGACGAATTCAAAAAAGAGCCGAAGCAATCCCTCGTCTCGGGTAAAGACGGACTCGACGTCATTCGCAAACTCCTGAGTCAGTCTCAAAAACTTTTGCAGCCCGCGGGCGTGCTCGTCATCGAGGTCGGAGGCCTGCGCCAGGCTATGGAAAAAGCGTGGCCGAAAATGCCGATGACCTGGCTGACGACGAATGACGGGCTCGACTGTGTCGTCCTGATTCGTGCAACTGATTTAGCCGTACCTGCTAAGCCCTCACCACGCGCGCGGCGCCGGTGAAGCTTCGAGTAAGTCCTGCGTCTTAGCCGAAAGCTTCGGGAAAAAATCAAGTCCGGTCAGGGACTCAATCTTGCGCACACTCACCACGTAATGGGTTAGATCGCGGTCGCGCCAAATCGCATGGTGCGGAATCAAATAGGCGATGGCACGGATGCCGCGTTGCTCCGTCTCGTATTCAGAAATGACCATCCAAAAAGCATCGGGCACGGGCAGTCGGCCGACTTTGCTGTCGGGCGGATTTTTTAGCACCGGACCCGCCTGCACCCAAACCTCACCGTAACGTTCCACGTAGCGCTTCATGATGCGTTGCTCGAGATCCTTCCATAGGCCTGCGTTCAAGGCGTGAAGTTGTGGTACAATATTGGAGAGCAAAAAAGTTTCGCGTTGAGCTTCCTCACCATAACAGACCGAGATGGCGTAATTCGGTGCCAAGTGCCCGCGGTCATAACCCGAATGCACATACTCGGCCGTCGCGACCTTAGCCTGCGTGCGCTTATCGACAAAAAAATTAGTGGGTCGGGGCAGACGCACATCGCGGTAAGGAAAGACCCGGTAAGACGACCAGCGCGCCGACGGCAAGTTGTCATCATAGCCCACCGTGTAGCCTCGGTTTACTAAAATTTTTAGGCCTGCATGATCGACCGGCAAACCGTACGGCGCCGCCGCTTGCGCATCGGGTGCGGGCGCCATTACGATGTCACCTTTAATGACCTCCGCTTTATCGGCTACCTTATCGAGTAAACCGACAACTGGATCGGGCGTCGTGCCATCTTCGCGCACCACATCGACAACGTTGAGTACCCTCTGCTCCACCGCCATTTTCTCAGGGCGATCACACCACAGGTAATACGCGACTAAAACGAGAAGCGCACTCGTGATGAGTAGCCCAATCCAAAAAAGAAATTTTAACAGACGACTGATCATGGGCGACTCAAGTAATGACACTGCCAAGCCCAGTGCAAGCCGGCGAAAACAATGATCAGGAAAGTAAGTTTTTTACGTTGATTCTCTTGAATTGAGAAACGCAGGCGCAAGGTATCGCGACGAAGCCAAAAAATTACCGAGTAAGCCGACCAAACTATGGCGAAAATAAAAACCAAGAATAGGGCCGGGTGAAATTTCAATGCCGCCGCCCAGTCGAAGTGTGCCAATGCCCGTGCAGAACGCGTCGCACCGCAACCGAGGCAAGGCAAGTGAGTGAACCCGTGAAAGATGCAACCGGGCGTTTCCAGTCCGAAGTAAAAAAACCCCCAACCCGCCATCACGCTGACAGCGAATACCGTGGGCCAAATCAACTCGTGATTCCATTCCCCAGGAAAAGCCGGCCTGCGTGTGAGTCGTATCACAATCCGCTACCAAGAGATGAGTTAATTACTCCAAGAATCGCAGCGGGCAAACAACAGCAACAGCAGCCAACAATGAAACCCATCAGAGCCCACGAGGCAAAGATGAGCCACGGGTTAATCCGCATCACAACCCCTGCGGCGCGACACGACAGGACGGAAAGCGGAATCATAACGAGCCCCACGAGAAATAAATAAAGGAGAAAGTGGCCCGACAAGAGCATCAAGGGCGCAACGATTAAATTAGAGAGCGAAGCCCCAATCATCGTTGCCACAATAGAACGCTCAATGGTCACCTGCTGGCGGAGTATCCGTAAGCCAACCCACTGAATAAAACCCCAAATCGCAATCGCGAACGGATAAATCGCCGCGTAGAAAAGCCCCGAGCCCACTCGCGCCCAAACCGGCAATACGGGTTGTGACATCAAGTTATCCGCCGCCTTGTTAAATTCATCGATATTGAGGCCGCGGAAAAAATCGGCCAGCTGTGCATTGGCTTCGACCGATTGGACCTGAGCAAAAAGCGTGAACGGCAAAGTTAGTAAAACCGTGATATAAGAAAATAAAATATAATCGCCGAAAGAATACTTTGCCACGGCCAACGTTTGGGTCGGCGAAACGATCGCACCCTTAATCGTGGCCCAGTAAGATTGCAGTGAGCGACTCAGCTCCCAAGGCACGGTGACCGTTTGAGCGCTCCCGAATTCACCACCCATTATGGGTGGCGGCATCTTACCTTTAAACTCCTGCCACTCCGACAAGGCGATCCAGGTAGGCATGCCCGATTGCCAGGCGAGGTCGGTCGGCAGAAATCTGCCGCTGGCCAAGCCCAACGCGATTTCCTCCGCGCTGAAAACCCCCAGTTGCGACGATTGCCGAGCCACATGGATTTGCATGACGTGTTTATGTTAAACCAAGTGCCGGCGGGCAAGCCCGAGAGACTCGATTCGTAATTAAAGTGGTGAGGAGGGCGGGACTCGAACCCGCGACCCGCAGCTTAGAAGGCTGCTGCTCTAATCCAACTGAGCTACCCCCTCATGACAGCCAACTTAGGCGGCTGCCAGGAAATGGGCAAGCCGTCAGAGCGTTAGCAAATCAGGTCT
>CANBWJ010000013.1 GCA_947373115.1 Opitutia bacterium | reverse complement strand
GGCTGTGCATAAGTAGACTTGCTCAACCGAACACCTAAACTAACCTATAACACTACAACCATGAAGCTCGTCACCGCCATTATCAAACCCTTCAAACTCGAAGAAGTGAAGGATGCCCTCGCCGAAATCGGCATTGAGGGTATGACTGTAACCGAAGTTAAAGGCTTCGGTCGTCAAAAGGGTCACACCGAAATCTACCGTGGCTCTGAGTACACGGTTGATTTCTTGCCTAAGGTAAAAATCGAAGCTGCCGTCGCTGACGAGCAGGTCGAAAAAGCCATCGCCACCATCTCCAAGGCCGCTCACACCGGCAAGATTGGTGACGGTAAGATCTTCGTCACTGCCCTCACCGACGTCATCCGTATCCGTACGGGCGAGCGCGGTGCTGCAGCGATCTAATCCACCAGGTCTAAGTTGAACGCAAAAGGGCGGCCGAAAGGTCGCCCTTTTTGTTATCCCAGGGCCTGCCACTCGGCTTTACTTGCGCTCGCGACCTTACCCGAACTAAATCGGGCCATGTCACTGAAGCCCTACTCACCGCTGCTCCTCCTGCTGGGAGCAATGGTTTGGCTTACAGGATGCGGACCCAAGGAAGACACGGCCACACGACAGGCCAAGGCGGGGATTCTGGTAATCAACAACGCAGCCGAGCCCTCGAGTCTCGACCCCCAAGAAATCACTGGGCTACTGGAATCACGCATCGTCTACTCCCTGTTCGAAGGGCTGGTGAACTACGACCCGATCGACTTACACGCTATTCCCGGTGTAGCCGAAAGTTGGAGCACCACGGCGGATGGGCGGACTTGGACGTTTAAGCTTCGGCCCAATGCGCGCTGGTCTAATGGCGACCCCGTGCAAGCGTCTGATTTTATATTCAGTTATCAACGTATCCTGTCCCCCAACTTCGGTGCCGAGTATGCCTCCATGCTGCACGGGGTCCGTGGTGCCAAGGCCTTTAATACCGGCACGCTAAAAAATTTCTCCGAAGTCGGCTTCAAAGCACCCGACGCCCACACCTTGATTGTCGAACTCGATCACCCAATCCCCTACTTCCTCCAACTCATCTGTCACCACAGCTGGTTGCCCGTTCACCCCGCCACAATCCTTAAGTACGGCGCCATCGACCAAATGCATACGGCTTGGACACGCCCTGGCGCGCTCATTGGTAACGGTGCCTTCACCCTGCAGTCATGGGAAGTGGCCCGACAGATTGTGGTAAAAAAGAATCCGCAGTACTGGGACGCAGCTCAGGTAAAGCTTAACGGCGTGGAATTTCATGCCATCACCGACCTCTTTGCCGAAGAACGGGCCTTCCGCGGTGGCGAATTGCACATCACGGGTAGCGTGCCGCCTTATAAGGTGGTGCAATTACTCAGTCAGCAAAGCCCCACGCTGCGCATCGACCCCTACCTTTCGGTCTCCTTCATTCGCATCAACACGAACGTAAAAAATAATCCCGATGTGCAACGTGCCCTAGCCGATGCGCGAGTGCGCCGAGCGTTGGGCATGGTGATTGATCGTCAGAAAATCGCTGAGCGGGTTTTACGTGCCGGGGAATCCCCCGCTCGTCATTTGACTCCACCAGGCACGGGCGGATTTATCGCCCAAGCAAAATGGAGCGAAGACATCGCCCTCGCTCAGAAACTTTTAGCGGAAGCGGGCTACCCGGGCGGCAAAGGTTTTCCCAAAATCGAGTACCTGCTCAACGCCTCCGAAGGCTCGCAACTCGCCGCCCAAGCCTATCAAGAAATGTGGCGTCAAACCCTCGGTATCGAAGTCGAACTCCGTAGCCTCGACTGGAAAGTCTATTTAAGTGCCCTACATAAAGGGGATTTTCAACTGGCCCGCTCGGCTTGGAGCGGTGATTACAACGACCCCAACACGTTCCTCGAAATGTTTATCACGGGAAATGAATTGAATCAAACGAACTGGAGTGACCCTGAGTTTGATCGCCTCATCACCGCCGCCGCTGCGGAAATCGATCCTACCGTACGCTTAAAGCTCTTCGAAAAGGCCGAACAACGGCTCATCGAGGGAGCACCCATCATCCCAATTGTCTTTAATAAAAATAAGTTTTTGCTTCGTCCGGAAGTTAAAGGCTGGCACCCCAACCTACTCGACCAGCATCCGCTCAATCGGATTCTGCTTATCCCCTCGCAAAACTAATTATGAATTTCTTTAAAAAATGGCGCGGACAAAATGAGTCACTGCCTGAACGTGCATCGCTCGCCTCTATTTTGGGCAATGCCATCATCGCAGGCATTGTCATTTCATCCCTTTTCCTGCTCACTGAAAAGTTGGGCGCCATCCTCGTCATGGGAACCTTTGCCGCCAGCAGCCTCATCGTCTTCAGTTTCCCTGATACGCCTTTTGCGCAGCCCCGTAACGTGATTTTTGGTCACCTCTTGGGTAGCACCATCGGGCTTTCATGCCTAACCTTCCTTGGCTCGGAGTGGTGGAGCGCAGGCCTGGCCGTCGCCCTCACCATCGTCGCCATGAAAAGCTGTCGCACGGTGCACCCTCCCGCGACCTCTAACCCGCTCGTTGTATTCTTACTTAAACCTCATTGGTCCTTCCTACTCTTCCCAACTTTAGTTGGAGCGGTGGCAATTATCATCACGGCACTCTTTGTGCATAATTTACGTCGCACTGAAGCCTGGCCCAAATATTGGTAACCTTTATGACTCCTGAAGCACGCCTCCAAGAATTAGGTTTAACTTTGCCCACGCCGCCCGCCGCTGCCGGTGCCTACGTGCCCGCCGTGCGCTCAGGCAACTTACTTTACCTCGCTGGCACCTTGCCCATGAAGGAGGGCAAAGTGGTTTCGCTGGGTAAAGTTGGACGTGAAATCGATCTCACCCAAGCCGCCGAAGCGGCCCGACTGTGTACCCTCAATGCCCTTGCTAATGCTAAAGCCGCACTGGGCTCACTCGATCACGTGACACGCGTGGTCATGGTGAATGGCTTCGTCAACGGCATCGATGGTTTCTCTGACAGCCCAAAAGTTTTAAACGGTGCGTCTGAATTTTTACTTCAGGTCTTTGGTGACGCTGGCAAGCACGCGCGTGCGGCGGTCTCCGTTAATGGCCTGCCCCTCGGTGCCTCGGTCGAAGTGCAGATTATTTTAGAAGTAAAATAAGCCGACTAGTCGATTACACCGACGTTAGTGAAATCAATCTGGAACGCCCGTCGTCCAGGAGGTGCACCGCAGTTACCAATCTGTGCACAGGCACGCTTGACGATTTCAATAATCTGCGGGTCCTTAGGCTTATTGATCCAGTTGCCGAAACTGACATTCCCAGCGGCATCAACCTTGACCGTCACCCCGCAATTACCAGCGGAAATTCCTGGCTCCGAAGCAATCAGACTCGTCCAGGCCGATTGAAAACGCGCCTTCACTTCGCCCGCATAAATCTGTTGTTCGCTGGCACTACCACCTTCGCCGCCATTCTCGCCCTTACCGTAATTCCGGCCGGCTTTGACTGAGACGCCGCCGATTGAAGCGACCTTGCCACTGCCATTACTCTTGCTGCCGCGTGAATTATTAAAATCGCTCAACGATGTTTTTCCAGAACTAGAGTTCGATTTACTCGTTTTGCTTGAAGACTTACTAGAGTCATTTCTTGACGAGGCCGATGCAGCCTCTGCCTCGCGTCGTGCATCGGCTTTAATTTGTTCCAAATCGAGTTTCTTGATTTTAACAATGGCAATACCCGTCTTACTACCACTCGGGTCACCTTGCGCAACGCCAGCGGCCTTACCGACTTCGCCTGGACGACGACCCGGGATGCCATTCAAATCGACCAATAAAGGGTCAACGGGATCAACCGCCTGACCCGAGGAATGCGAGGCGTACCAGGACACGCCGACAAGCACCGCCACAATGCCAAGGTGAACTGCAATCGATCCGATAATGCCTTTATTTCCCTCGGCCATGCTTATCGAATTTCAGTATCCAAACCGACCTTCGTTAACCCCTTGGCCTTCGCAATCGACATGACATCAATGATTTTTTGGTAGGGTAAACTGGCGTCGCCACGAATGCGCACTACCGGCTGATCGCGCTCAGCCATCGCCGCAATCTGGGCAAACTCGGCTTCGAGTTGAGGTTTCGTGACCGTGCGGTTGCCAATTGTGAAAACACCATCGCGACCAATGGACACATAGCGGTATTGTTGCTTCGTGTCAGGCGATTTACCCGAACCTTTTTCGGCTTTCGGTAAATTCACCGAGGTCGTCTGCTCCAGCACTGGCGTCGCAATCATGAAAATAATGAGCAGGCAAAAACACAAATCGAGCATCGGCGTGACGTTCAATTCGTTCATCACGTGCAACCGATGAGGCTTTGAAAAAGAGCGTGCCATAACTATTGAGCATCTTCCCAACCCGGCAATGCCGCGGGCGGTGCGGGCGGAACCACGGGGACCTCCGCGATTACTACTGGCGTAGCCACAGGTGTAGCCGCAACCGCAGCCGCCCGACGCAAGGCCTCGGTTTGTTGCTGTTGTTCAAAATTACTGCGGGCCTCACCCTCGAGTTCCAACTCTACCCGGTCCGCCAAAGTACTCGCAAAATTCTCCAGCTCGGTGGACATGATTTTTACCTGAGTAAGTAAATAATTATAACCGAAGGTGGCAGGAATTGCGACCAACAAACCCAACGTTGTCGTGACTAAAGCGCCACAAACTCCTGGAGCTAATTGGGCAATACTGGCTTTTTCAGTTAAGGCTCCGAAGGTCACCATCACGCCCCAAACCGTACCGAGAAGCCCCAAGAATGGCCCACCTGAAACCAGCGAACTCAAGAGCACCATCTTATCTTCATATTTCACCATCGTACGTGAAACCGCACGCTGAATGGCATTCTCAACGTGCCCCATGCACATACGCACATCCGATGGTCGCACCAAACGACCTTTGTGACGTTGCACTGCAGCCACCGCCTCAGAGACTAAAAATTCGTAAGGTGAAAGATTGGTGCCGCCAGGAAAATTCAGGCCGACGACTGAATTCTGATCGCGCAGTCGACGATCAAAGAGGTGATTGCGGCGACGCAGCTCTTGCACATCGGACCACTTTTGAATCATCGCACCCCAACCGATGAAGGAACAAATCACCAAGACTCCGGCGACCGCCAGGCCAGCCGAGTCCATTTGCTTAAAATACCAGAGGGCACCTTTTTCGGTGTCAGCCAGAACCATCGCAAGCACAGGTAAATTCATTAGCACCAGCCAATCCACTCACCGCCCGGCTTCAATCTGAAAAGGTTGCGAGGTTCGCTTGTGTTCAGACTAAATAAGTTCATTATTAACCTAATGGCAGAACGCCCGCTCAGCTGCTCGCACTGCAATCAACCGTGCACAGTTTTTGTCACCCTCGTCGCGGGCGGCAAGGCGGACACCTATGGACTTTGCCCAACCTGCCCCCAATTGGCCCTCTTGGCACCTGAAACCACCCTGCCGTCTTTAAGCCTGGGACTCAAACTCTCGGTGCCCACTCCCGCCGGCCGCGGACGTTGCCCATCCTGTGGCTTCCGCTGGGAAGATTTTGAACGCACCCAGCGTATCGGCTGCCCAACGTGCTACGAAACGCACCAAGCACACCTCGACCCAACGCTTTCACGCATCCAGCCGGGCGTGCAACATATCGGTCGTCGCCCCCAGCCCACCCTGGAAGAAAAGAAGGCCCAGCTGGAACAATTTAAAACGCAATTAAAGTCAGCCGTGCAGACAGAAGACTTTGAAGGTGCCGCGGGCTTGCGCGACCAGATTGCCCGCCTGGAATCAGAATTTTCTTCGTTAAAGTCCTAACCTTCCGCGTTGCCCGATAAGCTTTATGGGTCAAAGTCACGGCGGAATGAAACCCACCGTACTAGTAACGAACGATGATGGTATCGGCGCTGCCTTTATCCACGCGCTCGTCGATGCCTGCTTGCACGAAGGCTTTCATGTCATTGTGGCCGCTCCCTCTGGCGAGCGTAGCTGGATTGGTCGTGCCTTTAGCCGTCACCGCGAAGTAACCGTGACAAGTTTTCCGAATCTCGGACACCAAGCCTGGTCGATCGATGGCACGCCGTCGGACTGCGTGAATATCGCCTTAGGCAACCTACTAGCCACTAAGCCAGATGTGGTGCTTTCGGGCATGAACATTGGTTTCAACGCCACCATGCCCCTGCTTTTGAGTTCGGGAACATTAGCGGGTGCCACCGAAGGCTGCGCCTGGGGAATTCCCGCCGTGGCCTGCTCGCTGGACCTTGAACAAAAACTTTTTGAACAAGTGCACCGCAATTCCGCCGTCTGCCCAACAGCCCTTCGTCCACACCTCGAAGCCGCCTGCGCCCACGCCGCCAAATTTGCCCGTACACTCGTCGGCAAAGCACAACCCGATATGCAAGTGCACAGCTTAAATTATCCAGCCACCGTCACCAAAGAAACAGCGATGGAGCAGAGCTGGCCCGCCCTGGTGCGTCACGGCTCACTCTTTAAACCCTCCGCCCTGGGCTACCAATTTGCCTGGAGCGACGGACAGAATCTTAGTAACGATAAACAAACCGACCTCGCTGTGCTCGAGCGAGGCCTGATTAGTCACACGATTTTCAATTTCGGCCAACTCGGCCGTTTCTAAAATCGCTCAGTGAGCGTGCTCGTCGTGCGCATCCGCACTGCCCTTTAAAAACAGGGGCAAGAGAATGAGGAGTCCGATAATTGGAGCGGGCATCCAGGCCTTGGTGAGTTGATGTGCATCCAAGAAAGGCTCGAAGGCCACGAAGGCCGCAAAGGCCCACGCACCCAAGAGCGAAACGAAACCTAACGACATCGGCGCACCTGCATCCTTCACTCGACGGAGCACCGCAATCGACAAGAAGCCGGCAAAGAAAATGGCGGAGAGGATTAATAAGAAAATGGCGAAAGGTGCCCAACCTTCGACCGCGTGGTGATGAATCTTTTCTTTCTCTTTTTCGGCAGCTTCAATGCCCTTGGCCTTAGCTTCAGCTAAGGCAGCCTTCTCATCAAAGGCTTTGCCTTTTGCGGCCGCCTTTGCCTTGGCGAAGGCTTGATCTTGGGCCTTCTGGGCCACAACCACTTCCTGCTCATGCGCACCCGATGCGGGCAAGACTTCGGTCATATAAGCGAAGCTGAACCAAGAGAAACCCGAGAAAACCACGATGAGAAAACCAAGGTTCAACAAGAGGCCCAGTCGATTGAGTGGCTTCGTGAGATTGAGTGAGAAGGTCATAAGGAGGTGCCTCGAAACCTACGACGACGACCCTCGCCTTCAAATCCAAACTTGGAAAGTCGGCGCAACCTGTACTGATTGATTAACGCCATGGCACTCGAACTCCCTGAAACCGTCCTCTTTGACCTCGATGGGACCCTAGTCGACAACTTTGAAGCCATCCACAAGTGCTACAATGACGTGATGAAACTCATGGGTCTACCACCCATCAGTTATGATAAGATCCTCAAGGCGGTGGGCGGCTCCGTGAATGTCACCGTGGTTAAACTCGCAGGCGAAGCCAACGCCCCGACCGCCACCCGCCTCTTCCGCGAACACTTCCCTTCCGTCATGTACCACGGACTGCGCACCTACCCTGGCTGCGTCGAAATTCTCGAAGCCCTCCGTGCCCGCGGGATTCGCACCGCCGTCTACACCAACAAGGATAACGAGAATTCTAAGAAAATAATTTCTCACCTTAAATTAGACGGACTGGTCGATGGCGTCTTCGGCACCAACGTACACCCCTGGCGTAAACCTCAGCCGGAGTTCACCCACTTCGTCACCTCCACCCTCCGCACCGACCCCCGTCGCACCGTGATGGTCGGCGATTCGCCCTTCGACATTCAAACCGCACGCAACGGCAACCTAGCGGCGATTCACTGCGTCGCCACCGGCAGCCACACCGTCGAAGAACTCGCGCCCTACGCACCCGATACGGTGCACGTAAACTTGGCCGAGTTACAAAAAGCAGTTTTCGCTCTCTAAGGTTTTGTTTCGCCCCCGAGCGGGCTCAATGATTGCCTAAGCCCATGCCTCCTCCACGCGAAAATTCTCGTGGTCCCGAAATCACCCTTTCGGGCGTGATTGAGCGTATTCTATGGCTCGACGAGGAAACGCATTTCACCATCGCAGAGCTCAGTCCCGAAGCCGGCGACAAAGTTACGGTGCTAGGCAATATGACGGGCATCCAATGCGGTGAAACCGTTGACCTCATTGGCCACTGGGAAAGTCACCACCTTCATGGTGCCCAACTCCGGGTTAAAAGTTTTGTCTCTCGTCTGCCCTCCTCTGTTCACGGCATCCGCAAATACCTCGGCAGCGGATTGGTAAAAGGGATCGGTAAAACATACGCCGATAAAATCGTCGCAAAATTCGGGGTCCGCACTTTTGACATTATTTCCAATCAGTCAGCGCGACTGCGCGAAGTGGAAGGCATCGGTCCGGGTCGGGCGAAATCCATCAAGGCCGCCTGGGAAGAACAAAAGGCCCTCCGTGAGGTCATGGTCTTCCTCCAAACTTACGGCGTCACCAACGCCCTGTGCATTCGTATCGTCAAAGCGTATGGACAAGACGCCAAGAAAGTCCTCACCACCGAACCTTATCGCGTCTGCCGCCAAGTCGACGGCGTGGGCTTTAAGACCGCTGATAAAATCGCCCGCAACCTTGGCCTGCCGACCGCCGGACCCCAACGCGTGGATGCAGGCATTCTGCATACCCTCGAAGAACTCGAAGGCGAAGGCCATAGTGCCTTCCCCGAAGAGGGGCTTTTAGAAAAAGCCACTGCCCTACTCGAAGTGGATCGAGCCGTGGTGCACGATCGTATCAAAGTTCTAATCAAAGAAAATGCGGTGGGCATTCTGCTCACCAATGGCATCACCCTCGTACAATTACGTCCGCAAGAAAACGCCGAGCGCTCCATTGCGACTTCGATCCGACGTATCGTTGCCACTCCCAGCACATTACCTCCCATCATCGCCGACAAGGCCGTGGCGTGGGCCCAAGAGCGGGCGGGCTTCACTTTCTCCGATGCCCAAAGCGCGGCCGTCATCAGCGCCTTGCAAAGTAAAGTCGCCGTACTCACAGGCGGACCCGGCACTGGCAAAACCACGATCCTCAAAGCCCTATGCGATATTTTAGTCGCCAAGAAAGTGCGCGTCTTACTCGGGGCCCCAACGGGACGCGCCGCCAAGCGGATGCAAGAGGCGACGCGCGTGCCCGCTGCGACGATTCACCGCCTACTTAAATTTGATCCCGCCGCTGGAGGTTTCACCGCCAATGCCGAAAGCCCTTTGAGTGCCGATTTCGTGGTCATCGATGAATCGAGTATGCTCGATACGAAATTGGCGGCCGCATTACTTCGTGCCGTGCCATCTACTGCGCATTTGCTAATGGTCGGTGACGTCAATCAGCTACCTTCAGTCGGTGCGGGCAATGTACTCTCCGACCTCATTCAATCGCAGGTGTGTAGCGTCACCCGACTCGACACGGTTTTCCGTCAAGGGGCTCGCTCAGGAATTGTCACCGTGGCCCACGGAATTTTACACGGCGAAACGCAACCACCCGCCCCCGAAATCGACCCGACCAAGCTCGATTTCACTCAAGACATTCACTTCGTGCGAGTCGACGAACCCGAAGCCTGCGTGCAAATGGTAACGCGACTGTGCTGTGAAATTTTACCGCGAGCCTTGCGACTCGACCCATTGCGCGACATCCAAGTACTCGCACCGATGCATAAAGGGACCGGCGGCATTCAAGCCTTCAATCAAGCCCTGCAGGATAAATTACGCGGTGCCAACAGTCGCAGCAGCCGCATTACCCCTGGCGACAAAGTCATCCAGACCCGTAACAATTACGATAAACTCATTTTTAACGGCGACTTCGGTGTTGTGCTCGAAGCCAATCCCGAATCGGGCGACCTGCTGATTGATTTCGACGGCACACGGGTGGAATTTGAACGTAGCGAGCAAACCGACCTGCAATTGGCCTACGCGGTGAGCATTCATAAATCTCAAGGCTCCGAATTCCCCGCCGTCATTGTCCCCCTCCTCCGCCAACACAGCATCATGCTCGCGCGCAACCTCATCTACACCGCCATCACGCGCGGACGTAAACAGGTTATACTCGTCGGCGACCCATCGGCCTATGCCATGGCCGTGCGCAATGCTTCCGACTCGGGGAGAATCACGGGCCTGCTCCCACGCTTACGCGACGAAGCTTAAACGCGGACACGCAGCGTACCACGCGTCACGCCGAGCTGATTCAAGACCTTGAGGTCGTTCCAAAGCTCGGTGCCCGTGATCTGACCATCGAGCAAGGCCTGGTAACGTTCCAAGGTACGCTTCACGGTGGCCGCATCTTCGTCCACAAATTCAATGCGAAAACGGCGAACCCCTAAGGCCATCAACTCGGTGGCATACTCCGCCCCCGTTTGGGCCCGTGAATTATATAAAGTATTTCGACAGCCCGCATCGGCTTTTAGAATGTGCTCCGCACCCACACGGTCGCGCAACTTCACGCGATGCTTTTCGCAGGGACGTCCGCAGTCGCGGTAATCTTTGCCCTTCGACATGAATGTGCAGAATACGCAGTGCTCCATATGGAACATGGGCATGTGTTGGTGCAGGGTGACTTCAAACCAAGCCGGCGGAGCCGATTTCATTAGGGCCGCCAACTGACTCGAGTCTAAATCGTACGAAGCGGTCACGCCCTCTAAGCCGTGCTGCTTGACTAACCATTCTGCGGTTAAGCCATTCGCAACATTCAAAGAGAAATCCCCACGTCGACGGTGTCCCGCGAAGGCACGCAAGTTATCGTGGTTACGCACCAAGTAACCATCCGCATTAGAGGATAAAACAATCTCCGTCACACGATCCTCGCCTTGTTTATGAATACGCGGACCCATCGCCCAGAACTCAATCTTACGGCCTACTTTTTGTTCGAACTCGCGAACTTTTTCTACGGCCGTACGAAAACGTTTTGGGTCTTCAAATTCAGCATAAATCACACGCGCACCCCACTCGAGTGCGGGCTCAAGCTGCTCAAGCTCGCGAATCACCGTAATAATTTCAGGCTTAGCTAAGGCAGCGGCCGGCTCGACTGGAACCTTCCAGGCGTCTTCAGAAAAAGTTTCCAACTTCCAACGCGGTGGCTGCTGACGCAACTCCGTCAAACGCTCCGAGAGGTCGCGACGGATACGATTCAACTCACTCATCGGCACAATCAACGGCCCGTCTAAATCGGCGCGAACCTCTCCCAGTTCATAGCCAGTGTCCCCCAATCGACCCAACTGATCACGGAGCGACTGGGCATCCATTGGACGTTTTTCTGCCACCGCACAGGGCATCGTTGAGTCCGTCGAAACGACATGGCCTTCGCCGTCGTTGAATTCCACGCGCAAGGGTTGGGCTGGGCGACCAATGATTTTGGCGGAAATCGGACGGCGGTAATTGGGACGCTCTCGGTCCCAGGAATCGTGCAACGCTTTATCTAACTGAGGATCCTTCGTCTTCCAGAGTAACGCCCCCGGTTGCACCAGCGACCAATCCACATCTTCTCGTCCAAAGCGTACAAAAGTTAAACCACCACGCGCAGGTTCCAAGCCGTGCACAAAGCCACCCTGCTCGCGTTCGGCAGGTTTACCTTGGTCAAACACCACGCCATCACCTGGCTTAAGGGGGCCTTCCAGCTGCATCGTCACTCCATTGCTTGCGACATCAATCACCTTACCCATCAAGGCACCGCGCTTCTTGCCGAAACGGGCGTGCACGAGTTTTTGGTTATCCAGGCCACGCAACCAACCCGTATAAAGTCCGCGCGAGAAAGTCATCTGCATCGCGTAGTCCTCTTCGCGATTCACTTGCTGGGCCGCTGCGTCCGCGTTCGCGCCTTTTTGTAAAGCATCCCAAGCCGCATCCACGGCCCGTCGATAGGCTCGCGTAATTGCCGCCACGTATTCGGGTGACTTCAACCGACCCTCAATCTTTAGTGATTTCACGCCGGCACGAATGAGATCGGGCACCACCTCAATGCCGGCCAAATCTTGGGGCGAAAGTAAATAGGCCCGGTCGCCTAAATCCATCGGCTTGCCGTCGACCATTAATTCGTAGGGCAAACGACAGGCCTGAGCGCACTCACCACGATTGGCAGAGCGACCGCCGAGCGATTCACTCGTTAAGCATTGACCCGAATACGCAACACACAAGGCACCGTGCACAAAAACTTCTAGATCGAGCGAAGCATTTTTCTGACCCTGCTCGACCTGTAATTTCTGAATTTCAGGAATCGAAACCTCACGACCCAAGACCGCCAACGAAGCACCGAGCTCGCGAGCGTAATCGACACCGGCCGCACTCGTGACCGTCATCTGGGTCGAAGCGTGAATCGGAAAGTCTGGCGAGATGCGACGGATCATCCGGCAGATACCTGCGTCTTGCACAATCGCGGCGTCGACACCTGAGGCGATGATCGTGCGCAACACACGTGCGGCCTCCGCCAATTCTTCAGGGAAGATGAGCGTATTAAAAGTGACGTAGCCTTTGACGCCGCGACCATGCAGGTAGGACATCAAGCTCGGGAGATCAGCCTCTTCGAAGTTATGGGCCCGCACCCGGGCATTGAATCGCCCCACCCCAAAGAAAATGGCGTCGGCTCCGTTTTCGACCGCGGCCTTGGCACAATCCCACTCCCCAGCCGGTGCTAAAACCTCGGGCTTTCTGAGTAGAGTGACTGGCGCGGCGTTGGGCACCCCTCCAGCAAGGCACAGTCGGGCCAGCATGCAAAGAGGAATAGTCGGCAAACTCTATTGCTTCCAGGATTGCCCCGCAAGGAGGAGACCGTTTGATGACCCCATGGCCGACAAATTCGAAGAAATCTTTAAAATGCAGTCCGACCTCAATAAGCGGATTGGCGTCATCACCGAGGGCATGTCCGAGGAGGAAAAAATTAAGTGGACGCTTAATTACCTCCGCGCAATGCAACAGGAAATGGCTGAGCTCACGGACTCGGTGCCCTGGAAATGGTGGGCGAAATATCAAAAGTTTGACGAGCAAAACGCCCGCGTCGAAGTCATTGACCTGTTCCACTTCCTCATCTCGATTGCCCAAGTGCTCGGGATGTCCGCCGAAGATGTCTACCAAGCCTATTTAAAGAAGAACGCCGTGAATCACCAGCGCCAAGACTCCGGCTATGTGAAGAAAGACGAGAACGATTCCCGTCACATTTAATTTTCGCCTACCCCATGCGCCCCACCCTGGCTAAAGCCCGTCGCGGCTTTACGTTGATCGAGTTGCTCCTCGCCATCACGGTTATTGTTATTCTCAGCTCGCTCTCGTTCGGACTCTTTAAGGCCGCCCGCAACGGCAATAACAAGTCCAAAGCCCTCGGCGAAATTCAGGCCCTTTCCATGGCCTGCGAGAATTATAAAAAACTTTACGGCGACTACCCCTGCGGTCGCAACGGCTTAGCCGCTGCTTCCGACGACACTAAGTTCGGTAATGACCTACTCGATCAAGTCATGGGTCGTAAAGTCCTCTACTCCAAAACCGTCAGTGCGGCTGGCGAAAAATCGGTTGAGCTTGTGAGGTTCGACGATGTCCGACTTCCGGGCGGCTCCACTCGCATCCAAAAACCACTCCTCAGCGTTGGCATCGTCACATCGAACAACGACAAAGCCCTCGGTAGCGCCGACTGGACCTCATCCACCGCCGCCACCTTCTTTCAAGACCCTTGGGGTAATGCTTACGGCTATCGCTATCGCATTCTTCCCTCAGCTGGCACACCCATCCAAAGTGCCACTACTGGCCTCTTCGCTGCGGGCTACAAGGACTGGCAAGCCCCTGGCTTCCTCATCGTCTCCTGCGGCAGCAAATACGCTGAGCCCGCCACACCCGAGAGCTCACCTGCTTCCAATGAGTACTGGGACACCTCTAGCACCATGACGAAGACGGGTCTCATTCCCACGACATACAGCGACGAAACGAGCGACCAAGGTCCCTTCCGTGCCGATAACGTGGTTAACTGGGGCAACTAAGCGGCTCGCGTAGGCTCAATCAATCGCGCCAAACCAACCGACACTAACCACGCAATCAATGCGGTGGTGAGCGTGTGAGAGAGGAAATGCTCACCTCGGGCAATCTGGTAAAGACCCATCAGCAGGCCAAAGAATAAGCCAATCGCCAATCCCATTCGGCGGTAAGAGCGGTCCGCCCACGCCCAGTAAAGCGAGATGAGAGCGAAGCCCCCGCTGGCGTGTCCTGCTGGAAACGCGTGGCAGGGATAACCTTCAGGTTTCGCCTGAAAAAGCAGCAAGTGATCGTATGCACCGCCATACATTTTTAATTCCAGCGGTGTCGCCATATAACTAATGGCGCGTAGTTGCGTCGAAATAATCGGCACCAGCGCCATACTGGCCAAAAGATAAAGGGCGCGACGGCGATTCAGCCATGAGGGCGAAAAACGCGGGAGTGCCGCTATGAAAATTAGGTAAACCGCAAAAACAATAATCAAAGTCTTGGGACCCTTATAAGCCAATGCATCGCCCCAGAGTGTATCGTGTGGCAACACCCATGCTTGGCCTTGCCAAAAGAAGGACTGAAACCAGAGATCCAATCGCTCACCACCCGCAAAAGGAAAACCAAAGTAGACCACAACGCCGACGAGCAAGCACAGCGGCCAAAGCACCGATGGACGATTAATGGGCTGGGTTAGTGAGTCCGCCATTGTTGAAGAGTTCATCGGTTCCCTGATAATAATTTAAAGCTTCTTCTACGGCGGCGGGATTCGGCTGTGCTACCGGCGTCAAAGCACCGGTGGCTAAATTCGCCTGATACTGCACGACCTGACGCACGGGCTTCAACACGGTGAGCAAGCCATCGTCATGGAGCACTGCCACTTTTTGGTAATTACTTATAAAAGCCCGTGGCTTGTAATCAGGCTTCAAAACATCTGCTCCCACAAAACGCGAAACGTAGGGCACGCGCATTAAGCCCAGTAAAGTTGGGGCGGTATCAATCTGACTCATCATGGTGTCGACCTGACGAGCCTTCAAATTATCTGGAGACCAGATAAAGAGGGGGATTTCATACTTACGGATCTCCAACTCACTCTTGCCAGCCACCGACGCACAGTGGTCCGCCACAATTACAAAAACAGTGTTATCAAACCAAGGCTTCTTGGCCGCCGCCTTGAGAAACTCGCCAATCGCATAATCGGTGTATGCCACCCCGCCATCACGACCCGTTAGCGCGGGATTAATCTTACCTTCCGGCCAGGTGTAAGGACGGTGGTTAGAGGTCGTCATCACGAAGTGATGGAAAGGCATGCCAGCCGCATAGGCCTTATCAGCTTCATCCAACGACCAATTGAAAGCGTCTTCATCGCAGGCCCCCCAAGCATTCGCAAAAGTGGTTTCCTTCCCCGCCGCAAGCTGCCGCGGCAAATCCACGACGCGATAACCGTTCGTGGAGAAGAAATAATTCATATTATCGAAGAAACCATCACCACCGTAAATGAACGCCGTATCATAACCACGCGTGCTCAAGACCGACCCCAGCGTGGTCAGGTTTTCGCACCCCTTACGACGGAGGACGGATTGACCCGGAATCGGGGGAATCGAAAGCGTCAACGCTTCCATGCCGCGCACGGTACGCGTACCACCCGCATAACAATGACGGAACCAAATCGACTCTTTCGAGATGCGATCCAAATTCGGCGTCAAATTTTTCGCAGCGTAAGTTGGCTCACCGTAACAACCTAAAAATTCGGCGCTCAAACTTTCGATGGTGATTTGAATCACATTCCATTTCTTCGCCGAGCCCGAAGGGTCAATCTTACGAGTGATTTCGCCAGCCTTTTGCAATTCCACACCCTTCCCTTTTAAACGCTCACGCAACTGCTCAACGGCATTAGGTTGCGAGGTATAAAATCGACTCCACTCCAGCTGATTGGCCCAAAAAGCTGCTAAGAAGGCGTATTCACCATTCTTAGCGATTTCAGTATCGTAGCTATTTGCGAAGCCCGGCTGTACATCACCCATGTGTCGCATCCCCGCCACAATACGCTCACCCAGACTCGTATCCACGTGCGATGAAACCTTCAAGTCGTGACGTCCCACAAAATATGTGAACGTGAGTAAAACGAACAATGGCGAATAGAAGCGCTTCTTGATTCGGCGGGAAACATCGTGCTCGAGGCCCTTCATCCACAACTGCACCAAACCCAATCGATACCAAATGGCATACAGTCCCAAAACGACCAAGGCGACTGATGCAAAAATCAACGTGAGGTTATAGGACTCACGGATGTTCTTAATCACTTCGCTGGTGTAGATCAGGTAATCGACCGCGATAAAGTTGAAGCGCACGCCAAACTCTTCCCAAAATAAAATTTCGGAAATCTTCCAAAAGGTAAAAAGGAAGGCACCGAAAAACCATAAAGGGGCTAGCCAATAGCGGGCCTTCTTCCCCGAACTAATCGCGCTGATTAAACCAAAGGGCAGCACAAAGAACCAGGCCATGACGGCATCAAAGAAGAAACCAACAAAGAGAGCTGAAAATGTAGCAGGACCCCACGAAACCAAGCCGACTGAAGCCAACAACAGACCCAAGCGTAAGACGGTGCATAAACCGACATAGGTCAGCGCCAACAACCAGGTACCACCTTGTCGGGACTGTGCCTTTTTATTTAACCAATCCTGCATGCCCGCACTATGCCTCGATATGCCAAAACTTGCGAGTCAATTAAGCACTTTTTCCCTTAGCCAAAGGCACCTCATCCACTCCGCATCCGCCGTACGGATGGCAACGTCCCAAGCGCTTCACCGTCAACCAAGTGCCGTAAAAGAAGCCAAAACGCTTGTAAGCGATGACCGCATACTCCGAACAGCTAGGCGTGAATCGACAGCCCGAACCCGGAATAATTGAATGTAACGCTTTGGAAACAAAACGCTGATAAAAATAAATCGGCTGCAACGCAAGCCACGCCAGCCAAGTGGGTCGAGGCTCGTTCATAGTTTCTCTTTCGCCAGTGCACCCGCCACGGCTACCGAGAACAAACGCTTCAAGGTCGCCAACGGTTTCTTCAAAATACTCGGTCGAGCCACGAGCACCACTTCCCATCCTTCGGGCAGGAGCAAGGGATCCGCTCGAAAAACTTCGCGCGCCAAACGCTTCGCTCGATTGCGATTCACGGCCAACGGAATGCTCTTCTTCGCAACCACGACCGCAAAGCGAGCCGGACCAGTCGCCGTTGGTGCCCGCCCAATATTCAAAAGAAAAGGCCCGCAGTCCAACCGCGAGCCTTCTTGGCGGAGACGCGAGAAATCGGCCGAGGCACGAATTCGACGCTCCCGCGGGAGACGCATAGGCTTACGAGGCGCCTAAGCGCTTACGGCCAATCTTGCGACGGCTAGCCAGCACTTTGCGACCACCTGGGGTCTTGGAACGGGCACGGAAGCCGCACTTACGAGCGCGGGAGATTTTGGATGGACGATAGGTAGGCTGCATGGCGTTTAAAGAAACAGCCAAGGGCACCCCGCCATGGGTGTCAAGCCCCACACTTCCCGCCTTGGCAGAAGCCAAATCTATGCGAAGATAGACCCAATGAGTCCAGAGAAAGGCAAACTCCGCCCCCCTCCCGCCAAGGCCTATCAGAATCAGGAGTTCCTCCTCAGCCCCCAAGCCCGGACCCTCCGCGTCATGGCCGAGCTCACCGAGCCCTACCACCGCTTCAAAAAATTCGGGGTACGCAACACGGTCGTGATGTTTGGCTCCGCCCGCACCCTCCCACTCGATAAAGCGAAATCGCAAATGGCCGAGCTGCAGGCTGGCATCGCCAAGGGCACCTACTCAGCCGAAGAAGCCAAGGCACGCTTGCACATCGCCGAAATGAATCTGCGCAGCGCACCCTACTACGAGGCATGCCGCGAGTTAGCCTATGAAATGACCAAGTGGTCGATGAGCCTTCCCGAGTGGCAACGCTTTCTGATTTGTTCAGGCGGTGGACCCGGCATCATGGAAGCCGCCAACCGCGGAGCCAAAGAAGCCAACGGTCGCTCCGTGGGTCTAGGTATCGGCCTGCCCTTCGAACAAGAACACAATATCTACGTCACGCCCGAGCTCGACCTTGAGTTTCACTACTTCTTCGTTCGCAAATACTGGTTCCTCTATTTAGCCAAAGCTTTAGTAGCCTTCCCCGGCGGCTTCGGCACATTCGATGAGCTCTTCGAAATGCTGACACTCATTCAAACGGGCAAAACCAAGAAACACTTCCCTATTTTGCTCTACGGCTCCGATTTTTGGAAAAAATTCTTAAACTTCGAAGTTCTCCACGAGTGGGGCATGATTTCCCCTGAAGACCGCGAGCTTTACCATCACGTAGATAATGTTCAAGAAGCCCGTGATCACCTCATCAGCATCATCACCGAGAAATACCTCAAGGATGATAGCCTCAGCTAATTGATTCACCACATGAACACCGAAGTACTAACCGATTTATTTTATTTCGCCCTCGGACTCGTTGTCGTCTGGAGCTGGCGTCGTGAATATAAACGCCGTCAAGTTACCGGCGAAGGCGAATCCTTTTGGCCTGGCACCACACCTACCCCACTGGCGTCCATTCTCATTATTAGTGCCGGCGTCATTTTAATCACCATCGCCGAGACCTGCGTAGAAAAACGCTTCGGCGTCACCGCCTCGCAATCTCACCTGCCCGCCGTCTACCTCTTTGCCATGATGGGTGCCGCCATCGTCGAAGAGACCGTCTTCCGTGGCTTTGCTGCCCCCGCTCACTTGAGCGGCCTCAGACTCCTCGGCGTCATTCTAATCGGCTCACTCATCTTTGCCTTCATCCACGGCTTCGACGTCAGCGAAACCAAAGGTCAAATCAGCACCCTCTTTGCTTTCATTATTTCGATTTGGCTCTACCTCGGGCGCTTTAATCCCTTAAACAAAAATCGTTCGATGGCACCCTGCTACTGGGGTCACATCGTTCGCAACCTTGCGGTGTTCGGCATCAAGTGGGCCCAAGGGTTTATTGATTTTAATTAAAATGGGCTCACCCCAAATCCTTTCGTCCTGGCAAGCAGGTGTAGTTACTTATTCGGGCGATGAAACGAATGAGGCGGCGGAAACCTTCGCCCAATTATTGCCAGTCGATACCGTACTCACCCTCGAAGGTGACCTCGGCACGGGCAAGACGACCTTTGTGCGCGGACTCGCCCGCGGTTGGGGGATTGCGGATGACGTGACCAGTCCATCGTTTGCCCTACTGCATGTTTATCAAGGCATCCGGCAACTGATTCACATCGATGCGTATCGATTGAATAGCGCAGCAGGCTTTGATGATTTACTGGTCTGGGATATCGCCCGCTCGCCCTGGAATGTCGTGATTGAGTGGCCCGAAAAAGTAGCCAGTCGCCTGCCGAAGAAACACTGGAAAATAAAAGCCACCATCCTCGCGGACGGTGGCCATCAGTTTAAACTCTTCGTGGATTAAGCTTACTGCTTACCGAAACGCTTACGTTCGTTCTCGGTGAGGTAACGCTTACGCATACGGATGAAGTTAGGAGTCACTTCCACCAGCTCATCCGACTCGATATACTCTAAGCAATTTTCAAGGGACATCTGGCGCATCGGCTTGATTTTTGCCATGTCATCCGAACCTGAAGCACGAACGTTCGAGAGCTTCTTGTTAATCACGAGATTAATTTCGAGGTCATTGTCCTTACAGTGCTCACCCACAACTTGTCCCATGTAAATTTCGTCGGTTGGCTTCACAAAGAAGTCACCTCGGTCATACAGACGGTCGAGCGAGTACGAGGTGACTTGACCCCCTTCACCACTGATCATCACGCCTGCCGCACGACGAGGGGCATCGCCCTTCACCGGCTCATAACCCAATAAATTGTGGTACATGACCGCTTCGCCACGCGTGGTCGTGAGCATCATGGTGCGCAGACCGAACAACGAACGAGAAGGGATTTTGAATTCCATGTGAATCCAGCCGCTGGTACCGGCCTTTGCATCCATCGTACGCAATTCGCCACGACGACTTAAAACGAGGGCCATCACATCACTCTGTGAAGCTTCAGGGCAATCCACGGCCAAGGTTTCCACTGGCTCGCATTCCTTGCCGTCGATTTGCTTCATAATCACCTGAGGTTTGCCGACCGAAAGTTCATAACCTTCACGGCGCATGGTTTCGATTAACACACCTAAGTGCATCAGACCACGACCCGAAACCTGGAACGCATCAGCTCCGGGCTCGCGCTCCACGCGTAGGGCCACATTCTTTTCTAATTCTTTAATGAGGCGCTCACCGACTTGGCGGCCAGTGACAAATTTTCCATCGCGACCTGCGAAAGGTGAATCATTCACGCGGAACGCCATCGTCACCGTGGGTTCGTCGACCTTAACGGGAGGCATCGCTTTAGGATGTTCGATATCGGTAATCGTCGCACCGATTTCCACGTGGTCGAGTCCGATGACCGCACAAATGTCGCCCGCAGTGACTTCATCAGCCTTCACGCGTCCGAGGGCTTCAAAGACTTCGACTTCTAAGGTGCGTTGTTTAAATTGTTCACCAGCACGGTTGATTAACATCACGGGCATGCTCGGCTTAACGCGACCCGCCGTCACCCGACCTACCGCGATACGACCCACGTAATCACTGTACAGAATGGCGGTGACCATGATTTGCAGGGGGTTGGCGAGCGCTTCTTCGCGGCTCTTGAAACCCGCAGCGGCACCACGGGACGAACCTTCAGCGTAGGGTTCAGGAATGTGGTCCACAATCGCGTAGAAAAGTTCAAGGAGATCCTTGGGACGTTTACCTTCTTCGGTCTTCGCCCGATCAACGGTTGCCCAACCATCGCGACCCGAAGCGTACACAACTGGGAAATCGAGGGCCGACTCGGGAGCATCGAGGGCGACGAGTAAGTCGAAAATTTCGTTCACCACGGCGTCTGGACGAGCCGAGGGTTTATCAATCTTGTTTACCACCACAATCGGCTTCAGGCCGAGGGCCAAAGCCTTCGAGAGTACGAAACGGGTTTGGGGCATCGGGCCTTCAAAGGAGTCGACGACGAGCAAGCAGCCGTCGGCCATGTTCAACAC
>CANBWJ010000012.1 GCA_947373115.1 Opitutia bacterium | reverse complement strand
CGAGACCAATGCCCGCTTGCGCACCTTGATGGATAAGGCCCGTGCGGCCAATATGCCCTCAGACAATATTAAGCGTGCCGTGCAGAAGGGTACGGGCGAAATCCCTGGTGTGGTTTACGAAGAAATTTCTTACGAAGGTTATGCCCCTGGTGGCGTGGGCTTAATTGTCGAAGTCACGACCGATAATAAGAATCGGGCGGCGGCAGAGATTCGCCAGGCCTTTAATGATAACGGTGGCAACATGGCGCAGACCGGTGCCGTCTCACATAGTTTTCAGCGCAAGGGTCAGTTCTTGCTGGGGTCGACGCAAATCACAGAAGACAAACTCATGGAGCTCGCGCTGGAGGCGGGGGCAGACGATATCGTGAATAACGGCGACCACTTCGAGGTACTATGCCCAGTTTCATCTTACGATGTTTTGGCAAAAACTTTTCAGGAAAAAGGGCTTAAACCCGAGTCGAGCGAGATTGCGTATGTCACCAGTATTCCTGTGCCAGTTGCCGATGCTGAAACCGCAAAGAAAGTTTTAGAGCTCATTGAGGCCCTGGAGGCGCTAGACGATGTGAAAGCGGTGCACGGCAATCACGAGATTGACGGCAAATTAATGGGTTAATTGTCGGCGAGTCAGCTGACGCGAGGGAAACGCTTTGCATGCCTTGGTTTATGCGTTACAACTGTGACGTGTCCGAAGCCTCACATAATCCTAACCGTGATGTCGCAACCGTGCGTACGGCAGCACGAGCGATTATTCTGCATGACGAAAAAGTTTTGGCGGTGCGCATTCGGACTGAGTTGGGTGAGTTTATGGTCTTGCCGGGAGGCGGACAAAATCATGGCGAGACTTTGCATCAAACCGTGGTGCGCGAAGTTTTGGAGGAACTCGGTTTAAACGTAACCGTTAAGCATGCGGCCTATGTGCGAGAGTATGTGGGCAAGAATCATGCGATGCATCGCATCCACGGCCACTTTCACCAGGTTGAAGTTGTCTTTCATTGCGACTGTGCGGACCTTTCGCCCATTGGGGCGGGCAAGGAGACGGATCGACGGCAGGTCGGTTTTGTTTGGTTGCCGCTCGATAAATTGGCGGATTACCCCCTTTCGCCTCCTGGTTTGGCAGAGGTGATTCGATCGACCCGTGAGAGTGGGGCGGCACGATATTTGGGCGACATTCATTGAAGGCTTGCCAGCCTTCGGGGGGCTTGTTTCTCTGCCCTTTCGATTTTCGGGGGTATAGCTCAGTTGGTTAGAGCGCCTGATTGACATTCAGGAGGTCGATGGTTCAAGTCCATCTACTCCCACCATTTCGAAACCCCGACTGAGTATTCCTCGGCCGGGGTTCATTTTTGGGCATAAATATAGAAATTGGTTCACCTTTTTTCTCGCCCAGCCCAGTCGTTTATCTCACCCCTATGGACATCCTTTTATTATCATGAGCAGCACCGATATCGTTAATATTAAAGCCCGCGAAATCTTAGACTCTCGCGGCAATCCTACCATCGAAGTCGACGTCCGTTTGGCTTGTGGTGCGCTGGGTCGCGCCGCGGTACCTTCGGGTGCTTCGACGGGTACCTACGAAGCCCACGAACTACGCGACAGCGATGTGAGTGCCAAAGAATTTGCGAAGGGCATCGACCCCAAGAAGCGTTACAATGGCAAGGGCGTCTTGAAGGCCGTTGCCAATGTGAACGAAGAAATTGCTCCGATGCTCAACGGCGTCGATGCGCAAGACCAAGTCGGCATCGACAAGGCGATGATTGAATTGGACGGCACTAAGAACAAGAAGAAGCTGGGCGCGAATGCGATCCTCGGTGTTTCGATGGCTGTGGCTCGTGCTTCGGCTGAAGCGATTGGTCAGCCTCTCTACCGTTACATCGGTGGACCTAACGCCAAGGTGCTCCCTATTCCTTTAATGAATATCATGAACGGCGGCGCGCACTCCGACGCCCCAGTTGATATCCAAGAATTCATGGTCGTACCTAAGGGTGCGAAGTCCTTTAGCGAAGCCTTGCGCATGGGCACGGAAATTTTCCATGCCTTGAAGAAGGTGCTGAAGGCCCAGGGCCTTTCGACTTCGGTTGGCGATGAAGGTGGTTTCGCTCCTAAGGTTGCTTCGAACGAAGCTGCATTAGAGGCCATTGCTGCCGCGGTTAAAGCTGCTGGTTACAAGCTCGGATCCGAAGTCTTCCTTGCCCTCGACGTGGCTGCCTCTGAATTCTTCGACGAAAAGTCGGGCAAGTACACTTTCCATAAGTCCGACAAATCTCAGCGCAACTCAGAGCAGATGATTAAGTTCTACCAAGACCTCCAAAAGCGTTACCCCATCGTTTCGATTGAAGACGGCTTCTCCGAGGCGGATTGGACCGGCTGGAAGAAGGCCACCGATGCCATGGGCGCGGACACGCAATTAGTCGGTGATGATTTATTCGTGACCAACACCGAGTTCCTCTCGCGTGGCATCAAGACCAAGACTGCGAACTCGATTCTCGTGAAGGTGAACCAAATCGGTTCACTCACCGAAACTTTTGACGCCGTGGCGATGGCGCAGCGCGCGGGTTACTCGGCGATCATCTCGCACCGCTCGGGTGAGACCGAAGACTCAACGATTGCGGACATCGCCGTTGGCCTGAATGCCGGTCAAATCAAGACTGGCTCGCTTTGCCGTTCGGATCGCGTCGCTAAGTACAATCAACTCCTCCGCATTGAAGAAGAGTTGGGTGCACACGCCATTTACGCTGGCACGACTTGCACCTGGGGCGAGTAATTCGCTGCTCAGGAACAAGGAAGGCCGTCTCGAGAGAGTCGGCCTTCTTTGTTTTTACTCGGTGCGTCCGAGCCAGCCTTCTGGTGATCGGCCGCTGGGGCGCGTCTCGCCGTTCACGAAGGCAATGCCCTTGTTCCATTTCGTGCAGCCCGTCGCGATTAAAGCCGCAGGGGCTTCGCCTTTCTCCGCCCAAGTATCTAAAGACTTATCGTAGGCTAAAATCTTATCCGAAAATCCTGGGTGTTTTGCCGCTGCAATTTTCCCTGAAAGCTTACCGTCATCGCCGCCCAATAACAGAATTTCATTCTCAATGACTGGGCAGGGTGAGGGACACGCGGCCAGTGGGTGGGGTAGGGATGCAAGCCGACGCCAATCTTTCCCGAGCGTAAAGGCATGACAATCTTGCAAGTATTCGCGCTCCGGGCCCTTGGCTCCAGAGGTGAGGGTCACTCCGCCGAAAAGGTAAAATGTGTCCTTGGTGCCGGCCGCTTGAGCGAGCATGCGACCTGAGCCCGACCACAATGGTAATTCTTTCCAGCCGCCCGTGAGGTTGGCGAGGTCGATCGCAAAAGCGACGGACGAGGCCGCGGTGGCATCGGGTTTCTCGGTGCCACCAGCGACGATTACTTTGCTGCCAACGAGTGCGCCGGCGGAGTAGGCGAGTGGACGAGGGAGAAAAGGAAAAGGCTTTGTGACTAATTTTTCATTCTCAATGGAGAGCACGTAGCAGTCTTGAAAATGTCGTTCGGCGTTGGCACCGCCGACCATGAGAAGCCCTTGACGAATGGAAATGCCGACGCCGTAGGCGATGGGACGAGGGAGTTTACCGATGGGGTTCCATTTTTTATTACGTGGGCCGAGTGTGTAGACTGCATCGTGCCAAACTTTGGCGCCGCCTTCCCAGGCGGGTTTTTCGGGAAAGTTTGAACCACCGGCCATGATGAGCGTGTCTTCGAATGTGCCAAGAAAGGCACCGCCAACGCCGGGGGCATTCGGGGTTTCAGGAATTCGAGACCAGCGCATCTACTTAAAGAAGTCGGACTGGTGCAGGCTGTCCAGAGATTAGGAAGACGGCGGGCTAATTGACTGCATATCTTAATGATTATGCGTTTAGGAGGGCTTATTCGGCGGTCGGTTTTGTTTGACACCATTGCCCTGACCTTGCCTTGATGGGAGTCCTTTCGCACTGCCTGGTAGCTCAGCGGTAGAGCAGGTGACTGTTAATCACTTGGTCGTAGGTTCGATCCCTACCCAGGCAGCCAGAAAGGGCTTGGTCCACCTCCGGAAGCGGGGGTAGCACCTTCTCCTTGACCAAAGAGGCGGTTGGGTGAGGATGGGCGGTACTATGGGTCAGCAATCCAATAAAGTTATCAAGCGTCGTCGTCTTCGTGCCTACAATCAGCGCAAGAAAGAGCGCATCAAGGTTGCCCGCGCAGCCGCGAGCAAGAAGAAGTCCAAGAAGTGATTTTTCGGGGTGGCATAACTTGGCAATTGGCTGGCCTGGTGGCCTTGCTGATGGTCGGTTGTGATTCGCCGCCGCCGTCGGTCGTTGAGCGTCCTGGGATTTCTTATATCCACCCCTTGCGACGCAGTGCCGATGATGTGGCACGTGCCTCGGAAGCTTTTTATGCTAAAGAAAGTCACGGACAGGACATTGTTTTCCGCACCACAGAGAACGAGCGTGCCGGTTACTATTTTTATTCTAAGTTAAGTTTCAGTCCGCCCGTGGATTCACGTTTGGTTTTAGAAGTGGTACGCACGGAAGGCGAGGCACCTGAGCGCTATGATTTTTCTTTAGCCATTCGTCCGAAGTTTCCGCTGGGCGAATACGTCATCGGTTTAACGGGTAAAGAGGCCGGTGCAAGTAAGTGGGTGCCGATTGCTTGGCGCCTATCGGTCTTGGATGCCAAAGGAAAGGTATTAGCCTCTGAGCATAGTTTCCTTTGGGGTACGCGTGCGGAACTAGAAGCGCGCTAAGCCCATGTCCTCGGTGGTTTGGACAGCGTGGCGACACTTGCCGTTGGTCCAAGAAGTTCCTGCTAAACTCCTCCAGGAGCAATTAGACGGCGGGCAGTCCTTTCGTTGGCAAGGGCTGGAGGACGGTATTTGGCGTGGGGTGTTAGGAAATCACCTGATTGAAGTGCGAGCCGCCTCAGGTGGCCTGGACTGGCGCGGACGGCAAGGGTTGCACGATGCCGAGCCGATGTTGCGAGTTTATTTTGACGCGGCGGGGGAGCAGGCTTTGGCCGTTGACCAATTGCCATGGCGCTCGGATCAGGTTCTAGCGGCAGCGCTCAAAAGCTTTTCAGGTCTCAGAATTTTGCGACACGATCCGCACGAGACTTTGATTGGTTTCTTGTGTAGTTCGAATAAACGTATTCTCCAAATTAAAGTGATGGTTGCGGCTTTGGCTCGTACGATGGGCGAAAAAATTGTTGATGATTATTATGCGTTGCCGAGTTGGAGTCGACTGGCGCGGGCGACGGATACGGAATTAAAAGCCTGTGCCTTGGGTTATCGTGCCGCCTTTATTCGCGGCACAGCTAAGCAATTGGAAGTACGTCCGCATTGGGTGGATGAGATGCAAAAACTTTCAACCGATGAATTATTAATCGAGTTACAGGCGCTGCCTGGCGTCGGGCCTAAGGTGGCGGCGTGTGTGGCGTTATTTGGTTTTGGTCGACTTGAGAGTTTTCCGGTTGATACATGGGTAGTCCAGGCTCTGGCCAGTGCGTATCAATTAAAAGGCTGGAAGCCGGAGCAATTGGCGGGTTTCGGACGCACGCACTTCGGTGGTGCAGCTGGACTCGCCCAGCAGTACCTTTTCGCTGCAGCACGCGCGGGATTATTGTCCGCACCTGCCGAGGTGAAGCCGCGACCGCTTAAGCGGAAGTCGAAGCGAAGCCCCAAACGTCGCGGATAGTATCGGGGCTGAGCGTTTTAGCTGGGGGGCCGTCGGCAATGACTCGTCCGGCTTTAAGGATAATTACACGCTGGCACTGTTGGGCAAAGGTAAGGTCATGCGTTGCCACCAGTATGGCTGCACCTTGTTGACTTAATTCGTGGATCACGGCTGCGAGAATTTCATTCCGACAAATATCCAGTGAGGCCGTGGGCTCATCGAGCAAGAGGGCCCTGCCGCGTGGATTTTGGAGTGCACTTAGGCTAAGGCAGAGGTGGGCGGCTTTGCGCTCTCCGCCAGAGAGTGAAGAAAGTTTACGATTTAATTTAGGCGTGAGTGCGAAGCGCTCGAGCCAGCGAAGGTATCCTTCGGCACACGGCGAAAGGTGTGAGAGTTCTTCGACCGTGTAATCCCATACTGAGTGTGGTGACTGTGCGGCGTAAGCGTGATGAGCGGACAGAGTCGCGGGTGAAGTGGTGCGCGGATCGCTGTCGCCTAAAACAATTTCTCCACCCGCCTCCGGAAAGAGCCCAAGCAGACATTTCAGTAGACTGGTTTTACCTGCACCATTGGCACCTACTAGTGCCACAGCTTCGCTGGCGTGGATGGCGATGTTGACGGCCTCAAGTATGCGTTGAGTGCCGCGTTGGAGGGATAGGTCTCTGCAGTATAGGACGCGGTCAGTCATTTTGGCGGGAGGCAATCCAGACGAACGCGGGAGCGCCAAGGACTGCCGTCATGGCGGCGGCCGAGAGTGGAGCCTGGGGCCATAGGGAGCGCCCTAAGGTGTCGGCCAGTAAAAGTAAGCCACCACCGAGTAATCCCGAGAGGGGCATGACTAAAGCGTGGCGCGGGCCTACGAGAGCGCGAGCGAAGTGTGGGGCGAGTAGGCCAATGAAGGCGACCTGACCGACGAGGCAGGTTGCGGCGGCGGCGGCGAGGGCGGTGAGTAGAATACTCGCATAACGAGTGGAGTAAAGATTCACGCCGAGGCTCTGTGCCATTTCCTCGCCCAGCGAAAGTTTATCGAGGGGGCGCGCCTGGGTGAGTAAGAGCAGGGCGGCGATGCCGCAGAGAATGGTGGGCAGGAAAATTAGTTCTAAGGTAGCCATTCCAAGCCAATCGCCTGTCATGCCGCTGATGAGAATGTCGCGCGAGGCGCTGAAGCGTGTCGCGATAATTAATGTCCCGGCCGCCGTGAACGCATTTAGGCCTAGGCCGATGAGAATAAGTCGGTTGGTGGAGTTTTTGTGATTCAGGAGAACGAGAACAAGCGAGGTGAGTATCGCACCCACAAAGGCACTCGCGGGCAGCGACCAGCTGTGTTCCCAGACCCAGCTGTCGTTAATCGCTAGGAGTGTGGCGATACCGAGTAACGATCCGCCGAAGACGCCGGTGAGTCCGGGGTCGGCCAAGGGATTGCGAAAGAGTCCTTGTTGAGTGGCGCCACCGATACCTAAGGCAAAGCCGGCAGCAAGGGCAGCTACGACGCGTGGAAAGCGAAGCCAGAACCATTCGTGATTCATGCCCCAGCCTTTGCCTGCAGGTCCGGTCGCCAGAGAGAAAAAGACCAATGCGATGACCGCTAGTAAAATAAGCCCGACCCATTTTA
This sequence comes from Opitutia bacterium, assembly GCA_947373115.1. Taxonomy (GTDB): domain Bacteria; phylum Verrucomicrobiota; class Verrucomicrobiia; order Opitutales; family UBA953; genus UBA953. The sequence goes on along the minus strand of CANBWJ010000012.1, from coordinate 14,707 downwards.
ATGTGCGTGCCGAAGACATTAGTTCCTCAAAAGTAATTCGAGTGGGTTGACTGTTGGCGCCGTCTGATTGGTGGGATTGGTCGGTCGAGTGTCGGCGGGTCCCGAGGGGCGATTGGTGCCCTCCGCTTGGATATTTTTAACGGCACCTTGGAGGGCTTCCTTCAGGTTATTCTGGAGGTGATTTAAGCTACCCGTGAATTGCACGCTGGGCCCTTGGGTGAATCCGCCGTCGGTCGTGGATGCGTTGGCAAAGCCTAAGAGCTTGAATTGTTCAGCGTAGGTTCCCTTGCCGCGCATAGTGGCTTGGAGGGCGAGTGGCCAGTCGTTGAAATCATTGCCGGCTTTGGCGGTGATTTGACCGAGGGCGTTGATGGTGAGTTCGGGGTTCTGCACCAGTCCGCGATTAATTTTGATAGTGCCGTTGGCTAGACGCTGAACTTGGACATCGATGAGTTCATATTTAAAATCAGAAAGTGATTCTTGAAGTTTGGCGGCGGCGGACATGGCCTCGCCAGCCCGCGCGATTTTTTCCCCGTCGTTTTTATTTTTAGAAAGCGCGCCTGCAAGTTTGGCGAGTCCGCCGAGCAGCTTGGCGGTTTGCCCGGCTTTCGTTGCGCTGACCGCGGTTTCACTGTTTTTGCCGCCGAAGGCTTGGATGCGCCCGTTCTTCGATTGGAGATTGGCGACTACGTTCACTTTTGCGATTAAGTCATCGAGATTAATGCCGTTGCTTTGGACGGTGGCGGTGGCGTCGCCTTTACCTTGGACGAAATCTTTAATTGCTGGGTAGGCTTGGGCGATGGGATCGAAGTTGAATTGTTGGAGTCCGACTTGGGCATTTAACTGATAGGGCCCATTGCTGGTGCCCGATTTGAAGGTGCAATTACCGGTGCCCGAAAGTGTGCCCTCGGCGAATTTTCCGCTCAGCTGGGTAAGGGCGATTTGATTCTCGGTCACCGTTAGTTGGAGTGAGACGTTCTCGGCGGTGAGTCCTTTAATGCGAGCGGACAGGATGTTTAATTTAATATCTGCCGTGTGTCCGTACCAGAAAGGAAGACCATCCGTGGCGGGGTTGATGGCGGTTGGGGCGGGTTGAGTGTCCGCGGGCTGATGGACAAGTGCCAAGAAATCGTCGCCCAAAATCGATTCAAAATCGGCCGCTAATTCCCAGTGCGATTGGGGTCCGTTGGTTTTTTTCTGGAGCGATAAATTGCCCGAGGTTGTTCCGGTGCTGTCGATTTTACATTTCCCTTCGGCTCGAAATCCGTCGGCCCGCGAAGAGAGCGTTCCCTTCAGATTTAGCATTTTAATTTTAGCGGGGCGATCTTTGAAGCCTACTTCCAGGATTTTAATATCGGCTGTCGATTCGCCTTTAGTGCTAAGCTGGGCCTGAATCTGATAATTTCCTTGGTTAAGGTTGGAGGCAGCTTGCAGGGCTGGTTGTTGGGTGAGGGCGCCGATATCGCCGCGCAGGTTGATGACGGCGGTTAATTCCTTGAGGTCGACGGAAAGGCTACCGGCGGTCAGCGATCGGCCTTGGTTCTGCACTGATATTTCGGAGAAGCTGAACAGGTTTTTTTGTGTACCGATAATTAAGTAGACGCGCGTGCTCAAGTCGCAGTGGCTCAGGTAGGGGGTTTTATTCCAGCCCAAGCTCACGTCTAAAAGTTCGACGGGTGCGGTTTCCGTGCGCAGGAAGAATCCATCCTTTTGAAAGCCGCCGACTAACTTCGCCTGCTTGAGTGAGCCAGTGAGATTAAGTCCGGGGACTAAGGCTGCGAGTGTTTCGAGTGGCAACTGGTTTGCGGTGGCCTCGAATAATGTTCCGGTAGACTTGATTTCATCGAGGTTAAGTGGCTCCAGTAGTTTCAATTGGAGCAGTTCGAGGCCTTGCCGTAGAATTTTTGCCTCAACCTTATTAAGGGTTAAAACGGATTGACGGGAAGTGAGGTCGACTTTGGCCTCGATGCGGGTGTCGCGAATTTTTTCGATTGGCAAGTTGCCTTGCCCCGTTTGGCGGGCGATTTCTGCCAGGCCTAAGTTTAGTTTTCCTTGGAGTGACCAGTCGGCGTTCTGCTCTAACTTTAAAAGGATATCGCCCTTCGCGAGATCGCCGTCGGATGAGCTAATTCTAAAAGGTGAAATCACTAGGGCGCCGCCTTCGGTGCGTAGCGGGATTTCGCCGTTTAAGTTCTGCACGAGAATTTGCCCGTCGCGTTCAAGAGTCAGTCCGACAAGGTTATGAGTCCGAACGGTTTTAATTTTAATATCACCTTGTTTAAGCGTGAGCTCGGCTTCGCCCGACCAACGACCTTGCGTTGGCACGAGGTGAGTTGAGGTCAGCAGTGGAGCGAAGGTGGCGAGTTCGGCTTCATTGGCACTCAGGGTTGCTGACACCTCATCGAGGTCGGTTCCGGGTTTCCAGTGTAGGGGCTGGTTTAAATTTAAAGTAATGCCGTTTCCACCAACGGTCAGTTTTTCAACCGTGAGTTCGCTGGGTGAATTTTTAACGGAGGATTGAACCCGCCACGTTGATTCAAGGCCTGGACGAATGGCTTTCGAGTAACGTGTCAGGTCGCCCCATTTGATTTGGAGATCAGCCAGGGCTTGCCAGTTTTGGGTATTGTCAGTGTTGGCAGTGACGGTGACCTTGCCGGTGGTGCTGCAGTTGGGCAGCACGTTGCTGAGCACACCAAATTTAGTTGGGTCGAGCGCCAGTAAGATTTCACCTTTTAATTCGGCATTCTTTTCGACCAGTGAGAAATTTACAGCCGCTTGGTTGCCGGCATCGTTGAGTTTGCCACTCAAGACGAGATGTCCCGACGGATTGCGAACACCTCGGCAGGTTAGGCTCATGCTGCCTGAGCCCGCAGGCTTTTCGTCTTTCGCGCTACAATCAATGTTTACCGACTTAATATCGCGAACTAGCTCGGTGAGGCTTAGTCCGTTTTGTCCGAATGGACGCTGAAACTCGCCTTGTAGAGAAATATTTGCATGCGGTTTAGTTTCGATAGCACCGACGGTTAATCCCGGCCAAGTAATCGTGGCGTTTAGATTTACCGGACCCGCTGAATCGATACCCGTCCCTTCGGTATTAAAGCTAACTAATTTTCCCTCGGTGAGGGTGATGCCTCCGGCGATATTAAATGGGCCAAGGTGGAAGGCGGGAAGTGATGAGCGGGATTTTGAATCCGTCTTAGCTGAAGTCGCGGCAACAGTTTTTGTTTTCGAAAGATCAAGGTAGAGACCGATCACTGAAAGGCTCTTGAGGGTTGGCGTGCCGCGGACAGACGCGAAGAGGTCGAGCTGCCCATTGATTGATAGGGCCTTGATGGTTGTCCCGTCGGTCAAGGTGAGGTCGACACCCGCGGCTTTAAAACTTCCGTCGAGTGATGCTTCAACTTTTTCGATCCTACCTTTGATTTGTGCCTCTTGTATGAGGGTAGCAACGCGTTTGCCTAGGGGCTCGGGCTTCAATTCCGAGCTGATCCACCAAAGGCCGAGTCCGGCGAATAGGATGATACTTCCAAGGGTCCAAAAAATGATGCGCAGGGCTCGTGGCATGGGAGACCACGTGAGGATGGGACGTGCGAGGTGGCGGGCAACAAAAAGCCCGAAGCCCCCGCTTGCCGGCCTAAGGAGCCCCGGTAAGCTCCATAATACTTATAAAAGAAACAGGCCGCCCATTGCTGGGCGGCCTGTGCGAGCCGAACTCCTGAGGAACCGTTTAGGAGTTGTGGCTGTAACCTTCTTCGCCGTGGTCGGTGATATCCAGACCGCGTGCTTCTTCTTCTTCGGTGGGACGGAGGCCGATCGTGAACTTGATCACGTAGGCGATGATGACCGTCGCAACAATCGAGAGGACAAGGGTTACACCGATAGCTTTGAACTGTTCGTTGATGAGAGTGTTACCAACGATGTCCTTAAGGTTGAGGTTCAGATTGGCGTTGGCATCAGCCGTGGCCAGGTAACCGGTGAGGATTGCGCCCAAGGTGCCGCCGACAGCGTGAACACCGAAGGTGTCGAGTGCGTCGTCATAACCGAGCTTCGACTTGAGGTAAACCACAGCGAGGAAGGGAACAACACCTGCGAGTACACCGATAATCACTGCGCCAGTAGTGGTGACGAATCCGCAAGCAGGAGTGATCACAACGAGACCAGCGACAACACCGGAGCAGAGGCCGAGGACGCTCGCGTGCTTACGGAGAATCCACTCGAGGGCAGCCCAGGTGAAACCTGCGACAGCGGCGGCGAGGGTGGTGGTGGTGAAGGCTTGAGCGGCAACACCGTCAGCAGCGAGGGCTGAGCCGGCATTGAAACCGTACCAACCTACCCAGAGCATGCCGGTACCAACTGCGCAGAGCACCATGCTGTGAGGAGTCATGGCCTTCTTGCCGAAACCGATGCGAGGTCCGAGGATCAAGCAGAGGAGAAGTGCGGACCAACCGGAAGTCATGTGAACCACGGTACCACCTGCGAAGTCGATCGCCTTGATGGAGGCCTTGGCATTCCAAACGCCGTTCATGTCGCCAGTGATGCCCCAGATTGCGTGAGCCATTGGGAAGTAGACGAGGAACATCCAGGCAGTCATGAAGAGCATGAGTGCAGAGAATTTCATACGCTCAGCAATCGCGCCGACGATCAGGGCAGGCGTGATGATGGCGAACATCAATTGGTACATCGAGAACACGTTTTGGGAGATCCAATACGCGTAGTCGGTGTTAGGTGCTGCACCTACTCCATTTAAGAAGAAGTATTCGCTACCACCAAAGAATTGTCCGAGGAGGGTGCCGTCAAAGCTCTTGCCGAAGACAAGAGAGTAACCGACTGCCCACCAGAGGATGGTGACGAGTCCAGCCAAGCCAAAGCATTGTGCAATGACGGAGAGGACATTCTTGCTACGAACTAAACCGCCGTAGAAGAGGAAGAGACCAGGAAGCGTCATGAACAACACGAGCGCTGCGCAAATCATCATGAACCCATTGTGACCTGGGCCGCTGGTGCTTGCTGCGGGTGTTAAAGCAACGGTGACGTTGCCTTTAGCATCCTTAAGGGCGGCGGTAGGATCGCCGTTACCTAAGTAGGCTTCGATACCTGCGAGGCGTTGTTCAATCGAAGGAGCCGGTGCAGGGGGTGGAGTGCTATCAGCAGCAGGTGCCAGGTATGGCATCGCTGCGAAGGCGAGGATGGTGAGTGTGCGTAACAGGGAGTTCATGGCATGTCCCCTATCGCAACGCTTGTGCCAAGTAGGCGGGAGGCCTGTGACCCGCTATTTTTGATTAAAAATAGACTAAAAGTAGGTATCAGCATGTCTCTTTTCGGGCAAACAGGGTAAGTTTAGGTATTTACGCCGGGTACCCAAATCGTGATTCACCTACGCGCTATTCGATTTTACACTGAAGTTCTCGGTATTCGCATTAAAGGAAGCCAACGATTACTTAGAATTCTTTTTGCTGATCCATCAACCCACTTGCCTTCGCGAGATAACAATCTATATCTGGGATGCTAAAACCTAAATGTTGATTAAAATAAGACAATTTGCTATAATTTGTGCATTAACGACTCCTCTTTTTGCCGCAGAGGAGCCAGCGCAGAAGCCCTGGCTCTTAATTGCCGACTGGCAGACACGCAATTCGACGACCGTCACCCATTCCACGGCGGATGGAAAATATGGCCGAAGCCGTTACGGCGTTGAGGCTGTTTACCAAACTCCGGCGGGGGCGATGGACTTAGAGTATTATAAATATAATAATAAGTTTTCGGGTGCACTCGCAACGGGTGACTGTGCTTTCGGTAAGACCACCGATTTAATGCTTACGGGTTTCCGTCAGTGGGACTGGAATGAGCGCTACGGCGTGCAAGTTATTTACGCACTCGAATCCGCCGCAGAAGACTCGATGGGCTTGAGCAAGGGATTTCGCTGGGGCTTGGGTGGAGCCGCGCGTTGGAGGCCTGATCGCGAAACCGATGTCGCGATTGGTGCACAACTCGAGGACCGCTTCGAGGCGGGCATCATGCCGATTCCTTACCTGAAGCTGATTTGGTCGCCCATCGCATCAGCAGAATTTGAAGCGCGAATCACCGGCTTGCAGAACGGAGTTATTCTGCGTGGATTTATAACCGAAGATAAAGCCACGACGGTCGACTTCACGATGGCCTACGAAACACTCACATTTCGCTTGTCGGACGCAACGTACGGTAGCCGTGCGGTTTCGATCGGCGAAGTCGTGACGCGCGTCGGCTTAACGCAATTCTTAGAAGGCTCGGGCACATGGTTTGCACGAGTCTCGTTCGAGTGGGTGCCGTTCAGCCGATATTCATTTAAACACGACGGTGAAACGGTCGGCGTCTTCCAGAATTCACCGACCTGGGGTGCGGCCGCACGAGTGGGTGCACGCTTTTAATTCAAATGTCGGCCTCGCTCGCATTTAAAGAGGCCACGGTTCGTTATGAGGGGCGTCAGGTTCTCGGGCCGATTTCATTCGCCTTACAGCCAGGTGAATTCGTTTCCGTTCTGGGTCCATCGGGATGCGGTAAATCCACGCTGCTCCGCTTGGCGGGGGGTTTGCTGCAGGCCTCATCTGGCGCGACGCAGCAAACTTCTCCTGATATCGGTTATGTTTTTCAGGATCATACACTTTTACCGTGGTTGACGGTCGCTCGCAATATTTCGCTGCCGCTTGAATTGCGCGGTCAGGCTTATGAGCAAAACAAGCCACGTATCGATACGATGCTTGAGGCGGTGGGCTTGGCGAAAAATGCCGAACAATTTCCCGACGAACTTTCGGGTGGCATGCGTATGCGCGTGGCGCTGGCGCGAGCATTGATTGTTTCACCGCAGCTTCTCTTGTTGGATGAGCCCAGTGGGGCGTTGGATGAAATCACCCGCGACAAACTCAACGAGACTTTAGCAAGCTTACACCAGTCGATCGGTTTCACGGCGTTACACGTGACGCACAGTGCCCAGGAAGCCGCATATCTGGCCGACCGGGTGGTGATTATGGGTGGCGAGCCCGGTGTGGTGCGACAAATTCTATCGAACGATTTGCCTCGTCCGCGCCACACCGCTTTGCGTGATACATCTGCCTTCCACGAGTTTTCGGTTAAGTGCGCCCAAGCCCTTCGTGCGTCTTGAAACTCGGGCCTGAATAAGGTGTTATTCACGTGTCGCCAGCCCCCAATGTTTAGACTCATCACGCACTTTAAAGCACTATCCCTGGTGGTGATTGGGCTGTGCCTCACTGGGCAGTTGGAGGCAAGGGATGTGATCGTTAAAAATGCGGCCGAGTTAAAGGCGGCAATTACCAGTGGGGGGAGTGGTACGACGATAAAAATCGCGAAGGGCGAATACCGAGACATCAAGTTGAAGCTTAATTTCGGTGGCAGCAAAGAGGCGCCGTTCACAATTATGGCGGAGCGTCCCGGCGAAGTTATTTTTACCGGCAGCTCTCACCTCGAGATTAATGCTAAGCACGTTGTCGTGGAGGGCTTATTTTTTTACAAGGGATCAATCGGGGTAAACCCCGAGGATCGCGAAAACGCCGTTTGCAAATTCAATTCTGACTTCGGCACCATGCGACAATGTGCAATTGTGGATTACAATCCTGCGGAATTTAAGACGGAGTATTACTGGGTCTTTTTTAATGGGAGTAATAATAAACTCGAGCGCTGTTACCTAAAGGGGAAAAATAACATGCAACCGCTCATCGGCAATGGTATCGAAGGCTGCCGTTATAATGTGGTGCGCGAATGTTATATTAAAAATATACCGTACGACGTGGGTAATGGCCGTGAGGGTATTCGGGTTTGGGGGTCGGGTAAGTTTGACGAGAAGCCGACGGATGGCGCCTACTTTACCGTGGAAGGAAACCTCTTTGACCACGCCGACGGCGAAGGCACCGAAATTGTTTCACTGAAATCTAACTTTAATCAGGTGCTGAATAACACGGTGATAGCCACGAAGGGCTGCCTAAATATTCGCCGCGGTAGCAACAACACGATGAAGGGTAATATTATCCTGGGCGAAGGTGCCGATGGTGCACAGGGCTTACGCATGTCGGGGGCGAATCACGTTGTACAAGGCAACTACGTTGCGGGCACGGAGTACGGCATCCGCGTTTCGTGCGGCGAATTCACGGCGCGTTCACTGACCAAAGATTTCACGCCGAAGGAGAAGAGTGGAGCAAAGAGCGCTAAAAATGCGACGGGCGAAGTGACCTCATACCCCCAAGTGAAGAAACTGAACTTGTCCAATAACGTTATCGTCGGCTGTAAAACCTCGGCCTTGGAAATGGGTTCTGACTACAAAAAACATTGGCCCGATAACCAAATGATTTTGCTGCCGGAGGATTGTGACATCGCCAACAACCGATTCATTGATGGCGATGGTAAGGGTGTGGCCATCGAGGGTGCGGAAGTCGATCCACACATTCCCTCGGTGGGGAAGAAATTTATACCCAACCGTTTTAAGGGGAACGTTGTCATGGGAGGAAAGGTTCGTTACCAGCCGGCGGAATCAGGCTGTAAAGAAGTCGCCCTCCCTTCAGGTTGGTCGGAGAAGAAAGAGCGGGCGAATTTTAAACCGCTGACGGCGAACGACGTGGGCCCGGAGTGGGTCATCGCTTTGCGTAACGCGAAACAATTCCCGATGGAAGATGACCGTAGCTGCTATCGGGAGTCGGCTCCGGATGAAAAGAAAAAGAAGAAAGATAAGTAATAAATCTGATTAAAGGCACCGTTCTATTTCTTCGCTGACACGAAGGAGCAAGCAGAGGGCGAGCGTGGCGGCGAACACGCGCAAGAGAAAGGGCAGGAGCCAGGCGATGGTGTTCAGCGCCAAGATTCCGAGTAGTGCTAAAGCGAAGAGAAGGAGTTCCATGGCTTAGGCGATGTTTTGAGTGAGGCTGATTTGATTAAGCAAATCATCGCGCCGGCGAATGGCCTCAGTGCTTTCGTTGGTGCGAAGAGAGCGACGCACGCGCTTGGCGGTGTAGTCCGAGAGATGCAGGGTGTAGTGAATCCACCAGGTGCCATTATTATTCCAGAGGTGGTGCAGCGGATTGGCCTCCTTGACGCGCAGGGAGAGGCGAGCCGAGGGGGCTTGAGTGGTGTGGTTTTCGGAGGTGTTGATCATGTGTGTAGTGGATGTCCTGACACAGCACGATTGCACCCGAGGGTGTGGATTGTTGACCGTTAGGTCCGCATCTCAGAGCTTTGAAGCTTTGAAAACCACCGTGGCCGTTGCGGGCTCGGTTGGTGCAATAAGGCAGTGATGCCTGTTTTGCTCGTGATGTGTTTGAAGGAACTTTCCCAACTCTGGTGGGTTTTCCTGAAAAAGCAAGTCTGCCCCGGACTGATTTGTGTCATAGCGAGAAAACCTAATAAGTCGGGCTAAGTTTGGGTTTCGCTGAAAGGGTTGCCTTGGTTTTTGTTTACGGCGTAATGGGTGTACTGATACCGCCATGGGCTTCTTCCGTTTTCGTAAAAGCATCTCCTTGGGGAAATTCGCCCGCCTGAATATTTCGAAGACGGGTGTTTCCACTTCGGTCGGTCGGCCGGGTGCGACGTTAAATATTAAAGGTGATCGTGTGGACGGTACGGTCGGCGTTCCCGGTAGTGGCATGTCATACCGCGAAAGAATTTCAAATCGCGGCTGCGGGTGCCTTCTGATTTTGGCTGCACCTTTGGTTGTCGGTAGCGGACTGCTGCTGAAGGCGATGCTTGCTTAAACATCACTTCAGAAAAAAGTTAAACTACGCAAGTGCCCGGGAAAGGACTCGAACCTTCATGCCTTTAAGGGGCGGCGGATTTTGAATCCGCTGCGGCTGCCATTTCGCCACCCGGGCGGCTTGCGTAGGGGTCTATTCATTCTGCCTCCACGCCGACCTGCAAGAAAATCCTTACCCCGTGCTCGATTTATAATGCTATAAACAAAAGAGGCGCCCTTTTGAGGCGCCTCTGTTTGATTCGAAGGAATTCGAAAATTACTTCGAGCCGAGGATCGCGTCCTTAGCGGCCTTAGCCACGCGGAATTTCACGACCTTCTTAGCTTTGATCTGGATCACTTCGCCGGTAGCAGGGTTGCGACCTTGGCGAGCTTTGCGCTGCACGAGCACGAGCTTACCGAGACCAGGGAGAGTGAAGGAGTTCTTCGCGTTCTTGTAAGCGAGTTGAGCGATGATCTCGAGGATCGCGACAGCTTGCTTTTTGCTGAGCTCAGCTTTTTCAGCGAGGGCGGCAGCGATTTGGGATTTGGTGAGTGCTTTGGACATAGTGTTTGTTTGTTAGGGTGCAGTATTGCGGGTTTATTTAGTAGCGAAGTTTCCGCTGAGAACCAGCGAAAAATAAAGGTATTTTTGACATAGTCATTTCCCCTGTGGCTTGCCTTAAAAGTTTTTCCGCTCATGGTCGTCGAGGTCAACCCATGCTCCGGACCTTCTGCGCCATCGCCTTCCTGGTTCATTTGACGACCGAAGTTTCGGGTAAGATTTTGGCCGAACCCGCCTTCGATAATTTATCGTTTAATCAGCCGCTCGGGGTCGTCTCCGTTCCGGGTGAACCGTCTCGAATTTTAATCGTCGAAAAAGTCGGAAAAATTCAGCTCGTGGAGCGCGACACGAAGGGCGCCGCCACTAAACGGGAAATTTTTGATATAACTCAGCCACGAGACGGGGTCTTTGAGCAGGGAGGGGAGTGCGGATTGCTTGGGGCTGCCGTTCACCCATATTTCGCAAAAAATAGGCAACTCTTTGTCTATTATAGTCTTAAGATAGACGGAAAGCTCCACCAGCGCGTCTCCTCTTTCAGATTTAGCGATGTGGGTCGTATGCAGGTCGACGGGCATACGGAGCAGCCGATTATCACTCAAATCGACCCTGCGAGTAATCACAACGGGGGTGATTTACACTTCGGCCCCGATGGTTACCTCTATATTACGTGCGGCGATGGGGGTGGGGGTGGCGATAAGTTCAAGAATTCGGGAGATCTGACCAAGGGTTTTTTTGCCGGCATTTTTCGAGTAGATGTCGACCGCCGGCCGGGGGGCTTGGCTCCCAATCCGCACCCCGGGGTGGGTCTGGATTCCCGGGGGGAGGCCTTCTATACTATCCCGCCCGACAACCCTTTTGTCGGTGCGACCCAGTGCCGGGGGGTTAAGATGGACCCCGCTAAAGTACGGACCGAGGCCTGGGCGATTGGGCTGCGCAACCCTTGGAGGGTCTCATTTGACCCTTTAGATGGTAGGCTGTTTGCCGGCGATGTTGGACAGAACCTCTATGAGGAGGTCGATATCATTACACCCGGGGCAGACTACGGTTGGAACGCGTGCGAGGGTTTGCATGCGTTTAATCGATCGGCGCCGAAGGTTGAAACCGAAATTATACCAGCAGACCCGAACCTAAAATTCACCGAACCAATTTTCGAATACAGTCATAAAATTGGAATCTCGGTAACGGGTGGGGTGGTGTATCGTGGCGCGAAGATACCGGCACTTTATGGTGCCTATACCTTTGCAGATTACGGTTCGGGCAAAGTTTTTGCTCTGCGACAGCAAAATGGAAAATGGGAAAACGAGGTTTTATTCCAGGATGCTAATGTGACGGGTTTTGGTTACGACCCAATCAACGGTGATGTTTTATTTACCTGTTTGGGCAGTGGTGCGGTAAAGCGCATCGTGCAAAAATAGTTGGGGCGGGGCTTGCTTAAAACTTAGGCTGGAACTCTCTCTGTTTTGCCCTGTTATCGAATCATGCTTCGCCCCCTGCTACTCAGTTTAATTGCGGCCACCGCGCAGGCACAGGTGTCGCCGTTTCAGCCCAGTGAAGGTGGCAGCGTTGGACTGAATCATTTTCAATTGCCGGATGATTGTGAAATCACCGTGTGGGCCCGTTCACCGATGTTAGCGAACCCGACCAATCTCGACATCGATGCGCAAGGTCGGATTTGGGTGACGGAAGGTGTTAACTATCGCGGATATAATAAAGGCGGTAAGCGTCGCGCCGAAGGTGATCGTGTGGTGGTGTTGAGCGATACGAAGGGCGAGGGCAAGGCGGACACCGTGCAAACGTTCTTTCAAGATGCGAATTGGACGGCACCGCTCGGCATCGCCGTGCTCGACAATGTCATCATTGTTTCCCACGCACCCGACTTAATTAAATTCACCGATGTGAATCGCGATGGAAAATTTGATCCCGCAATTGATAAAAAAGAAATCCTCCTCACGGGTTTCGGCGGCCAAGACCACGATCACTCCTTGCACGCCATTATCGCTGGGCCCGATGGCAAGCTCTACTTGAACGCAGGAAATTGCGGGGCGAGTTTCACCGATAAATCAGGAAAGACTTTTCGCATCGCGAGTTTCTACGACGATCAGCGCGGCGGAACCTGGCCGTATAACCGTACGTTGACCGCGGCCGTTAAGAGCGACGACGGGTTTACTTGGATCTCGGGTTTCTCGGCCCGGATGAATGAAGACGGCTCGCAGGTCGAAGTCATCGGCAATGGCTACCGCAATAGCTTTGAACACTTTCCCACGTCCTTCGGCGATTTATTCCAGGCCGATAACGACGATTCGCTCAGTTGCCGCACGTCCTTTGTTTTAGAATACGCTGCTGCTGGTTACACCACGCCCACGGGTGCACATTATAAATCCGTACGTCGCGGCTTAACGCAGCCCGTGCCGCGTGCCCATTGGCGCCAAGACGACCCCGATACTTTTGACGCGGGAGATATTTACGGCTCGGGTTCGCCGGCAGGTTTAACCATTTATGAGAACGGCGCCTTAGATGCGAAATGGAATGGCAGCATCTTGGTCAGCGAATCTTCTCGTAATGCGATTTTTAGTTATAAAATTCAGTCGCAGAAATCAGGCTTCAAGCTCGATGCTGAAACGCGTAAGGACTTCCTGACCTCGAACGCGGCGCGCGAATATTTTGGCACCGATTTTAAAAAGGTAAAAGAAACGGACAAGGTAGCGGAGAAGGTGATGTTCCGTCCGTCTGACATCTGCGTCGGTCCGGATGGAGCAATTTATATTGCTGATTGGTACGACTCCCGGGTGGGTGGACACCAGACCTTCGACGACAGTTGCACGGGAGCGATTTACCGGATCGCACCGAAAGGCTTTAAGTCAGTTATCCCTAAATTGGATTTAACTTCGCCAGCGGGCGCCGCTGCCGCGTTGCGCAGTCCTTCGGCGAATATTCGCATTCTTGGCTTCAAGGCCTTGAAAGGTTTTGGAGTTAAGTCGTTGCCCGTCGTGACGGAAGTCATGCGCGATGCGAATCCTTATATTGCGGCACGCGGCATTTGGTTGCTCCCATATTTAGGAGAAGAAGGCCGCACGCGCTGCGAGGCCTTGTTGCGGGATTCAACTCCGCAAAACCGTCTCGTCGCTTTCCGTGCCTTGCGTCGGGCGGGCCAAGAAATTTTACCGTATGCACAATTATTAGTCAGTGACAGTGACCCCGCCATTCGTCGCGAAGTCGCCACCACCTTGCACGGTTATGCGGCGTCGGACGCAGTGCCGTTACTAGTGAAGTTGGCGCCTCAGGTAGACATCGCCGACAAAAACGCCGTCACCGCTTTTGGTATTGGTAGCACGGGTAAGGCTAACGAAGTTTGGGCGGCGATTAAAACTTCGCCTGAAAGTTGGACGCCTCAGCTGGCGAAACTCGCTTGGGTTTTACACGCACCGTCGGCCATTGCAGATTTTGTGCAACGCGCCCGTGAGCCAAAACTTTCTCCGGCGGAACGTACTTTTGCCGTTGAGTCGCTATCATTTGTCGAAACGCGCGAGGCGGCTTTGGCAATGATCGAACTTTGTGCGAAGGATTCACCCGTTAAGGCGGAAGCGACGACTTGGGTTTTAATGCGCATGACCGGTGCGTGGTCTGGTTTTAATATTAAGCCCGAATTGAAGAAGGCCGGCATCTATGACGAGGAAACCGCAGTGGTGATGCCGATTGAAAGTATGGAAGCGCCTAAGCCGACTTTTACCGAGCAGGATGTTTTAGCCAAGAAGGGTGATGTCGAAAAAGGTGCCGTGCTCGTGCAGCGTTGCACCATGTGTCACCAGGTTAACGGCGTTGGTGCCAGCTTTGGGCCTGAGTTACGTGGGTATGCTTCACGGCAAAGTGCGGCGGCGGTGGTGCGTGCCATCGTGAATCCCTCGGCTGACATTGCCTTGGGTTACGAAGGGAAGAGTATCACCTTGAAGGTCGGCGGTCGGGTTGACGGTATCGTGGTTTCCGAAAACGATCCCATGGTCGTGACCTCGACGGGCGGCATCACTCAACTTATTCCTCGCAGTCGCATTGCCCTGATGGACAAGCCGCCCGTACCCGGTGCCCCTGCCTCTTCCGCCAATCCGCCCGAGAAGGTTCAGCAGATTGAGAAGATGACCCGTTCCCTCATGATGTCGGCCGACCAACTCGGTCTTACGGCCCAAGATGTCGCTGATATTTCCGCTTGGTTGGCCACCTATAAATAGAGAATAGGGGCTTTGGGGTCTTATTTAAGGGTTTCCGCCTAGTGGAACCTTTCCGCATTTACCGCTTGCATCTGGGCTCCGGCTTCTCAATTTCGACCCTCCTTTCCCTTGTCAAGGCACGGCCGCACAACGCGGGCCCGCGACTTACCAGGATATCAAAGCCTTTCTCACCACTATGAAGCAGCTCAGTCTCACCGTCACCAACCGTCAAAGCCTCGG
>CANBWJ010000011.1 GCA_947373115.1 Opitutia bacterium | reverse complement strand
TATTTTTAGGGGGGTTGTAATTAGAGGCAGTGCAAAGGTGCAAATCGCGACGCGGTCGCTGTGCAAAGGTGCAAATTAATTAGGGGAAGGGTAAGGGATGAAACGGGTGACAGGTTTCAGGTCTCAGGTGTCAGGAGAGTTTCGGGTATCAGATATCGGGTGACGGGAAATATTACCCGATGCCTGATACCAGAGACCTGATGACCGGCCCCCGAAATTTTCCTGAGACCTGGCACCTGGAACCTGAGATAGATGCAGCTGATGGCGCGGGGCGCCATCCCTACCAAAGAGTTCAGGTGACAAGGGTTTAGTTGGCAAGGGGTGTGGGATGTGGTAGGTAAAAGTCATGAAGCGACTAATTGTATTTTTATTATTAGCGACGGTGGGGTTGGGGGCGGCGGAGGTGGTGCCGGCTAAGAAGCTGAATGTTTTATTCATCGTATCGGACGATATGAATAATGACTTGGGTGCATACGGTCACCCGTTCGTGAAATCGCCGAACCTCGATAAGTTGGCAGCGCGAGGGGTTAGGTTCGATCGGGCGTATTGTCAGTTTCCTTGGTGTGCCCCGAGTCGGGCGTCGTTCATGACGGGGTTACGTCCAGACACCACCAAGGTGATGGATCTAACTTATCATTTCCGCCAGGGTTTACCCGAAGTCGTGACGATGCCGCAGGCTTTCATGAAGGCTGGCTATTTTGCCGCACGAGTGGGAAAGATTTATCACTATGGTAATCCTGGAGACATTGGTACGAGTGGGGCGGACGACCCAGCGTCTTGGAACGAAGTGGTGAATCCGGCGGGACGCGATAAGACGGCGCTTGAAAATGACATTTTAGTTTATCCGCCGACGAAGGGCTTGGCCTCTTCGATGTCGCTCTTAGCAGATCGGACGGGAAAAGATGAAGAGCACACCGACGGTAAAGTGGCGACTGAAGCCATTAAATTAATGGAGGCGCACAAGGATGTTCCCTTCTTCTTGGCGGTGGGATTTTACAAGCCCCACTGTCCATGGGTCGCTCCACAGAAGTGGTTTGATATGTATGCATTGGAGCAGGAGGTATTGCCGCCGATTGCCCCTAATTGGAAATCAAGCGTGCCAGCGGCGGCCTATGATACAGGGGCGGAGTGGCCTTACCGTGGAGTAACGCCAGAGCAGGCACGGGAATGTCGACGGGCTTACCATGCGACCATTTCTTATGTAGATTCACAGATTGGTCGGGTGGTCGATGCGTTGGATCGATTGGGTTTAGCGGAGAATACAGTCATTGTTTTCATCAGTGACCACGGATACCATTTAGGTGAACACGGTTTGTGGATGAAGCAGACCTGTTTTGAGGAGGCCGCACGTGTCCCGATGATAGTCGTGGCACCGAAGGCGGCGGCAAATGGTAAGGCCTCGAAGCGTACCATTGAATTGGTGGATATTTACCCAACGGTGACCGATTTGGCGGGAGTGAAGGCGCCTGATGGATTGCAGGGTGTAAGTTTACGGCCTTTGTTGGAGGATGCTAATGCCTCATGGAATCGAGCCGCTTACACGCAGACGGTGACCAAGGGAAAGGGTAAGATACAAGGATACAGTGTGCGTACTGAGCGCTGGAGATTTACCGAATGGCAATATGGAGAAAAAGGGATGGAGCTGTATGACCACGATAAGGACCCGCAGGAGTTAAATAATTTAGCGAATGATCCTGCCTATGCCTCGGTCGTCGCGGAATTGAAAGTGATGAATAAGAAGGTACACCCGGTGATGGTGAAGCCAGGCGCGAGCGACGCTCGCGAGGGCAAGGGGCAGGGGTAGGCGAAGACGCCGTGAGAATGTGGGTAAGGAGATGAAACGGGTTTCAGGTCGCAGGTGTCAGGAGAGTTTCGGGTATCAGGTGTCGGGTATTGGGTGTCGGGAAGGCCACAGACAATGCAAAGGTGCAAAACGTAGCTAAGCTACGGTGCAAAGGTGGAAAGGTGATGAAGCCGGGTGTCAGGTGACAGGTGTCAGGTCTCGGGAGAGTTTCGGGTATCAGGTGTCAGGTGACAGGAAATATATCCTGAAACCTGAAGCCTGGGTCCTGTTACCCGGTGCCCGAGATTATGCTGAGACCTGAGACCTGACACCTGATACCCGATACCCGATGTTACTCTTTCGGTAACGAAAGTTCCTTGAGGGTGAAGAGGCCTTTTTCGTTCGGGATGACAACGAAGAGTTTGGTGTTCTTGCTCAGGGCGAGGGCAATCATGATGTGCCACTGGGCTTGAGGGACTCCGGCGATGACCAACATGGGGTCGGCGCCTGGTTCGGTGCCGTGGGGTTCTTCAATCGCAGTGCCCTTGTGGGTAATATCAAAATTATGATCGAGCCAGCGACCCAGTTCTTTGGCGAGGCCACGAAGGTCGGACTTGCCGATTTCGATTCTGGATTGATCGACGAGGGCCCAGAGTGGGATGGCGAAATTATGTTCCATGGAAGTGACGGTTAGGTGGCAGCTGGATTTAGGGTTTGCTCGTCTAAATAATAATGACGACACTTTTTTGCGATGGCCGCCGATACCAAGCATATTGAGGAGATTCCTCTGCTGATTGAGAAGCGTGACTTTGCTTCAATCAGGCAGACCTTAATTGCCTTACCGCATGCGGATGCGGCCGATTTGTTGGAACATTTGTCGCCCGTGCAGATGGCGGTTAGTTTCCGTCTGCTACCTAAGACGGCGGCTGCTGAAATTTTTGAGTACATTGATGCGGACCACCAAGAGGCCTTGATTCGGGCGCTGGGTGATAATGATGCCGCTGGGATTTTGAATGCGATGTCGGACGATGACCGCACGGCGTTCCTGGAGGAGTGTCCGGAGCATGCGGTACAGCTCCTTGGTTTACTTGATCCCGCTCAACAGCGGGTCGCTTTACAGCTCTTAGGTTATCCCGAGAACAGTGTCGGACGGATGATGACGACTAAGTTTGTCGCCATTCAGCGCGACTGGACGATTCAACAGGCGTTGGACCATGTGCGTGATCGGGCAAAAGATGTTTACTACGTTCACGTGGTTTGTTCGGTGGATGAGTCGGGTCGCCTGCTCGGCGTGCACCGGATTCGTGATATTTTCTTGGCGGATGTTAAAGCGCATGTTTCGGACTTACCCGTCGCTCCACCCTTATTCTTAAAGGTTACCGACAGTCAGGAGGAGGCTGTAAACACTTTCCGCCGTCACTCACGCACGATTATTCCCGTGGTGAACGCGGATATGAAGGTCTTGGGTATTGTGACCGTCGATGACGTCCTCGAAACCGCTGCCGAAGAAGCTGCGAAGGATATTGCTTTCCTGGGTGCAGTGGAAGTGCCTGAAGAGCCGCTCTTGGAAACCCCATTGACGCAGCTCATTCGTCAACGTGCGGGTTGGTTGGTGATTTTATTTATTGGGGAAATGTTTACCGCCACTGCAATGGGCTTCTTTGAAGGTGAGATTCAAAAGGCGGTCGTCTTGGCCTTGTTCTTGCCGCTGATTATTTCATCGGGTGGTAACTCGGGTTCGCAGTCTTCGGCTCTGGTCATTCGTGCGATGGCTTTGGCTGAAGTAAATATCCGCGATTGGTTCCGGGTCTTTAAGCGCGAAATTATTAGCGGCTTAGGCTTAGGCGTGATTTTGGGTTCGATTGGTTTCGCCCGGATTGCGGTGTGGCATGAATTCTTCCCCAAGCTCTATGGCGAGCACTGGATGTTATTAGGCTTCGTGATTTTCTTCTCCCTGATTGGCGTCGTGCTCTGGGGAAGTCTGGCGGGTGCGATGTTGCCGTTCCTTTTACGTCGGCTTGGTTTTGATCCCGCTAAAGCCGCCGCACCGTTCGTGGCGACGATTGTCGACGTGACGGGCCTAGTGATTTACTTCTTTGTCGCCGCCTTAATCTTAAAAGGCACTTTGCTCTAAGGCTCAGGCTTGGCGAATCAGTTCAGCCGTCGCTGGGACGTCGGAGATGATTTGATCGGGGTCAGGTCCGACGCCGATGTAGCGCAAGTTGGGTAACTCGTTCAACGCGTGGCCACGCCCAGCCAAGCGCACGATTTCAGCCATCGTAAATGCAATGTACTTGCGGGCGGCAGCAGGGAGTTGGGCGTAGGAGCGAATCGATGAAATATTTTCAGTCCAACCGGGCAGGGTGGCGTAGATGGGCTGCAGCGCACGGCGCACGGCATCATTGCGCGGAACGCTGGAGACGATTTTCCCGCTGGCGTCGCGGTAGCCCGTACAAAGTTTTAATTCACCGCCTTGCCATTCACCGTGGGGCGAAAGGGCATCGAGTTTGTTGATGACGATGTCATCGTAGCCACCGTAGCGGAGGGCGTCGGCTTTTTCGACAAGGTCGGACCAGCCCACCATGCGTTGACGCCCGGTGCTGGTGCCGAATTCAAGTTTAGCGAGGGCGCGTTGTAGCGGGTGGGAGTCTTCCATTTTCGTGAGGAAGACGTGGGTGCCCACTTTGGTATCGTAGGCCTTGCAGCAACCCACGGTGTGGATGGCTTGGACGGGGATACCCGCGGACTGGAAGAATTCGGGCGTGAAAGTGTGAGACGCTGTGACGTTGGGGGCGAAGCCTGCGCGTTTATCGAGCCAATAGGCTTGCCCAAATTCGCCGATGATTCGGCGGGAGCTGGCCATGTCGGTCAGAATGCGTTCGCGGACATCGCCAACGGTGTGAGCGAGGGCGGAGCCTGCTTTCCAGTAAGCGGCGAGGATGGCCTCGTGATTAAAGGTGAAGGGTGTCGAGCCAGCGAAGCGGGTGAAGTCGAATTCAGCGGCGGTGAAAACGCCGGCCTCGATGGCCGTTTTGTTGGCGCGGACTTCGGCTTCAGTTAATTTGGTAAATAGGCCGCACCACTTTTCGGGGGAAAGTTGGCAGACATGTTGGACGGTGCGAGCGGCGCGATTGAGTCGAGCGGAGAGGCGCTTCGAGTAATCCTCTTGGGTGCCGAGGAATTC
Source organism: Opitutia bacterium (assembly GCA_947373115.1). Taxonomy (GTDB): domain Bacteria; phylum Verrucomicrobiota; class Verrucomicrobiia; order Opitutales; family UBA953; genus UBA953. The sequence continues at coordinate 17,142 of CANBWJ010000011.1, read as the reverse complement.
AGAATAGTGAATCTGCATCTGGCTCACTTCGTCGACGTAGGCCGGTGTGATGCCACGACCGGTGGAGCCGCGAGGTTCTTGGCCGAGGACATTGATGCGATAATCTTCCCAAGCCAGATCGAGGATGCGGTGGGAGACATCGCTCACCATGCAGCGCTCATCGATGAGGAGGCGGGAGAGGACGGGGTAACCAAGCTTCTCGAGAGGAAGGGCTTCCCAGAGGGCTTTACGGGGGTCAGCGACGACTCCTGAGCCAAGGGCGAGGCAGGCCACGTCGTGTTCGGCGACGCCGCCCGGGAGAAGATTGAGCTTCAGGCCGGCGACCGTGTGACCCGAATTGGCGCCACCGTTGACCTTAAGTACGGTACCGACGACATCGCGGCGTTTGGTGATGGCTTGAAGTTCGCGAACGATTTCAGGAATCAGGCGGCCTTTGCCTTCGTCGCCCATGCTGATGCCGACATCAGCGATGAGAAGGCTTTTAAAAGGAGTGAGCGCCATGAAAAGTTGTCAGCGAATTTTAAGAGACAATTAGGCGGTAGGGCCTTTTTGGCTTTCGTAGAAGCGATTGATTTTTTGGGAAACGTCGCGGTAGCCGGAGTCGGCCATGTAAATGATTTTATATTCGTCGATCGCTTCTTTGGTGCGCCCCATTTTCTCGAAGGCGTTACCCAATTCGTAGATGATGTCTTTCTTGAGGTCGTTCATCACTTGGACTTCGTTCTTGGCGAGGTTGAATTGCTCAACGGCGAGGTCGAACTTGCCACTAGCGACAAAAGCTTTGCCGATCGACAGAATCGCTAATTGGCGGAACTTAGGATTACGCTGAGCGTATTGTAATTGTTGCACGGATTCGTCGAGGCGGTTGGCCTGGAGGAGGAGGTTGCCGAATTCGTAGCGGAAGGAGTAATCGTTCGGGTAGCGTTCGACCAGGCTGGCGGTGGTTTGCAGGCGGTAGTCGCTGAGTTCTTTTTCGCTCTTTGCGAGGTCGGCGGCAACGGTGGGGTTGGTTGCCAGTTGTTCGCGGAGTGTCGCGATGGTCTTTTCAAAGCGTTGTGTAATGAGGTCGATTTCTTGACGTTCGAGTGAGGAATCTTGGCGGCCGAGGGTGGTGAGGCGTCCGCGTTGGAGCCAAGCGATGGCGCTATCGAGATCGCCAGCGGAAATAAATTGGCGAACGATATCGCGATAGAGGTCGATGCTATCGGGCTGGCTTTGGATGCGTTGGGCGAGGGCGGCGGCCTGTTCGAGGGCGGTGCCAGCATCGGTAACAGTGCGGGCGGCTTGTTCGAGGCGGAGCGCTTCGTCCTTGTCTTTGAGTTTCGATTGGAAGTCGCCTTTATCTTCCCACTTGCCGGTCTTCATCGTCTTGCTGACGGAAGCTTTGCGAACCACCTCTTGGAGGTCGCCGTTACCAGGGAATGATTTCAAGCCAGCGTCGGCAGCGTTGAGGGCGTTGTCGTATTCAGTGGCAACGAGCCAAGTGTTAGCGAGGTCGATAAAGTGTTGAACGTTCTTCGGATCAACTTGGGAAAGCTCTTCGTAGGCGAACGCGGTCAGTTCCGGGAAGCCTAGTTTTACACCCGCAGCGGCAAGGGTCTTGTTGGCGTTAACGTCGCCAGGCTTTTTAGCTAAAACTACTTCCGCCTCGAGGATGGCGGCGGCGGCGTCCTTCTCGACTGCTTTAGCGATGCCACCTGCGGTTAGGCCACCGATGAGGCCGTCGAAGAGGCCGGCCTTGGTGCCGTGGACGGACTTTTGAGCGCGGCGGAGGAGGCGACGCACCTCGATGCAACCTGGGTTACGAACCAAGATACCTTGAAGGATTTCAATGGCGTACTGGGGGTTGGTTTTAAGTTGGGACTCGGCGGCAGAAACCTGTTTCTGGACGCGGGGATCGAGTTCATTGAGGGCGACTTTTTTCATGAATGGGGAAACTGATGGACCTGCGGAAAGTGACGGTCTGGGTGCTGGGGGTCAATCCCTTGAACGGGAAAAACGCAGGTGGCGCCGTAGGGCGGGTCGCAGGGGCGCGGCGACGATATGGCCAGCACAGTTGGTTTGCCTGCAGTAGCAGGGGTGAAAGAGTCCCTCAGCGATAGAAAACCCGTAATCGAAGGTAATTTCGTCATCGGTGGCGATGGCGTGGGTGGCGATCAACCAGGCCTCGTGGGTTTGCTCTTCGTAGACTAATTCGGCGTTGGGTGTGCAGCTGTGGTTGGCGTGGCGGGCGGGATTTTCTGCGGACGAACCATCGAGCCAAAGCCCCGCCTTGATTTCTAACCAGTAGGTCGCTGATTTCGCAGTCATGGCTGAATCAATCCTTTCGGTCGTATGGCCGAGGTAGGGAGCGATTTTTTGTCCGACGGAAAATGACTGCGTAGCGAAGAGACCTAGCCCTTCGATGGGTGAAGTTTTGGACTCCACGCCGTAAGGGCTCATGCCTCAGCTTTGAGGTCGCGCGTCATCAATGTGGTCACACCGGTGCGAGCATCGAGACCTTCAAACAGAATTTTCTGAAGGAGGAATAAAATTGGAGCGTCAAGTTTGTGGCTCTTGGCGAGTTGGCTGAGTGAGTCGGTGGCGCGGTAACCTTCAACGGCATCGCGGCGGGTTTTTAGTCCTGCGAGTGTGGCGGCGGGGTCTTGGGCGATGGCCTGGCCGAGGGTGCGATTGCGACTCCAGGAGCCGTGAGCGGTGGCCATGAGGTCGCCGGTGCCACTGAGTCCGAGGAAGGTTTCGCTTTTGCCGCCGAGGGCGACGCCGACGCGAATCATTTCTTGGAGTGCACGAGTGAGGAAGGCGGCCTTGGCATTGTCGCCGAGTTTGAGTCCATCGCAGAGACCCGCGCCGATGGCGTAAACATTCTTGAGGGTGCCGCCGATTTCCACGCCGGCTACATCATTAGAAGTGTAGACGCGCAATGTTGGCCCGCTGATGGCCGCTTGCACGGTGCGGAGGGTTGAGTCGTCGGCGGTGGAAGCGAGGACCATGGCGGTGGGGTTGCCGTGGGCGACTTCGTTGGCGTTGCTTGGACCGCTTAAAGTAGCAGCGGGGATTTTACCAAGCGCTTTTTGAATGAGTTCCGTCGGACGCTGCAGGGTGTTTTGGTCGAGCCCCTTGCAGAGTGAGATGACGATTTTAGCGGAGGACTTTTGAATATCGGGTCCGATTTGTTTAAGAAGATCGGTGAGGCCTTTGGATGGGCAGGCCAGGAAAACAATATCGGCGTCCATCAAGGCGGGTGCGGGTTCGAGTCCGACTTGAATGGAATGTGCAAGTGAATGTTTGGGAAGGTAGTCGTGATTGATCCGTTCGGTGGCGAGTTTAAGGGCCTGCTCGAGTCGGCGGGGCACGAGAGTGACCGTGTGGCCGAGCCGATCCAAGTGAATGGCGACGGCGGTGCCCCAGGCTCCTGCTCCAAAAATAACACAGTTCATGAGCGTGGGCCCTTTCGAACTTTGGTGGCCCAGCGTTTAACGGCGGTCACGGCATCGCGGTGAAGATTGGCTTCGGGTTTCACGAAGGGAGGCGGAATGGGGGTGAATCCCAAAAGGTCGTGGATCACGAGAATTTGTCCATCACAACCCACACCGGAGCCGATGCCGATTGTTGGGATATTAATGGAGGAAGTTATTCTTTGAGAAAGTTTTTCATCCACGCATTCGATGACGACGCTGAAGGCACCAGCGTCGGTGACCGCTTGGGCGTCGGCCAAGATTCTCTCTTGATCGGTGGGGGTTAGTCCGCGACGACGATAACCGGTGGAGTGCACCCGTTGGGGGAGGAGACCGATGTGGGCCATGACGGGGATACCGGCATCAACTAACTTTTCGATGGCTGGTGCGAGTGAGGTGCCGCCTTCGATTTTAACTCCGTGGGCGCCGCCTTTTTGGAGGAGGGCACGGCAGGATTTAAGGAGGTTAGGGAAACTGTCATGGGCGAGGGCAAAGGGGAGGTCTGCGATGACGAGGGCGGCGGGTTTGGCCCGGGCCACGGCAGCGCTGTGGTGAATCATCATTTCGAGGGTAACCCCGACGGTATCGTCCATGCCGAGGACCGTATTGCCGAGGGAGTCACCCACGAGGATGAGGTCGGCCCCGCCTTGGTCGGCAATGCGTGCCGTGATAGCGTCGTAGGCGGTGAGGCAGACGATGGGGCGTTTGCCTTTGAGTGCACGGATTGACCGGGTGGTAGCCTTCACGCCTTTGGGATTATCGAGTGAGCTGTCGCTTGTAAAGCGTGGGAGAGTCCCTTAGGGTGAGAAAGATGTTAGCGAGACTACGCCGCCTCTTTAGACGTCCCGATTACCGCTTACACGGTTATCGCCACACGACCTTGGACACGGGAGGAGGTCGTCCGTGGTATGAACGTTTGAGGTTTTCCCGAGTGCCTTCGGGGTATTCGCATAACCCCGCGAAGGAGCCGATTGCGTGGGGTCGTTACCGCAAGATTCTTTATTTAGTTCTCGCACTTGTGCTCGGCTGGTTCCTGGCCGAAAGCATTTTAGCTTGGAATTTTTTTGATGGCTAAACGTTTAGGTGACAAGCGGGCCAGGTGACACGTTGGCAAGGGGCGAGAGCAAAGCACGCTGGCTGTGGTCAAAGACCACAACAATTAAAAACCGAAGAGGTCGATTTTAAGTTCGCGCGCACGAGCGAGGACGGCGGGTCGATCGATAAGAATGACGCCGTCCGTTTGGAGTGCAGCCTTGGCTACGCCGCCCTGGGCCATGCTCTCGAGGGTTTGCAGTCCGAAGCACGGAACATCAAAGCGAAAGTCTTGTTGGTGCTTTGAGGTTTTGGTGAGCAGCATTTCTTTGCCGCCGATGTCGGCACAGCGCAGAAGCATTTTATCGGTTCCTTCAAAAGCTTCGACGGCGATGACAGTGCCTTTGGCGGTGACGATGGATTGACCGATATCGAGGCGTGCCATTTCCCGTGCCATCTGAGTGCTAAATTTTAATTCGTCGTCGGCAATGCCGCACGACCAACCCGTGAGGCAGCCAGCACTCACGAGGTGTTGATCAAGGAAGATGCGAGCATCGAGCATTTGGATGCCCAGTTTTTCGATTTCTTGCGTGATGCCACCGAAGATGGTTTCGGCGTTGCGTTCTTTAAGGGAGGCGAGGAGGGCGACCAATTTAAAGTCGGGCACCATGCCAGAGAAAAGTTTACGTGGGGTGATTTGGCCGGCCATTACGGCACCAGAGGCTTGGAGTTCTTGGAGGGATTCGAGGAGCTGACCTAATTTGCCGACGGGGACGATGCGACGGTCGGCGGCTTTAAAGCTTTCGACGAGGGAGGGCTCGGTTTCGTCTTCAAAAGCGATAAGCTTTATATTCGCATTATATTCGCGGGCGCATTCAGCGAGGAGGGCAGGGTAGCGACCTTTACCAGCGATAATCGCAATCGGCTGAGAGGTATCGAAGCCGGGGGAGAGGAAGCGAGTGGTGGCGGGTGCCATGGGTGAATCGTTTAGGGGGAATCGGTTGGGCTCAAGCCTGCTTTAGGTTGCCAGAGGGAGGGGCGGGAGTTGAGATGGGTGCATGACGCGCGTGGTCGGCATTTTAGGTGGCACCTTTGACCCTCCGCATGCGGGGCATATTGCGGCGGCGACGGCGGCGTGGAAACAGATGAAGATGGATGAAGTAAGGGTTATACCGGCGGGCTTGGCGCCCTTACGTGCTGCCTTGCCACTGGCCAGTGCAGTGGACCGATTGGCCATGGTAAAGTTGGCCTTTGAGCCCTGCCCCTGGGCGGTGATTGATGACCGCGAGGTGCGTCGTGAAGGGGTGTGTTGGTCGGTTGATACGGCGCGCGAACTGGCGCGAGATTTTCCGCAGGCCCGACGAGTTTGGATTATTGGCGCAGATCAGTTGGCGAGATTGGATCGCTGGAAGGACATTGCCGAATTGTCGACGCTCGTGGAATTTGCCGTCCTCTCGCGGGACGCCATCTCGGTGGTGCCGCCGGCATCGATTGCGGCGAAGATCAAGTTAACTGTTTTGAGGGCGCCCCCAGTCAAAGTCTCGTCGACGGCATTGCGCTTGGCCTTGCAGGAGGGGAAGCCGTCGGGAAACGGCTTGCCCAAGTCGGTGCGTGACTTCATCGAAGAACACTCCCTTTATAAGCAATAATATGTCCGCCTTAAAAAAGAAAAAAGTTAAAGCCCCTGCTAAGAAATCGCGTGCGCCTTTGAAGCCTGTGCGTCGCGTGGCGGTGAAGCCGAAAGTCAGCAAGGCGAAGGCTCGTTCGGAAAATTTGAAGCCCGTGGTGGCACGGGTTGCCTCCAAGGTCCCGGCGCATGTTTTGGCGGTGGTGAAAGCCTTGGATGATAAGAAGGCTGAATCGATTCGCGTCTTAGAATTGGGGCAACTCTCCTCGGTGGCCGACTACATGATTATTGCCACGGGCAATTCGGACCCGCATTTGCGTGCCTTACGCATTGAAGTGGAGCGGGCGTTGGATGAAGCCGGTTCATCGGCACGTGGCACCGAATCACAAAAGGAAAGCGGCTGGACTGTGGTGGATGGCTTTGACGTTGTGGTCCATGTCTTCCGTCCGGATGTACGTGAGAATTACAGCATGGAATCACTTTGGAAGGACGGCCTCGACCTATCGGTAAAAGACCTACTGAAGGTCTAAGTGAAATTTCCGGTGGTGGTAGCGGGCAGAATTGAACTGCCGACCTCAGGCTTATGAGTCCCGCGCTCTAACCATCTGAGCTACGCTACCGTGACACCGTCTAGAGATGTCAGCGATTTGCCTGCGAAGCGTCAAGCGGATTGAAGTTTTGGGCGGGATTCGGTGTCGTCTGGCCACAATTGGGCTGAAACTCAGCGTTGATATTGGGGTAAGAGTGATTCAATATAATTCTTACCCCGACCCCTGGGGTGCACCCTAATGGAAACCGAATCTGATCAGTTAGCCCTTGAGCGTGCCCGCAATGGTGACGCGGGTGCGTACAACGAGTTGGTCTTAAAGTATCAGGGGCGGATTTTTTCGAAGGTGTTTTCGATGCTGCGCAATCGGCAGGACGCTGAGGAAATCACGCAAGATACTTTTATTCGGGCTTACCGTGTATTATCGTCCTTTCGTGGCACTGCGAATTTTTCGTCTTGGATTTATCAGATTGGCATTAACTTAGCCCATAACCGTTACTGGTATTGGCGTCGCCGGAAGCGTAACGAGTCCATGTCTTTAGACGCCACAATTGGGGAAGACGCAGGGGCGACGTTGCATGATATTTTGGCGGATACGGCACAAGGACCGGGAAGTGAGGCGGACCAAAATGAATTTGTCCGTAAAGTTGCAGAAAGTATGGAACAATTGAAGCCCGAGCATGCTCATATTCTTACCATGCGCAATGTGCAGAACCTTTCGTACGAAGAGATTGCGGAGGAGCTTGGCCTCTCCATTGGCACTGTGAAAAGTCGTATTAACCGAGCACGTGAAGCGCTACGTGAACTCATGGGGGAGGATTTTGCGAGATGAGCCAATTGGAATTTGAACAGCTGGTGGATAATTATTTAGACCGCTCAGCCACGGCGGCCGAGGTGGCACGTCTTCGCGAACTCTTAGTTGCTTCACCCGAGTTGACTCGTCGATTTAAGCAGAGGGAAAAGCTGCATCGGGCTCAGGTAAAGTGTTTATCCAATTTTAAACGTAAAGATTGGTCTTGGGTGGGTTCGTGGCTTTTGAGTTTTGCCCAGCGCTTTAATCGTTCGGCGGCGTACCTCTGTTTATTGATGGTCGTTCTGGTACAAACTCGGGTGACCATGGACACCGATTACAAAGGACTTAACCTTTACGTGATGAGTAGTCTCTCCGGGCAAGATGGCGCCGAGGTCTATGAGGGCGACGAGTCGGACAAGTGGGTGGAGTCTTCGGTGAGTGATTCACACTCAGTTGATGTCGGCTCGATGGATGCGGCGGATGAAGACTACGAAGGGTAGGCCGATTTAAGGCTTTAGCACTTATTGCCCTTGCCTCTATTTTTTAGGCCAATCTTCTAACCTCCTATGTCGGCCGATACTCCCAGGCCAGAAATTCGCCTCAAAGGCATTGCGGCCGCACCAGGCGTGGGGCATGGACCCGTCTACGTGTTGTTGCAGGGGATGGGGATTGTGGCGTGTGAGAAGGCGAATGATCAAGAAGCCGAGATTCGTCGCTTTGAGGAGGCCTTGCATGCCACGCGCCTAGAAATTGCGAAATTGCGCCAAGAGGTCGTCGAGCGTTTAGGGGAGTCGGAAGCAGCGATTTTTGATGCACACCTTTTGGTTTTAGAGGACGTCGCTTTAATTGACGACGTCGCGAAGGAGGTCAGGAAGACCGGATTTAATATCGAATTCTGCTTTCAGGAAGTCGCGCAGCGCTACATCACAATTTTTGAAAATATTGAAGACGACTTTTTGCGCGAGCGTGCGTCAGATATTCGCGACGTGACGGGTCGGGTGATGGATCAATTATTAGGTACTAAATCAGCCAAGCCGGTCGTGGCAGTGGAGAAGCAAATCGTGGTCGCCAAAGATTTAACGCCGTCGGAGACCGCAAGTATGTCAGCCGACAGCGTCCTGGCATTTGTGACGCAGGAAGGCGGACGCACGGGGCATTCGGCCATCATGGCACGCGCCCTGGAAATACCCGCGGTCGTTGGCGTCCGGGGCTTATTAGATGCGGTGCAAGATGATGATGTGCTATTGGTGGATGGTGAAGCCGGGCTGGTTTTCGTGAATCCCTCCTCGTCGACATTGGACAGCTACCGGGACAAGCAAGTAGCGATTAAAACTCGTCGCAGTCGCGTGATGGCGGAAGTGGCGTTGCCCGATGAGACGGTGGATGGCGCAGCCTATAATTTATTAGCCAATATTGGTGGTCCAGAAGACATGGAAGATGCCCATACTTATGTGGCGCATGGCGTGGGATTGTATCGCACGGAAAATTTATTTTTACGGCTTGATGCCTGGCCCACGGAAGAGGAGCAGTTTAAGGAATACGCTGAAGTCGTCCGACAAGCGAAGGGTCGCTTGGTGACTTTCCGGACGCTCGATTTGGGCGGAGATAAAAAACTCGGTGATTTAACCGACGAAGCGAATCCCTTCATGGGTTATCGGGCGATACGTCTGTGTTTAGATCGGCCGGACGTTTTCAGTTCGCAGCTGCGGGCGATTTTACGTGCCTCAGTTTTTGGTCCCGTGGCCGTGATGTTCCCGATGATTTCAGGGGTGGAAGAATTACGACGTGCGAAAGAATTTTACCAAATCATTGCACTGCAAATGGCCAGTGAGGGTGTGTTACCTAAGGCCCCGATTCGATTGGGAGCGATGATTGAAATTCCAGCGGCGGCGGTGATGATTGATGATTTGGTAGCGGAAGTTGATTTCATTAGCGTGGGCACGAATGATTTGGTGCAGTACCTTTTGGCGGTGGATCGTGGGAACCAGCGTATTGCGACTTTGTATGAGCCAGCGAACCCGGCAGTGGTGCGCACCTTGGAGAGGATTTTCCGGTCAGCGGCGCAGCGCGGCGTGACGGCGGCCGTTTGTGGTGAATTAGCGGGCGACCCCTTATGGGCTCCGCTGTTGATTGGTTTAGGCGCGAAGGAGTTGAGTATGTCTTCACCTTCGATTCCCGAGGTGCGTTTTATTTTGCGACACTCCAGCGGCGAAGAGTTGAAGGCCTTGGCCAAGGCCTCGATGGGTCACTCTGATTCGGTGAAGATTAAGAATTTGCTAGCGGACTTTGCCTTGAGCAAGGTGAAGCACCGCACATGAAGTCATTGGAGCCGAAAGCCAATCCGCACATCGAAGCCATGCAGGCATATACGCCTGGGGAGCAGCCGCAGGGTGGCGGGTGGGTGAAGTTGAACACCAACGAAAACCCTTATTCACCGAGCCCTAAAGCGGTGGAGGCCGTACGAGAAGCTTTGGCGAACGAGGGTTCGCTGCTACGTCTTTATCCCTCGCCCGATTCGACGCCGCTGCGTGAGGCAGCGGCACAATTACACGGCTATGCCCCCGCGGCGATTGTGGCCGGGAATGGCTCGGACGACATTTTAAATCTACTGATACGGTCCTATGCGGGGCCAGGCCGCCCGATCGGTATGCTGGACCCCAGTTACTCATTGTACCCAGTTTTGGCGGCGGCGCAAGGTGCGGCGGTCGTGAAGGTGCCGGTGAAGGCGGATTATACTTTTGACGTCGATGCCGTGGCCAAATGCGGGGCGGCGATTTTCTTTTTAACCAATCCCAACGCCCCGCTCGGGATTGCGTTTTCGGTTGAGCAAGTCATCATGCTGGCGAAGGCCTTCCCTGGGTTATTGGTGGTGGATGAAGCGTACGCCGCTTTTGCGGGGCACAACTGTGCGGATTTACCTAAGCAATTTTCCAATGTCGTGGTCACGCGTACCCTCTCAAAGGGCCATGCCTTAGCGGGCTTGCGTGCAGGGTATGCCATTTGTCCGCTGGGCGTGGCCGATATTTTACATCGGGTCCGTGACAGTTATAACCTGGATCGCCTGGCGCAAGTGGCGGCGGCGGCTGCACTGCAAGACGCAACTTGGTTACGGGTAACGACGGCAAAAATTATTTCGACGCGCCAGCGGATGGTCGAGGCGCTGCGAGGATTAGGTTGGAAGGTGAATGATTCTTCGGCAAATTTTGTGCTCGCTGAACCGGTCGCCGTTGGAGGTGCTGCGTCGGTGGCGGCCGCGGAGTCCGCCTTCATTTTTTTACGTTCCCAGAAAATCTTAGTCCGTCGTTTCCCTTACCATTCACTGACGGAAAAAGCCTTGCGCATCAGTGTGGGCACTGACGCGGAAATTGATGTATTATTGGGTGCGGCCGCGGTTTGGACGAAAGGGTGAGGTTGACATTTTAGCGGGGTGGGGCGATTGAATGGGTATGAGTTCTGGAGCCCGCCAAGCCACCATTCGCCGCGACACCGCGGAAACAAAAATTAACTTAAGTGTTAATTTGGACGGCACGGGTTTAGCTGAAATCTCGACGGGCGTCGCCTTTTTTGACCACATGCTCACGCTGTTGAGTCGTCACTCGATGATCGACTTGAAGATTCAGGCCACTGGCGACACCGATGTCGATTACCACCACACCGTAGAGGACGTGGGTATTGTTTTAGGTGCAGCGATTAAAGAAGCCTTGGGAGATAAGGCGGGTATCCGTCGTTACGGTTTTTTCATCTTACCCATGGATGAGACGCTGGCGCGTTGCGTCGTCGATTTAAGCAATCGTCCGATGATGGTCTACCAAGTTGACGTCACCAACTACATGGTGAAGGATTTCAATATCGCTTTGGTTCGAGAGTTTTTTCAAGGCCTGGCGAATGCGTTGGGTTGCAACCTGCACTTGAAGTTGGAGTACGGTGAAGAACCTCACCACGTGGCCGAAGCTTTGTTTAAAGCCTTTGCGCGTGCCTTGCGGGCGGCGGTTGAAAGTGATCCCCGTCAGGGTGGACGTGTGCCGAGCACTAAAGGTTCACTCTCGTAATTTTGAACGTGAAGGCAACTGGCTCTGACCGTCGTCCCCGTGTTGCGGTAGTGGATTATGGCATGGGCAATTTGCGTAGTGTCGCTCGTGCGTTGAGTGCGGCGGGGGCGGAGCCTTTTTTGGTGGATAATCCACGCTTAGCGGAAAATGCGGACGCCGTAGTTTTTCCAGGCCAGGGTGCGATTGCCGATTGCATGGACTGTTTGAAGCGCACGGAGTTTGACCGATTTCTAAAAGAGTGGATTGCGGCCGACCGTCCATTTCTTGGGGTCTGCCTGGGCTTACAGGCTCTCTTTGAGCGTTCCGAAGAAGGTAATCGTTCGGGGCTAGGGATTTTCCCTGGAGTCATCGCTCGCTTTAAATCTGAGCCCGGTCTGCGGATTCCGCATATGGGCTGGAATGAGGCGGTTTTTAAGGAGGCGAGTCCATTAACGGCTGGCCTGCGGGTGGAGGGTGAGCCCTTTTACTTCGTGCATAGTTATCGATTGGCGGAAACGGATCCACGGTTGGTATGGTGCGAGACGGACTATGCGGGACGCTTTGTGAGTGGGGTTCGGAAGGGGCGGGTGATGGCGACCCAGTTTCACCCCGAGAAAAGTCAGGTCAAAGGCTTGCAAATCTACCGCAATTTTCTGACTTTAGTGGCCCGCTGAGGGTTTTTAACTTTGGCGGCCCCTCAACCGTCATGACCTCTAAAAACGCTTTTCTTAAATTGGACGACAAAGAAGTCGTTCTCCCCATTGTCGTCGGCACGGAAGGCGAGCGTGCGATTGATGTGCGCAAGTTGCGTGATGACACGACGTATGTTACCTTTGACGACGGTTATGCAAATACCGGTGCATGTGAGTCGAAGGTCACTTTTATTGATGGCGAGAAAGGTGTGCTTCGTTACCGCGGTTATTCGATTGAAGACTTGGCCGAGAAATCGACCTTCATTGAGACGGCATACCTTCTGATTTACGGCGAGTTGCCGACGGCTGCTCAGCTGACGACATTCAAGACCCGCATCTTGGATAATTCGCAGGTCCACGAAGGCATGCGGATTTCGCTCAGCGGTTTTCCTGGCAATGCACATCCGATGGCGGTGCTTTCGGCTACGCTCAATACATTAGGATGTTATTACCCTGATTTAGGTACGAATCAACGGGCTCACGACTTAGCAAAATTTGATGAAACCGCCGCGGTACTGATTTCAAAGGTGCGTACGCTGGCCGCCTTGGCCCACCGTTCAAAAGAAGGCGAGCCGCCCGTGTACCCTAAGCCAGGTTTTGATTATTGCTCGAACTTCCTTCACCTCCTGTTTTCGCAGCCGAATGCGGATTATGTGGTGCATCCTGAAGTCGCGCGGGCCTTGGATTTAATTTTAATTCTGCATGCTGACCACGAGCAGAACTGTTCGACTTCGACGGTGCGCATGGTGGCTTCGGGTGGGGCGAATCTCTTTCCGTCGGTTTCGGCTGGTGTGTGCGCCTTGTGGGGCCCCTTGCACGGTGGTGCCAACCAAGCGGTGATTGAGATGTTGCAGGAGATTCACGACTCCGGTGACGATGGCTCGAAGTTCATTGCCGATGCGAAGGACAAGACCAAGCAGGTTCGCCTGATGGGTTTTGGTCACCGCGTTTACAAGAACTACGATCCTCGCGCGAAGATCATTAAGGCCCAGTGCGATAAGGTACTCAAGGTGTTGGGTATTAATGATCCGCTTTTGGCCATTGCGATGCGTCTAGAGGATGCTGCTTTGACCGATCCCTATTTCAAGCAACGCAACCTTTACCCCAATGTGGATTTTTACAGCGGCATTATTTTGAAGGCGATTGGTATTCCTTCCGAAATGTTCACAGTGATCTTTGCCATTGGTCGCATGCCAGGCTGGATTTCGCACTGGAAGGAAATCGCGGAGAATCCGAAGCAAAAGATTCACCGTCCGCGCCAAATTTATATCGGTCACACCGAGCGTAAATATGTCGCCATGGCGCAACGCGGGTAAGGGATTGGCCTTTAAGCGCTAGGCACCCTATGACGAATGTTTCTCATGGTTCGACGCGTATCGCAGTGGTGATACCGGCGTATCGGGAGGCGGCACATATTGCCGAAGTGGTTCGGCAGGTTCGACAATTTATTGATACGGTAATTGTGGTGGACGACTGTTCGCCTGACGCCACCTCAACCGAGGCGCAAGCGGCGGGTGCGTTAGTGATTCGTCATGAAGTGAATCGCGGTAAGGGGGCAGCCTTGAAGACTGCCTTCGTTAAATTAAAAGAGCTGGGTTATACGCATGGTATTACACTCGATGGCGATGGTCAGCACGACCCCGCGCAATTGCCCGCCTTTGTGGCGGCACTGTCCGAGCCTGAGGTCATGTTGGTGGTGGGAAATCGCTTCGCTAATCCACGCGGCATGCCTTTCGTGCGACGCCTAGTGAACACCTCGATGTCCTGGCTGATTAGTCGCATCTGTCGTTGTCCGATTCCCGATTCCCAATGCGGTTACCGCGGGGTGGCGGTAGCGAATGCCGCGGTGTTAGCGGCCCTAAGCGATCACTACGATTACGAGACTGAAGTTTTGATTCTTACCGCTCGGGCGAAGGGTTTGATTCGCAGCGTGCCGGTGCGCACGATTTATCGCGGCGAAACCAGTAAAATTAGGCCGGTGCGTGACACGATTCGTTTCTGCAAGCTCCTCTGGAGGCTTTGATTTACTTTGCAGGAGTAGGACGCCAGCTTTTTTCGTGAATCCGAAAGACGGATCGACCAGGTTTATCGCCCGTGGTGGCAATGAGTTCGCAACGACCTTTCACGGAAGAGTTCTCGGACTCGTTGAGTGAATAGAAGTCACGTTTCTCGGCGATACAGAGGACGGAATGGTTTTTATCGACGAAGTTTCCTAAGTCTTTTTCCAGGTCGATTTGGGGCAGGGCGTGATAGGAGTAGAAGGGGTAGAATGGTCGAAAATTTTCTTTGGATTTACCTTCAAGGTTTTTGGGTGCGGTGACGAAAATGGCGGTCGGCTTTTCATGCATGTAATAATTTGCTGCGCGCCCTAGGAAGCTGCTGGTCAGTATAATCTCGTTGGGCTGACGTGCCTCTTGGGCGATTTTAAAGACATTGCGACTGCCCACGGTGCCTTCCAGACGGTCTTCAATCCAGAAGAACGCCACAAAGATCAGGACGAGGCTGAAGAGGACGGAGAAAGAGACCCAGCCTATGGTGGAGCGACGGAACGCTAAAATGCCTGCGATGGTGAGCGGGGCACCGAGGGCGATGAGTTGGGCGAGGAAGGGGTGAGCGTTGGGGTGGAATTCGGGAACATACCAGACCAGCAGCAGACCCTCGAGGAGGGTGAAGCCACCCACGAGCCAAAGTTCACGGCGACTGAAGCCTTCGTTAATCCAGCGCTCGAGGGTGTGGCCAGCGAGCAGGGCGAGCGGTGGGAAGAGGAAGAAGATGTAGCTGGGGATTTTAGTCTGAGCCACGTTCATGAAAATGTAAGATGGAACCAGCCAGCAGAGAATCAGGCAGATGCCTTTGTGTTGACGGAGGTAGTGGAAATTAAAAATTGATTTTCCGTTTTGCCAAAGCGCAGCGAGGGTCAGCGGGATCCAGGGTAAGGTGCCGCCGATGAGAATTTCTAAATAGTAATACCAGGTGTTGTTACCCTGGTGTTCGGAGTGCCAAAAACGATCCCAGTTTTCATGCACGAAGAAGGAGTTCCAGTAATAGGACCAACCCGTGCCTGGTGCCGTGGGGCCGGATTGGTGGAGGGTGAACATCGTCAGGTACCAGGGGGCGGCGATGAGGAGCCAGAGGGGGACACAGATGGCCAGTGAACGGAGTGACCAAGGCTGTTTAATATTTTGAATATAACCGTAGGTGAAGCCCGCCATGATGCTAAAGACGAGACCTTGCGGGCCTTTGGTGAGCATGGAGAGGGCGGAGACGACGGTGAAGCCAAGGAGCCAGCGCAGGCGTTGGTTTTCAGGGGCGTGGAAGGCCTCCCACAGGCAGTAGATGCCGGTGCTGATAAAGAGTGTGTGTGAGATGTCGGTCAGCATCAGCCGCGACATCACGACGAACATGGCGCCCGTCGCTAGGACGAGGGCTGAGAGGAAGCCGGCTAAAGGCGAGAGGAGTTTTCGTCCGATGCCCCAGGTGAGGAAGACGAGGAGAGACGCAGCGAGGGCGCCGGGGACGCGGGCAGCGAATTCATTGTCGCCGAAGACCGTTTGCGAGAGGCAGGTCTGCCAATAGAACAAAATGGGTTTTTCAAATTGTGGTTCACCGAAGAGTCGAGGCGTAATCCAATCGCCGCTTTGCACCATCTCGCGGGTGGTCTGCGCGTAGAACGGTTCATCGGGATCGATGAGTCCGAGGCTACCTAGTCGCCACCAGAATAAGAAGACGACGACGGCGGTTAAAATGAAGGCCTGGAATCGAGTCGAGTGAAGAAGCTTGGGCATTTACGTGTGAAAATTAAAGGGTTCATGGCACTTAGCAAACTTACAAAAACGTGAGCGACTCAATGCCATTTGGGTTTCGTGGCATTGAATGGCTTGCAGTTTTTTCTGTTGCTGAGATCCGGTGAGTGAAAGGAGTAGGTCGGGCTTGGGGCTGTTGAGAATTTTCATACCCCAGGGGCGATGAATGAGGTAAGTCAGTCGGTCGCAATCAAGTTGGGCGACTTTAAGGGCATCGATTGCATAAGCTTGGGTGGCGCGGTGATCCGAGTGGCGGTCGAACTCGCAAGGGGTGACGAGTAGGTCGGGCTTTAGTTTAGAAATTTGGGCGCCGATAATTTGGCTAAGGTTTCGGTCGCCCGACTGCCACAGTTTAAAAATACCGGCATCGGGTAGCTCCAGGAAATCGCTAGTCACTTTACCGTCGCCGAGGACTTGAAGCGATCTCTGTGCTTCCAGTTTACGGCGTTGGCCCCATTGGTAACGCTCGAGGGGGCCAATGGACCAGCGGCGATCGACATAACGTTGAGGCCAGGGGTTATTGTCGCCGTTGGTGATGAAGGTGACGTGCGCTTTGCCGCCAGCCTGTAAGACTTGTTGAATCAGTCCACCTGTACCTAGGCATTCGTCGTCGGGGTGAGGGGCTAAAATCATGACGGCCGCACCACGCGAAATAATTTCGCTCAGACGAGCGGACGGGGTGGAGGCAGTCACCATGGGCTAGATTGGATGACGAGATGGAGTTTTTAATCAACCCGTTATCGATTGTATAAAATATAAAAGGGGAAGGGCCGATCGTTTCCGATCGGCCCTTCGTCTGTGGAGTCATACATTGTAAGCCGGATTCTGTCTGAGGTGATACTCATCACTCCCTGCGCATTCATTTCTCTGACCTTGCGGTCTCGCCTTGCGGCGATGCGACAACCCGAGACCTTGGCGGGCGACCTCGTAGCGGTCTCTGTTTATCTTGCACCGGATTGGGTTTACCTTGCCTCCTTGGTTACCCTTGGAGCGGTGGGCTTTTACCCCACCTTTTCACCCTTACCGTTTTCCTTGCGGAGACGGCGGTTTATTTTCTGTGGCACTATCCGTCACGGTTTTTAATCGTGCCCCGACTTGCGGCGGGAATCCTGCCCATTGGTGTCCGGACTTTCCTCACGCTTTGCAGCGTGCGAATGCGAGT
>CANBWJ010000010.1 GCA_947373115.1 Opitutia bacterium | reverse complement strand
AAGACTAAGTAAATCCCGATGTCGGCGCCCGCTCGCTGGTCCGTCCAGCAAGAAGCGCTACATGCAGACTGCAAAGTCTTCCGGGTTTACAAAGAACACTGTCATCACCCTCTCGATCACCGAGAGGGTGATTTCTTTGTTATACATTCCAACGACTGGGTGCTCGCGTTACCTGTCACCGACGATGGCCGGATCGTGATGGTTCGTCAGTTCCGCTTCGGATTGCGAGACCTCTCCACCGAAGTGCCGGGAGGCATCATGGATAAAGGTGAAAGTCCCCTGCTCACCGCCGTACGTGAAACCGAAGAAGAGACAGGCTTTACAGGGGGCAAAGCCACCTTACTCGGCTCCTGCTCACCCAACCCCGCCATTCAACGTAACCAATGCCACTTCGTTTTACTCGAAGGCGTCAGGCCAACCGGAACAAGGGCACTTGATGAACACGAGGAACTTCAAGTAATCTGTCTGCATCCGAAACTCGCCTTAGCCGAGGCGCTTCAAAATCCACACACCCATTCCCTCGCACTCATCGCTCTCTATCGACTGCGCGATGCGCGCCCCGAACTTTTTTCATGAACCCTCCCCGCCGAATTAAAATCAAAGACCGCCCCAACCCAGATAACGTTCTGGTCGTGGGTTCCGTCGCCTACGATAGCATCGTCACCCCCCACGAGTCGGGTGAAAAAATTTTGGGCGGCAGTGCTTCTTACGCGTGTCTAGCGGCAAGCTACTTCGCACCTCCGCACATCGTTGGCGTTGTCGGACACGACTTCCGTGATCGCGATCGCAAGAAACTCGCCAAGCGCGGCATCGATTTATCCGGACTACTCACCGACGAGACGGGTCGCACTTTCGCCTGGCGCGGCAGGTACCACGAAAATTACAACCGTCGCGACACGGAAGATTTACAGCTCAATGTTTTTGAGCGCTTCAACCCAACACTCTCAGCGGCCCAACGCGCCACGCCGTACATCATGCTGGGAAATATTCGGCCCGAGTTACAGCTTTCTGTACTCGACCAACTCGATGCTCCCAAATTTATCGTCGCTGACACCATCGACATTTGGATCGAAACGAAGCGCGAACTGTTCGCTCAGGTGATGCGCCGTGCTGACCTTCTGGTAATCAATGACACCGAATCAGCCAAGCTCACCGGGGAAACCAACGTCATCATCGCGGGACGCCACCTCCGAGCCCATGGCTGCCGCACCGTTATCATTAAGAAGGGCGAGCATGGTGCCGTGCTCTTCCACGAAGACGGTCTTTTCAGCCTCCCCGCCTTCCCCGTCACCGAGCTGCGCGACCCCACCGGGGCGGGTGACAGCTTCGCAGGTGCCCTTTTGGGGTACATTGCCGCTACGGGTAAGTCCGACTTCGCCACACTCCGCCAGGCCATGCTCTACGGCACCGCCGTAGCCAGCCTAACGGTTGAAGCCTTCTCTACTGACCGACTCGCCAAAGCGGGCTGCACCGAGATCAAGGCCCGCCGCAAGCAGCTGCTTCAGATGACCAAGGCTTAGGATTTCTTCCCTAAGGCCCGCCACAGGAAGAAGAGCAGCACCGCGGTGAACACGGTGTCGCCGACAATCATTGGCCACAACCCAATGTGCCGGCCCGAAATCACTACGGCCACACAGGAGCCTAACATAAAAATAATGACGGCCACGATCCACGGGACCAGGCGACGTAAACGTTTCTTGGCTTCTTCTTCGTTCATTTTTGGGAGCGTCGGTAAAATTCGGCTAAGCCAATTAAAGTGAGGTGCGGCTCGTATTGCACGCGCGTCTTCCAGGCGGCCGGCAAGTAAATCGCGGCGCCACCCGTCACGATGACCTTAGGTGCAGGACTGCCCGATTTAATTAATTCAGCAACCACGCCATCGAGTAACGCACCAATCATGCCAGCGAAACCGAGGGCACACCCCGCACGCATCGCATCGACGGTCGACTTCCCGATGGCGGGTCCACCTAAAAGATTTTTCACATCTAACGCTGGTAGCAACGCCGTGCGCTCGTGCAAATACTGCGTCATGAGGCCCATGCCAGGTGCAATGATTCCGCCCGCATAACCTTTATCTGTTAAAATATCGACCGTGGTCGCCGTCCCCATGCCAATAATCACCGCGGGCGCACCGCAGACAATCTGCGCACCAATGCAATCCGCCAGACGATCCTGACCCACTTCAGCAGGCTTCGGATAATCAAAGCCCAAGCCCACAAGTCTATCGTGACGAAGTAACTGCACCGCTAAGCCGCAGTTTTCCAAAATTGGTTCGAGGGCCTTCGATACGTTCGGAACGACGCTGGCCACCGCGATGCCTGAAGGACGGTGCTCCGCAATCAGCTTCATAATCATCGCCTCCGAGACTTCCTTCGTGCTGCTTTCGCCATGTGCACCAATGGCGCGACCATCCACGACACCCCAGTGGGCATGCGTATTTCCAATATCGAGACAGAGGATGGACACGACCCCAACGTAGACGCTCCACCGCCGAGGGCAAGACTGCTCAATTAAACTTTAGGCAAGGTGACTTCGCCCGAAGAGATTAAGATGCGCTCACCGTTGGTATCTTTTAAAATCAATGCCCCATCATCATCGATGCCCTGCACGACACCCGCCACGGGCTTGCCACGCAACTGAATCGTGACCGCTTTGCCCGTTAAATTATCGTAACGCTTCCAGTAGCTTTTGAAATTTTCGAGCCAACGGTCTTGAAAGAAATCGTCCCAAGCTCGCTCAAGGGCCGCAATGATTTGCGCGGCGACTAAATTAATTTCGATGGCTCCTTTGCCTGCCATCACCAAAGAGCTCGCGACCTCGCGCAACTCGACGGGGAAATCCTTGGACTTAGCCGTGACGTTTAACCCTAAACCAAAAACGAGGTCGCGCACGGCGTCCGCATCAAGCCGCGCCTCAGTTAACATGCCGGCCAACTTACGTCCGTCCGCGGCCTGCAAATCATTCGGCCACTTCAAACCAAGTCTGACACCATGCACTTCGTCGAGGTGGGCACAGAGTGCTAACCCCATCCAGAGCGTGAAAGGCTTTAAGCGATCCGTCGGGATGAAGGGGCGAAGCGCTAAAGATAAGTACAGATTGCCTGGGTAATCACTGTGCCATTTTCGACCAAGCCGTCCGCGGCCTGCCGTCTGCTTTTGGGCTAATATAAAAAACGGCGCGTCGCGACCCGAAGCTAATCGACGCTCCGCTTCGGAATTAGTGCTATCGGTCTCCGCCATAATTTCGACTTCGGCCGTGACCTTGAGCCGGCGTAATTGGGCTCGCACCAAGGCCTCATGCAGAACTTCAGGCACGCTCGTCAACGTGTAGCCCTTGCGAGTGGAGGCCTCAAAAACAAAACCCTGTGTCCGCAGCCGCTCGAGTCGGGTCCAAACGGTGACGCGAGAGACGCCAAGTTCTTTGGCCAGACGATCGCCACTGACAGGAGATTTACCCGCCTCCAAAAACGCACTCAAGATGCTGCTATCAAGGTCGGACATAATTAAAGCCAGTCCAGTCCGATGTCAGACCAGGGGGCGGCATGTGTTAAGGCTCCAGCCGAAACGAAATCGGGGGCGATTTCGCCAATGGCAGGCAGGGTTTCTAAATTCACACCGCCACTGACTTCACACCAGGCACGAGCGCGGACTGCGACGACCGCCTCGCGCAACAGCGGTAAAGAAAAGTTATCCAGCAAAATAATATCTGCCCCAGCTTTTAACACGGGCTCAATTTGCTCGAGGTGATCCACTTCGACTTCGACCAACAAATCGGGTCGGGCCTGACGAGCCAACAAAACTAAAGCGGTTAAACGTGCCGCCACCGAAGCATCCCCAGCAGCCAAATGATTATCCTTCACCATGACTCGATCATACAAGCCGAGACGGTGATTGTAGCCACCCCCCTGCCCCACGGCGTATTTTTCAAGCACACGAAAACCTGGCGTGGTCTTGCGCGTGTCTAATAATTTTGTCGGCGAACTCCCCAGCGCCTTGACGTAACTTTGCGTGAGCGTCGCAACGCCACAAAGCCTTTGCAGGAAATTTAAGAGCACCCGCTCGGCCGTGAGCAATTCATGGGCGGGCCCTTCGACTTCCGCCAAAACGGTGCCCGCGCTGACGCTGTCACCGTCATTGGTTTTTAATAAAACCTGACAGGATGATTCGTAGACGGAAAAAATAATTTCTAATAAGTGTAACCCTGCGACCACCATGTCGCGACGCGCCACCAGCGAGGCGCGTGCGCGTCCGGCATTTTTTAATAATTCCGACGAAGGATCACCGGGGCGAAACGGGCGACTCGCTAAACCCGCTCCGGCTAAATCCTCGTCGCGGGCCATCGTCACCAATTGACGCACCCAAAGCGGGTCTACCTCCTCCCAGCGGAGGCGACGGACGAGTCGATCGGTTTGACCGGGGTTACGCGGCATCGGGCAACATTAGCAACCTCGTGCCAGCGAGCAAGGGTTAGGGGAAAAACTTTTTGAATTTATTTTTCCAAGAATCCGAGACTGGCGTCGTCGCATCACCCGAAGCCTCCGCGTAAGCACTCAAGGCCTTCTTTTGCTCTTCGGTCATCTTCTTGGGCACGTCGATATCGACCCGCACCAAGAGATCGCCCGGGCTGCCGCCACGGAGCGTAGGCATGCCTTCACCGCGCAGACGGAAAGTCGTTCCACCCTGCGTACCTGCGGGGATTTTGAGAATAGTTTTACCCTTTAATTTAGGGACTTCGATGCTGCCTCCTAAGGCCGCAATTGAGAATTTCACCGGGACGGCACAGGCCAAATCATCGCCGTCGCGCTCAAAGAGCTCGTGTTCCAGAACCGTAATCACGACATAGAGATCGCCCGAGGCACCATTGCGACGGCCGGCCGAACCGTTACCCGATGAACGCAGGCGCGTTCCCGTGTCGACCCCCGCAGGGATTTTAAGGTCCACCGAGTGATCGCTCACCACCCGACCTTCACCGCCACAACTGCGGCACGGCTTTTCAATTTTTTCGCCTTCACCACCGCAATTCGGACAAACCTGGCGCATCGCAAAGAGTCCATTGGAGCGCGTGACGTGACCTTGGCCGCCACACGTGGGACAGCGACTCTTCTTGGAGCCCGGCTCCGCACCCGAGCCCGTGCACTTCGTGCAAGTCACGTGCTTACGGTACGTGATTTTACGGTTCACGCCCGTGGCCGCTTCTTCGAGCGTCAATTTTATATCGAATCTTAAATCTTCACCGCTGCTGTCTTGCGGTTGGTTGGAGCCGCCGCCGAACATGTCGCCGAACGGATTGCCGCCGCCGCCAAACATTTGGTTAAAAATGTCCGATGGATCCGCCCCGCGGAAGCCGCCGCGCCCACCACCGGGACCGCTGGGGCCACCTTGATCAAAGGCAGCTTCGCCGTGCGCATCGTACATCTTGCGTTTTTCTTCGTCGGATAAAATTTCGTACGCGCGCGAGACTTTCTTAAATTTCTCTTCGGCTTCTTTATTACCTGGATTGCGATCGGGGTGATACTCCATCGCCTTCTTGCGATAGGCTTTCTTGAGCTCGTCACTCGAAGCGCCACGCGCCACGCCCAGTAAGCTGTAATAATCTTCAGCCATGTGGTGGTTTTATTTAGCGGGTCCCGTGGACACGAAAACTGAGGCGGGGCGTAACACACGGTCGTGCAACATCCAGCCGGAGCGGACGACGCGAATCACCGTGCCCTCAGCAACGGTGTCACTGGCTTCTTGCGCCACCGCCTCATGGTGCGTGGGGTTAAAGACTTGGCCCGTCGGCAATAATTCCGTCAGACCCTGCGCCGTAAGGACGCCGCGAAATTGCTGAATCGCCATGCGAAATCCGTCGACCACCGCTTTGGCTTCGGCCTTGCTGTTGGCGGCTTCAAGCCCAAGCGCCAGGACATCTAAAGTCGGCAGCAACTCTTCGATTAAGCCCGCCGTCGCGAACTTCCGTAAATCATTTTGCTGATCTCGGTGACGGCGCTGCTGGTTCTGCTGATCCGCTTGGCTGCGTAAGAGTGCGTCTTTTAATCGATTCACTTCCGCTTCGAGGTCAGCGAGTCGCTTAGCCTCGGGAGCAGGTTCTGGAGTAGAGTTTTCGGGAGAGGATTCGGTCATAAAATTATTTGGCTTCGCGGAGAATTTTTTCGGTAATTGACCGACGTAATTTGCGGTCGGTGATATCCATCATGAGGTCGGGGGCAACAGCGGCAGCCTGAATCAAAGCCTTTTGTCCCAGCGGGGCGGTGAGCGACTCCATTAAATTCTTATCGGTAATATTATTCGCCTCAAAGACGAAGTTGAAATTACGTTCGACAACCACCACGGGGGCGCGGTTGGGCTCTTCGACAATCACTTTCACCTGACCAATCCGCACGCGTAGGCTCTCAATCTTAAAGGGCTGACGGGCACTCGCGGCTTCGACGGGCGCCGAGTCGTTCACTGGCTCCGACTTAACCTGCAGGTCGCCGGATTTTAAGCCGCGCAAAATGTCCTGTGCGTTATTGTCTTTCATGTAATCACCTCGGCCCACGAGCACCAGCTGATCGACGTCTAGTTCCGCTCGCTTAATAATTCGGGGGCCATCACCTAAGAATGACAATGGACTTAAATCCAGGTGCAGCGTTTTGATTTTGAGAAAGCTTTTTTCCTTCCAGCGAGCGGGACTACTCACCGTGGCATTGTGAAACTCCAAGCGACCCACCAAAAAATTGGTATTGTTTTCTTCGCACACCAAGCGCGCCCCCGATCGGGCCACCAAAGTGGCGTCCAAAAGGTTCGGTGAAAATCGCCCAATCGCCCAAAGTGCCAACGCGCCCGCAACCGCAATGAAGAGCACCACTCCAGCCAAAATGGCCAAAACCCGTCGTGAGACGTTGCCGAGGCGGCTATGGGTGGCGGGTTGTTTCATTGTGAGTGTTTAAAGGTCAGCATTAGGCATGCCAGTTTCAAGGGTCAACGGCGGAGGGTTTTAGGGTGTTTTTGGCGGTGTTTTTTAAATTTCGAGGACAAAAAACCCGCCAGCGGGCTAACGGGCGGGTCCTTCTGTCTCTGGGCTGTCTCGCCCGTTTGGATTACTGGCCTCCGACAGGGCCCTGCGAAGCAACGCCAACAATGTCCGACTCCAGCAGCGCGGGGGCATTCTTTTGACCGGGCAAAATGTTGGCCACCACTTGGGTGCCGTTCACTGAAACGACTTCCACGACCAAAACTTTGCCTTCTTTTATCAACTGTAGAAGGGATTTAATGGCGGGTCGCGACGAGCGAACAAAAGCAATTAAGCCGAGGCTTTCGCGAACTTCGATAACCCGTGCCTTGGCCGGATCCCTAGGCGCCTCTGCGGCCGGAGGAAGCACCGCCACTGCGGGAGCCTCCAGGGCGGGTTTAGCAGCGGCATCGGGTGCAGCGGTCGATGATGAGGCCGATTCAATAGCGGGAGCGGTAACCGCGACGGGCACGGCATCCAAACCAGGCATGTCCGACTCATCATCCTCCCATAGGGCTTCACATCCCACCATTAAAAAGGACAAAGATAAGACAGCAAAGAGGCGCGACATGGTTTTAAGGGGATAAATGAAAATCTTTTCGGGGGTAATGTGAGTCAACCCCTTAATGCTTGCGGGCGTGCCCCTCGTTCGCTTCCTCAATGTCCTAATGAGTTCCGACGCCCAAAAACTGATGATTGGCCTGCCCAAGGGCAGCCTCGAGGAAGCCACCCTGCAGCTGTTCGCTCGAGCGGGATTCCCCGTCGTCAAAAGCAGCCGCTCCTACCGCCCATCCTTCGACGACGCCGCCCTCGATGGCCGCTTCATCCGTGCTCAAGAGGTCGCTCGCTACGTCGAACATGGTTTCTTTGATTGCGGCCTCACAGGTCAAGACTGGGTACATGAGAACGCTGCCGATGTCGTCGAGGTTTGCGAACTGATCTACAGTCGCGCCTCTGCTCAAAAATCTCGCTGGGTCCTCTGCGTCCCCGAAGCCTCGCCCATCAAAACCGCCAAAGACCTTGCTGGCAAAACCGTCGCCACCGAGCTCGTCGAAACCACCCGTCGCTGGTTTAAGCAACAAGGCGTGGAGTGCACCGTCGAATTTTCCTGGGGCGCAACCGAAGTGAAAGTTCCTGAACTCGCCGATGCAATTGTCGACATCACCGAGACGGGTTCATCGCTGATTGCGAATAAGCTTCGCATCGTCGACACACTCCTTTCAACTACGACCGTACTCATCGCGAACAAGGCCGCTTGGGCTAATCCCGTGAAGCGTGCCAAGATCGAACAAATCGCGCTCATGCTCAAGGGTGCGCTAGCCGCTCAACACATGGTAGGCCTGAAATTTAACCTTCCTCGAAAGTCGCTCGACGCTATCGCCGCCGCCCTGCCTTCACTGCGCAACCCCACTGTTTCCTCGCTCAGCAATAACGACTGGGTCGCCGTTGAAACAATTATCGACGCCCGCCAATCGCGCGAATTCATTCCGACTCTCAAGGCCCAAGGTGCCGAGGGTATCGTGGAATACCCCATCAACAAGTTGGTGTACTAAGTTTGATGGCCGACGTTACACGCATCGCCCTAATTCAACTCACCGCCGAAGACACGCCGGCGGCGAATGTGCGTAAAACCATTCCTCGCATCGAAGAAGCTGCCGCCAAGGGCGCAAAAATCATCGGCCTGCAAGAAATGTTCACGACGAAGTATTTCTGCATCGAACAGGACCCGAAGAATTTCAATCTCGCGGAACCCATCGAGACCGGCCCGTCGGTAACGGCCTTAGCTGCGGTCGCTAAAAAACTCGGCGTGGTTATCGTCGCCCCACTCTTTGAAGCGCGCGGTAGCGAAGTTTATCATAACACCGCCGCGGTGATTGATGCCGACGGCAGCGTCCTCGGGAAGTATCGCAAGATGCACATCCCGCAGGATCCAGGCTTCGAAGAAAAATTTTATTTCACGCCGGGTGATCTGGGCTTCCGCACTTGGAAAACGGCACACGGCAACATCGGCGTCCTGATTTGCTGGGACCAATGGTACCCCGAGGCGGCTCGACTCACCGCACTCAGCGGCGCCAATATTCTTTTCTACCCGACCGCTATCGGCTGGCTGCCCGAAGAAAAAGCGGCACTCGGACAGGCCCAACACACCGCCTGGGAAACCGTGCAACGCGGTCATGGCGTCGCCAATGGTTGTTATATCGCCGCCACCAATCGCGTCGGCACCGAAGGTCGCACCCAATTCTGGGGTCAAAGTTTCGTCTCCAATCCTTACGGCGAAATTATCGCTCGCGCTTCCATCGATAAAGAGGAGGTGCTGTTGGCCGATTGCGATTTGGCTAAGCAACAAGAGTTCCGCCGCATCTGGCCCTTCTTCCGCGATCGGCGCATTGATGCGTACGGCGATTTAACCCGCCGGTTGCGCGACTAATTTCTGATGAGTACCCCGCGCGAACTCGGCTTTCGCATGCCCGCCGAATGGGAACGTCAATCGGCCACGTGGCTATCCTGGCCCTCCAATCGCAAGCTTTGGCCCGGACACTACGATTTAATTCCGGCCAAGTTTGCAGAGTTCGCCGCTGGCATCTCTCGCTTTCAGCCGGTACGGATTAACGCCGCGGGGGCACTACGCGCTGAAGCAGAAAAGTGCTTACGTGAAGCGAAGGCCGATCTTTCGGTCATCGAATTGGTCGATATCAAAACGGACGATGTTTGGTGCCGCGACCACGGACCGATTTTTGTAAAACATCATCAGACCGGCGAGGTCGCCATCACCGACTGGGAATTTCACGGCTGGGGCGGAAAATTTGAGGCGTCACTCGATAATTTAGTGCCGGAAAAAATCGCTCTGCATCTCGGCATGCAGCGCTTCTCCTTTCCTTTTGAACTCGAAGGCGGTGGCATCGAAGTCACCGGCGACGGATTGCTGCTCACGACCGAAGCCGTACAAAATAATCCTAATCGTGCCGACGGTCGGGATGATGCCGCCTTCCATGCGGCCATTAAAGGCGGACTCAACATCAACGAAATTCTTTGGATCGGCGAAGGGCTCGCGAATGATGACACCGACGGTCACATCGATAACCTAGCGCGCTTCATTCGTACCGATACCATTGTGGCAGTAGCCGAAAACAATAAGGCTTCACCTAATTTTTCACCACTGCAGGAAAACCTAAAACGCCTGCGGGCGATGAAAACCGCTACTGGCTCCAAGTTTAACGTCATCGAACTACCCCTGCCCGAGCCCATTCGCCTGGCGGGTCGCGACCTTCCTCCAAGCCACGCCAACTTTCTCATCGTGAACGACGGCGTTCTGGTCCCGCTCTACGGTCAGGCTTCCGACGACCAAGCGATGGGCATCCTTCGCGAATGTTTCCCCGGTCGCAAAGTCGTCGGCATCGATTGTCGCGTGCTTTTAATTGAAGGCGGCGCCCTGCACTGCCTCAGTCAACAGCAGCCAGCTTAATTACTTCTTCGGCGGCTGAATTTTTTCAGCACACCCACAACCGCCCGCGCAACCGCCCTTACGTCGCGCCTGGAAGGTTCTGATGGTGCGCGCCACTAACCAGCCGACCGCTGAGCCGATCAGTGCACCGATGATTAGCCAGTCCTTGCTCATAAGATTCTTATGACGGTTTGATAGACGACGACGGCCATAACCCAAGCCAGGATCGTCATATAGAAGAACGAAGCTGCCGCCCATTTCCAGCCGCCGGTCTCTTGGGCCAAGGTGGCAATCGTTGGACCGCACTGCGAACAGAGCGCAAAGAAAACCATTAAGGCCAATACGGCCGCCAGAGAGAAAATCGGCGTGCCCACTCGCGGGCCACTCAACCATTTCGCCTCCTGCATCGCTTGGCGTAAGTGATTACTGTCCGCCTCCGCACCTTTGCCGATAGAATAAGTCACCCCCAAGGTTGAAACGATTACTTCACGAGCTGGGAAACTCGCCAAGACGCCAACCGTGATTTTCCAGTCGAAGCCACAGGGATCAAAGACGGGTTGCACGGCTTTACCAAATCGACCCATCCAGGATTGCTCAATCATCGCCGCCTGCATGCGTGCCTGTAATTCATGCGTCGACAACGTGGGCTCGGCAGCCCGAATCTTTTCCGCCATCTGCGCATCGCGCGGGAAATAACAAAGTGCCCAAATAATAATCGTGATAGCGAAAATCACGGTGCCTGCCTTGGAAATAAATTCCGCAGCGTTCTGCCACATGCGCCAGAGCACATCGCGCGGCTTCGGCATTTGATAACGCGGTAACTCCAAAACAAATGGCTGCGGCTTCACCTTCAAAATAAAACGGGTGAGCACAAAGGCGGTGGGCACCGCGAAAATCAGTCCGACGCAATGCATACCAACCATCACAACCGACTCCCATCCGGGGCCGTAAAGCGGGCCGATAAACGCCGCGCACATTAACGCGTAAATCGGGAAACGCGCAGAGCAACTCATGAAGGGCACCGCAAACGCCGTCGCCAGACGAGCCTTGGGGTCCTCGATGGTACGCGTCGATAAAAGCCCAGGAATGGCGCAAGCGAAACCCGACAAGAGTGGCACAAAACTTTTTCCGTTCAAACCGCACCAGCTAAAGAGTCGGTCCATAATAAACGCAGCCCGCGCCATGTAACCGCTGTCTTCAAGAATACCGACAAAGAGAAAGAGAATTAAAATCTGCGGCAAGAAAGCCAAGAATGCACCGACGCCCGCTAAAATCCCGTCCGTCACCAAGCTCTGCAACATCGGTGTACCTGCCAAGGCAGGGGCGACAATGGATTTGAGAAAATCAACGCCCGCCTGAATCCACTGCATCGGGAATTTCGCCAGCCAGAAGACCGAAGCAAATAAACCCAACATAATGCCCGTAAATAAAATCGGGCCCATGACGCGATGCAACAGCACGCGGTCGAGTGCGGCCGCATTACCCTGCTTGCCTGCGCCGCCCGAGGTCACGCCCTCCAAAACTTTTCTTAAGTGTGCGTAATGAATCAATGGTTCAGCCGCCAAAGGATTGAAGCCAGCCGCACGCACTTGATCGCGGGCCTGGCGAATAACCGGCTCGCGGCGAGCCAACGTCCAACCCAGTCGTTCGCTGGTGTGCGCATTGGAGCTAAATAAAATTCGCTGCGCATCTGCCATGGACGGTGCGGTACCTGTATCCGACTGCACAGCACTTACAATACTACCGAGCGCGGACTCTACTTGGGCGGGCCAAGTCAATCGCGCCATCTTTGTTTTCTTACTTAAAACTTCCGCAATCGCCCGTCGCACCGAAGCAATGCCCTCGCCCTTCCAGGCTGAAGTTAAAACCACCGGCACGCCACCGAGTCGCTGTGACAAAAGTTGCGTATCAATTTTTAAACCCTGCTCATGTGCCACGTCGGCTTGGTTTAACACCACCGCCAAAGGCAAATTGAGTTCCGCTAATTGTGAGGCTAAAAATAAGTTTCTTAAAAGATTAGTCGCATCGAGAACGACTACAATGGCATCGGGTTGCTGACTGCCTTCAAGTGAACCGAGTAAAACATCGGTGACTACTTGTTCGTCAGGCGAAGCCGCCGCCAAAGAATACAGACCAGGCAAATCGACCAGCTCGACTTTTAAGCCGTCGCCACAATCACAGCGACCGGACTTTCGGGCGACCGTCACGCCAGGATAATTTCCGACTTTCTGACGGAGACCCGTCAGCGCATTGAATAAAGTAGACTTCCCCGTGTTGGGGTTGCCGACGAGTGCGACGGTAATCTCTTTGGCACTCATGATAATTTTTGCGGGCGCTGCACTGGACAGTCGGCCGCCACATCGACAATTAAGCTCTCGGCTTCGGCGAGGCGCAGGCTGACCACCTGGCCGCCAAACTCAATGGCCAGTGGATCACCCAAAGGTGCCCGCCGAATCAACTTCAGCACCATCCCTGGTAACAACCCTAAGGCCATTAGACGCTGATCCACTGCCCGCTCAGGGTTGAGCGACGAGAGTTTGCCATACTGTCCTGGCAGGAGCTGTGAGAGCGGTGTCACGCTAATTGAGAATGAGTCTCAATATGTTTAAGCTGCGACTCGTTTATGTCAACGCAGACCCGCCCGCCCGCATAATCTGAGTGTCGCCCGCCCCTAATTCTCTATTCATTATCACTCGAATGCCCGACCCAGAATTTTCCGTGCCCGAAGAGTTCTCGGCACCCGACACCCGAGGTCTGGCCGGACACCCTCGCGGGCTGACCAATCTATTCTTCGCCGAAATGTGGGAGCGTTTCTCGTACTACGGCATGCGTGCCCTGCTCATCCTGTTCATGGTCGCACCGATCGCCGCCGGCGGCATGGGCATGGACCAAAAATCGGCCGCCCAAATTTACGGCAACTATACCATGTCGAGTTACATGGTGTGCATCCTCGGTGGCTACATCGCCGACAATTTTATCGGCGCCCGTCGCGCCGTGCTCATCGGCGGATTTATTATCACGGCCGGCCACTACACGCTGGCACTTAATTCCACGCCAACTTTTTACGGCGGCCTCATTCTCGTCGCGCTGGGCACAGGCTTACTCAAGCCCAACATTAGCACCTTGGTGGGTGGACTTTATTCCAGCCACGATGAAAGACGCGACGCCGGCTTCTCGCTTTTTTACATGGGCATTAATCTCGGTGCCTTCGCCGCCCCACTCGTCACGGGCTGGCTCGCTCAAAGCGAAGAGTTTCGGGCCCTGCTCATCGGCTGGGGCCTCGATCCCTTACACTCATGGCACTGGGGCTTCGGTGCCGCGGGCGTGGGCATGACACTCGGCATGTGGGTTTACATCCGTCGTCTCGAATGGATTAAACACATCGGCAATCCACCAGCTCCAGGCTCACACAAGCCTTGGTTCAAATTATTTTTCGTCGCCGCGGGCACGTTGGCATTGCTGGGGCTAATGATGCTGTCCGACTACGAGCCGCGTATCGCCTATATTATTTATATGCTGCCCATTGCGGGGGTGATTTACTTCGGGGTCTTTTTGAAGGACGAAGACAGCCGACGGCTGGCGGCGATTCTGATCTTTTTCGTCGCCGCCATTATTTTCTGGGCCGTGTACGAACAAGCGGGTTCCTCGCTCACACTTTTTGCTGAAGACCTCACGCGCAATGAAATCGGGAACTGGAAATTTCCGTCGTCCTATTTCCAATCAGTCAACGCGATCTTCATCGTCGCTGTCGCACCCATCTTCGCCTGGCTCTGGATTTGGCTCGGCCATCGCCAGCCTTCGACGCCTTTTAAATTCGCCCTCGGCCTCGGGTTCATGGGCCTATCTTTTGCACTCATGATTCCCGCGTCGCAGCTGACTGCCGCCGGCCGCGTGAGTCCATGGTGGCTGGTCGGCGTTTACTTCCTGCAAACCCTCGGTGAAATGTGCCTCAGCCCGGTGGGCCTAAGCACGATGACTAAACTCGCACCTGCCCGACTGGTCGGTCTGATCATGGGCATTTGGTTCCTCGCCATGAGCCTCGGCAATAAACTCGCAGGCGTCATCGCCGAAGACTTCGCGTCCACCAATCCTCAGGCGCTCGTAAATTTCTTTTGGCAACAAACCCTCGTGGTCGCCGCGGCCACCGGTCTGCTTTTTATTTTAACCCCTTGGGTTCGTCGCTTGATGGGCAAGCACCACCACTAAGCTAATTCAGAGGCCACCGAAACCGAAACGGGGCAATGGTCCGAGCCCTTGACCTTGTCGTGAATCTCGGGCGACGACCACTTTAGTCCGTCGGACGCTAAACAGTAATCCAAGCGCCAACCAATATTGCGCTCGCGAATGCCTGGTCGATAACTCCACCAACTGTAGCGCTGAGCCAAGGTCGGGTTCTGCACGCGGAAAGTGTCAGCAAAACCATGACCCTGGAGAAGTTCGCCAAAGGATTCGCGCTCTTCATCCGTAAAGCCCGCGTTGCGACGATTGGTCGCAGGGTTCGCCAAATCTATTTCGGCGTGGGCGACATTTAAATCCCCACAAACAATCACCGATTTTTTCTTGGCGAGTTTAGCTAAGTGTTTTCGAAAATCTGCATCCCACTGCAAACGGTAGTCGAGGCGCTCGAGCTCGCGCTGTGAATTCGGCACATAGGCACTCACGACAAAAAGATCCTTAAATTCTGCGGTGACCACGCGGCCTTCGTTGGGGTGCTCGCCCGGAAAATCAGTGACCACGCTTATGGGTGCCACCTTCGATAAAATTGCCGTACCCGAATAACCCTTCTTTTCGGCTTCGTGCCAAAACTGATGCGGAAAATTCAGCCCCAAGGTTTGGGCGGTTGCCGTCTCACACTTAGTTTCCTGCAGGCATAAAACGTCCGGCGTGGTCGATGCGATGAATTCGGAAAGCCCCTTGCCCAAGGCAGAACGTACACCGTTAACGTTCCATGAAAAAATCTTTTTGTGGCTCACTCGATTAGTCGTCCAATTATTTTAAGAGCCTGCCTTGATTTCAATCACGTCGTGCGGCGCCGCTTCACGCTGGCCAGCGGGAGTGACGCGAATGTAGCGAGCTTTCTCGCGGTGTTCCGCCAGGTTTTTGGCACCTAAATAACCGAGGCCGCTTTGCACGCCGCCCGCCAAGTTGCCCAAGACTTGATCCACCGTACCCGAAACTTCTTTCAACGCCTCGATACCTTCGGCGGCAACCTTGTTGAATTTGCCCGAAGCATTATGTCCGTAACGTGCGGCCGAGCCCTTGCGCATCGCTTCATGCGAACCCATGCCACGGTATTCTTTATAAGTCTTACCGTTGATTTCCATCAACTTGCCCGGGGCCTCGCGACTGCCTGCGAGGAGACCGCCGAGAATAATCGCATCGGCGAGTGTCAGTGCCTTCACGATATCACCACTCTTCGAGATGCCGCCATCCGCAATAATTCGCACGCCCTTGCGTGCCGCCGCACGTGAAGCGACATAAAGTGCAGTGAGCTGAGGAATGCCGACACCTGCCACCATCCGCGTGGTGCAAATGGAGCCGGGACCTTGACCAATCTTAATCGCATCGGCACCAGCTGCCGCCAAAAATTCGACGCCTTCCCCACTCGTGACATTTCCTGCAATCAGGGTAATCCCTTTGTGTTGCTTGCGCAGCATGCGCAGTGCGTCACCCACACCCTTGGTGTGTCCGTGTGCAGTCGAGATGGCTAAAGCATCGGCACCTTCTGCGACGAGTGCTGCCACATGCGACTGGAATGCGTCTTGGTCAATTTCGCCTTCGGGAGTGCGTGGCACCGAAACCGCCACGCCTACGCGCAGACGGAAATTACTGTCACGCGTCGGACGCACATGGGCACGCGATTCCTCTGAAATGCGTTCGATATCACTCAAAGTAAACAAGCCACGCAGCTGATTCTTGGCGTCCACCACGAGCAATTTGTTCTGTCCGACGTTTTCGGAAAATAATTTATCGGCTTTGGCGATTGGATCCTTGCCGAGGTCTTTTTCCACTACGCTGAAAACTTTGTCGCGCGGAATCATCACTTCCGCGACCTTGCGGCGGCCATGTCGCTCCTTCACCGCGCTTCCGGGCAATAAGCCCATCAAGGCATTGTCGCGATTGACGACCGGGAAAGTGCTGAAGGCCAGGCCCTCGGATTCGATGCGCTGTAAAACTTCGGCAATCGTGTGTTCGGGCGAAACCACTGCTGGGTCACCAATCATACCGTGAATATGATTCTTCACCCGGCGGACCTCGGCGACCTGATCGCTGGCCTTCATGTTATAGTGCAAGAGCCCGAGCCCGCCATTAAGCGCCATCGCGATGGCCATCTTGTGTTCCGTCACGGTATCCATGTCCGATGAGACAATCGGGAGCGATAAACTCAGCATATCCGACAGCGAAGAGTCTAATCGGGTCATTCGCGGCAAAACCTCTGAATATCGAGTGGCGAGTGAGACGTCGTCGTAAGTCAGACCCAGACCAGCATTGGCCATAAAGAACGGATCAGCGGGAAGGTAAAAGCGCTCGTCCAGTGAAACGCGGGCCTTGTTTTTTGAGGAAGCCATAGTGGTCGGTTTCCCCAAAGGGTGTTAGGCACCCACCGCCAGGGTGGCAATTTGATTTTGCGACTTTAGGTTAATTCCCGATACTCTTCTGAATGAACAGCGGAAAATACGAGTTTTTGAGGGTTCGACGACGATTCCGTCAGCCCCTCGTGACCGCCAGAGGCACCGTGGAGTCAGTCGATCGCATTCTACTCCGCACCGAAACAAATGGGGAAATCGGGTATGGCGAAATTTCTCCCTGGCCCACCTTCCCCACCGAGACCATCGATCAGGCACGCGAAATCCTCCGCTCCGCCCAGGGTAGCCTATCGCACTTAACATCGATTGTTGCCGCCGATAAAAATTCTTTTCCCTGTCTGCGCTCCGCCCTCAGCAGCTGTGCGGCCTGGAGTCAGATTAAAACTTTTGCGGGAAAAATTAAATGCGCTGGCCTCTTAACCGCTCCGAACGTGGCAGGGGCACAAGCAAAATGGGGCGAGGGCTTTACGACGCTTAAATTAAAAATTAACGCGCAAACACCTTTAACCGAGGTGGAGGCGATTTTATCGGCCGCCCCATCGGAGGCGACGTTGCGCCTTGATGCCAACGGCTCACTCGATTTAAACGCCGCACGCACATGGGCCGACTTTGTGCGCGGGGAAAAACAAATCGAGTTTATGGAACAACCGCTCGCCGTCGGGCACGCCGGCTATGCCTCACTCGGCCATAATAAAATTGCGCTCGATGAATCATTCCTCGCCCCCGGCGGAATGAATTGGTCCGGCCCAATCGTTGTAAAACCTGCACTCGTGGGAGACTGGCGAGAGTTCCGTCAATGGCGCGCCTCGCATGTTGGGCAAATTATCTATTCGTCCGCGTTTGAAACCGCCATTGGTCGCCAAGCGGCTTTGTGGTTTGCGGCACAAGAACCTTCAACCCTGGCACAGGGATTCGACACCATCGGCCTATTTGAAAACGATGCCCGCGACTACCATAACTCGGGCCCCATCGTCGCTGGACGGAGCGACCTCGATTGGACTAAAATCTGGAAGGAAATATCATGAGGGGCCTCGCTGTTTTTCATTCGGATTATAAAACTTACTTACAGGAAGTTTTAAAAGCGTCTGGCATTGCCCGACCCGTTTTCCTGGGTAACCCGCGCTGGGAGCACAACGAGCTGCAGGCCGCCGCCAATCTGATTCCCCGCGGCACCCCAGTCGAAGGAAATAATTTAGTTCCCCACGGCAACGTTCCCGAACATTGGCCCGAGCAGTGGATGGACTGCCTGATGATTCCAACGGGAGGCACGGGCGGAAAGGTTAAGTTTGTTATTCATAATAAAAAAACTTTGCGGGCGGCGGCGAAAGGATTGCAAAACGCTCTCGAGGCTCGCGGATTTTCTCCCGTACTTCATGGCGCCAGTTTTACCCCGCCCTGGCACGTGAGCGGATTAATGCCCTTCTGGCGTGCGCAAGTTTCGGGTGGTGAATACGGTATTTACGACGGCCGATTTTTATCCACCGCACCGCTGCCCGAAATAAAATTACCGCTGCACGGCACAACGGTGGCCTCACTCGTACCCACGCAGCTCTCTCGCATTATTCATCACCCCGATGGACTCACCTGGTTACGACGGTTCAAGGTGATTCTGCTGGGAGGGTCATCCATTCCCCGTCAAGTGCTCGACGAAATCCGCATTCACCACCTGCCTGTTTACGTGACTTACGGCATGACGGAAACTGCTGCCGCTTGCGCACTCTGTCCGCCTGAACGCATCTGGCAGGGAAAATCCCTCGCAGGCACGCCACTACCAGGCGTGCATTTTAAAGCAGAAAATCACCGCATCATCATCGACTCGCCCGCACTCGGACTCGGCTACTGGAACGGCGAAACCCTTACGCACCCTTATACGACGGGCGACCTCGGCACGGTTCACGCTGACGGCACCGTTGAAGTTCACGGGCGCGCGGATCGAGTAATTATAACGGGTGGTGAAAAGGTCGACCCCGAGCGCGTTGAATCCGTGCTAAAGTCCTCGGGGCTCGTGCAAGACATCCACGTCTTCGGCGTCGTCGATGCACAGTGGGGCGAGACGGTGGTCGCTTGCGTAGTCGCTAACGAATACAACACGGCCGCTATTCATAAAGCAGCCGAAGCACTCGAGCCCGCCGCCCGTCCCAAGCATTACGTCTTCGTCGAAAAACTTCCGCTCGATTTACGTGGCAAGTTTGACCGTGCCGCCGCCGTGCGATTGCTTTATCGTTAAGCGCGGACGGCTTTCCAAACGCGGAGGCACGATTCCACTAACGCAGGGAATTCGGCCAATGGCACTTGGCTAGGTCCGTCCGAAATTGCTTTCGACGGATCGGGGTGCGTTTCCATGAATAAACCATCCGCACCCGCCGCAAGTGCGGCCTTCGCCAAAATGGGAACGTATTCGCGCTGTCCGCCCGAGGAACCACCCGCGGCACCAGGCAACTGTACGGCGTGTGTCGCATCCATAATCGTGGGGTGACCAAAGCCGCCCATGATCGGGAATGAGCGCATATCAACGACAAGGTTCTGGTAGCCGAAAGTGGTGCCGCGATCCGTCTGCCAAATTTCTGCGGCACCCGCACCGTTTAATTTATCGACGACAAAGCGCATTTCAAAGGGCGAGAGGAACTGACCCTTTTTAACATTCACCACGCGCCCCGTCTTCGCCGCCGCGACTAAGAGGTCGGTTTGCCGACACATAAAAGCGGGAATCTGGAGGACATCAGCTACTTTGCCGACCTGCGCACATTGATCCGGACCATGGATATCGGTGAGCACCGAAAAGCCGTAATCTTTTTTGACCATCGCGAGCAAGGCGAGTCCGGCTTCCATGCCAGGGCCACGATCGCCGCCCAACGAGGTACGATTGGCCTTATCATATGATCCCTTAAAAATAATGTTCAGCTCTGCATGCTTCGCAGCCAACGCTTTGAGCTCCTTGGCCACAGTGCGGCAATTGGATTCCGATTCGAGCGAGCAAGGGCCCGCAATCAGCAAAAGTCGGCGCTTATCGAATAGCATGACACCTTTTTAGAAGAAGATTATCACCGAGGGCGAGCCGTAACCTTACTTTCGACCCAGCCACTTTAAAACTTCGGGCAAAGAGCGTGTATTTAAAACCTGCTCCTTTGTAAGCCAGCCCTTGCGTGCAATGCGTACCCCGTGTGCGGCAAAGCCTAATTGCTCTGTGTCGTGAGCGTCCGGATTAATCGCACAAAGCACACCTTTTTCCGCAGCCCGTCGCCACCAACGCCAATCTAAATCCAAACGCCAAGGGTTCGCATTGAGTTCCAGAATGGTATCATTCGCTGCGGCCGCATCGATAATTTTGGCGACATCCACCTCGTAAGGTTCGCGTCGATTGAGCAGGCGGCCAGTCAAGTGACCAATCATATCCACGTGCTCATTCTCAATCGCTTTAATGATTCTCTGCGTCTGGGCTTCTTTATCTAAAGTGAAAAGATTGTGCACTGAGCCCACCACGAAATCGAGTTTGCCCAAAACTTCGTCCGAAAAATCCAGCGAGCCGTCACGTAAAATATCCACCTCGCTACCGCTCAGCACGCGCACTTTAAAACGACCCGACTGATTCAGTTTATTAATTTCCTCAATCTGCTGGGCGAGTCGGCTTTCATCTAAGCCTCGAGCCTGGAAGCTCGACTTTGAGTGATCGGAGATACCGAGGTAACTCCAACCCATTTTTTCCGCCGCGGCCGCCATTTGTTCTAAAGTGTGGTCACCGTCCGAGGCCGTGGTGTGATTATGAAAAACGCCTTTGATGTCCTGAAGCTTAACTAACTGCGGCAAGCGCTTGGCCTCCGACTCTTCAATCTCGCCCGCACCTTCACGTAACTCCGGCGGAATCCATTCGAGGCCGAGGGCCTTAAAAACTTCTTCTTCGCTTTGTGCACCTGGGGCCACGGTCTTGTCGTCGACCGACTTAAACCCCCACTCACTCATGCTAAGTCCGCGCGACAGCGCGCGCTGACGCATCGCAACATTGTGCTCCTTTGAGCCAGTGAAGTGATGGAGCGCAAAATAAAATTGTTCCGGCGGCACCACGCGCAGGTCGGCCTGCAGGCCACTCTCGAAACGCACGCTCGATTTCGTTTCACCCTGGGCCGTGACTTCTTTCACGCCTGGATAATGCACGAACCATTCCATGATGGGTCCAGGTTCTGTTGAGCCTACGAGAAAATCTAAATCGCCCACCGTCTCACGGGCGCGACGCAAGGAGCCGGCCGATTCAGCCATCTTCACTTGCGGTAGTTTTTTAAGGCCCTCCAAAATGGGCTCCGCAATCTCCGCCGCATCCGCCCAGCGGTGGCGCTGTGCGTAAGCGATGCGATTCTTAATACCTGCTAAAATATTTGTCTGCGTCTTTTCCCCGAAACCCTTCAAGGCGGC
Organism: Opitutia bacterium; assembly: GCA_947373115.1. GTDB lineage: Bacteria > Verrucomicrobiota > Verrucomicrobiia > Opitutales > UBA953 > UBA953. The sequence continues at coordinate 1,876 of CANBWJ010000010.1, read as the reverse complement.
GACTTCGCCCGATTCGCAAACAGCTTTCAAGCGAGCGATGTCCTCAACCTGCAATTGTGTCCACAGCGCACGAACCTTCTTTGGGCCTAGTCCAGGAATTTGAATCACCTCCAGTAAGCCCGGCGGAATGCTCGCCTTTAATTTTTGGTGAAAGGGCAGCACGCCATCACGACGAAGTGTGGTGATTTTATCCACCAACGCCTCGCCCACGCCCGGGACGTCGGCCAGCTTCCCAGTCTTAATTAATTCATCTAAGTCTTCGGTGAGCGTTTCTAAAATACGCGCACCTGCCGAGTAGGCCCTAATCTTAAATGGGTTTTCGCCAGTGAGCTCGAGCAAAACAGCAATCTCATCGAGCACACCCGAGATGGCGGCTTTTTCCATCATGCGTGCTGCTTTTTCTCCTCGAGGTAAATTTTTTGGAGTGCCGCAAAGTCAGCCTCGCGCGGGCCACTCTCAATCACGTGCTGATAATGTCCTGCGTGCTGCAGCTCCCATTCAGCCGCTGCCACGCGTCGGTCAATTTCATCCGCCGGATCTGTGCCGCGACCCGTTAACCGTCGGCGTAATTCTGCGTGGTCACTCACGCGGACGAAGACGGTGACTAATGAAGCTGCCAGTCGAACATCTTGTTTGGCTTTCTCGCGCATCGTCGCAGCGCCCTGGACGTCGACGTTTAACAGCGCGTCGTGTCCGGAGTTCAGGTGCTTGGCGACATCGGCAATGCGCGAGCCGTAAAAATTTCCGTGCACCGTCGCATTTTCTAAAAATTGACCCTGCTGGACTTGTTGCGCGAAGGCTTCCTTGGTTAAGAAATGGTAATCGACGCCATCGACTTCACCCACTCGTGGTGCGCGCGTGGTGCAGGTAATGACGCGGCGAATCACTTGCGGATGCGCCTGCATGAGCGAAGCACAGAGCGTGGTTTTTCCACTGCCCGCTGGACCCGAAACGACGATTAAGAGCGGACGGCTCACGGCAAGAATGCGGCCTGAATGATGCAGGCGATGGCCAATGAATATAAAATCACACCCCATGTCTTATGCCTCACGGGCGACGCCGTCACCCAATCGCACTGGGCGTTAAAGGCCACTGGCGAAACTGCCCACCAGAAACCAAAAATTACTAGGATGCCGTAACTGATGCTGGCATCGAGTAAGCTGTACGGCAGGTGACGGTAGCCCGCGTCCAAAGTTTGCCGGGCTAGGAACAACATTAGCACACCCAAGGCGCGCACCGAAAGGAAGTCGGGCATAACAAAGTACGTCGCCAATGACGCGAGACTGAAAATGATTACAACCGGCAAGCGAGGCAGTCCGGCCAAGTCTGGCTCGGGTAAATTAAGCAACTGGTAGGTAAACCAGCCGACCGCTAAGAGCAGTAAAAATGCCGTCGCCCCCGTCGAACGCCGAAAACTTTTTAGGCTGGGCGCTGCATTATAAAAAAGTCGGCCGGCGAAAAGAAGCACCACTGCGAGTGCCATGTATGCTTGGATGAGCGTCACGCCATGAGGTATAAGCTGCGACCGACTCGGAGGCAATAAGGAGCTTTAGCCACGCGCAATAATTTCGTCGTGTGCCCATTTTGCATGCTCTGCCACCATCGCATTTTCGTGATCCGCCAAGGCGATCACAGCGGGGAGGTCTCCGGCCTGACCTTTATTTCCTAAAACCGTCAGGGCGTTGCGCCACCAGCGATGCAACCCCAGTCGTTTGACCGGCGTCCCCTTAAAGTGGTTCGTAAAATCCCCCTCTGACCAGGCCAAGGTTTCACGCAGCGGTACATGTGCCCGCGATGAAAATTTTTGCTCCTTTGTGATCTGCGCCCACTTATTCCACGGACAAACATCGAGGCAATCGTCGCACCCAAAGACTCG